>CAMDQF010000315.1 GCA_945905745.1 Litorilinea aerophila
CTGCCTTTGGCGGCCTCCATCGCCACCCGAAATTTGTACTGCCCGTCGTGCTGTCTTCGTTTCGTTCCCATCTGTCTTTCCTCCACGTGTGTGTTTTTACTGCGTTCCTCTACTTTAGCACGTGGTCCAGTTTCTGGGGTCAATTATAAACTGGTACACGAACTACGCACCACGCCAACATCTATTGGCTTATTTGCGCTGGGCTGTATTAGGGGAGGTTCGCTCGTTCTGGATAGGGCTGCAAGGCATAGGGTTTCACCAATACATCGACAGGAAGTTTCAGCCCATCGCCCAGCTTGCGGATCATTTCCAGTGTCAAAGGACGCCGCCGATTGAGGATTTCGGAGGTGCGCGCATGTGTGCCAAAATAGGGCAGCATATCCTTCTGCTTCAATCCATTGGCCTCCATTACAAAGAGGATAAGGTCAATCGGATCAGGCGGGGCGATAGGATAGCGCTGCTTTTCATAATCCTCCACAAGCAATATCAGCACATCCAGCCGATCTGCTTCGGGCGTGCCTGGTTCAGCATCCCACAACGCGTAGACTTCGGCCAATGCGGTTTCGTGTTCTTCCTCATTACGAATGGGGTGAAGTTGCATTGTGTTTCCTTTTTCTCAAATCGTTGCCGGATCGATACGGTCATACTCGGTATGAGTGCCGATAAAACGAATGAAGATACGTCCCTTTTGATACTCTACGACGACAATCAACCGGTAATCATTGCCTTTGATATTAAAAATCACCCGATTGGTCCCGATAAAGCTGGCATTGCCGAGCGCTGCTTTAATATCCGCAGGAGAACGCCAAACCGCCCTCTCTGCCAGAATATACCAGGCGCGCAATGGGCGCTCGGCGTCGGGATGTTCCTGCCAAAACAGGCGCAACGTCTGGATCGATACGATGTGCATATTGTAGCATATTCCCAAAAGGGGAACGATGAAAATGTGAGCCTGGGAATTGGGGTAGTGATGCCGACTCAACACCACTACCCCAATTCCTACTTTTCCCCTACTCCCCACCCACTGCTTCAATCGTCAGCGTATATGTCCCCGTCTCGTCGTCCTCGGCGGAGGAGACTTCAAGAATTAGCGTCAGGTCAGCGGGGATGGCAAGTTCAACCCAGCCAGCATTGAGATCACCCTCGGCCAGATCGTCGTTGGAGAGGAGCTGGTTTTCTCCCGCATCGTAGATGGCCGCAAACATATCCATCCCGTCGCTGGCTGCGGTGATGTTTAGCACATCCCCTTCTTTCACAGTCAGCGTATAGCGCACCCGCACGCCAGGGGTCAGCTCGCCCTCGATCGCGTCGCCTACGGCGATTTCGCCGCCATCAGTTAACTCAATGGCAAGCTGCTCATCCAGCCAGGCAACGGCTGTGTTGAGGATGACGTCATCGGTCGTCAGGAGCGTCTCTTCGTTGACCGGTACAGCCACCGTCGGTGGCACACCTTTGCCCTCGATGTGAATTTCGCCGTTGGCGTCCACAGCCCGGCCACCCGTGTATTGGAACTGCTCGTTTTCGGGCAGGCGGATCTGCTTGACGCTGCCGCCCAAACCGGCAGTGGGATATTGACCCACCACCGCGGCCCGGCTCTCGATGGTCATGTCATAGGTGAAGAATTCACAGGCGCTGTTGCAGTTGGGGCCAATCAGCACGGCCACCTCGCCGCCGTAGCGCAGCTCTTCCGCGGGTAGATAGAAGATATCTTCGGCCCTGGGATCGAAGTAGAACTCGTCCCGGCTCTTGTCGTAGCGCCCGGTGCTGCCCAGTTTGTGGGGTTCATCAAAGAAGTAGGCCGCCATCTGGTCGGCCAGAAAGCCGGAACCGCCCGCATTCTGGCGCATATCGATAATCAGCCCTTCCACCCCATTCTCATTCAGGTTGCGTAGCAGCCGTTCCCACAGTTGGACAGTGAGCAGGTAGTTGTCTGAGAAGCTGTTGATCTTCACATAGCCGTAGTTGCTCTCTTCCAGCAGTTTATACTCCACAGGCAGTTCAAAGCCTGTGCGCCCCACATTGAAGCTGGAGAAGTTGAAGCTGTCCCGCTCGTCGGTGACGGCCAGTTCAACAGTCTCCTCTTTGCCGTCACTGTTCAAAAAGGTAACGGCTACGCTCTCCACACCCACAGCAAAGCGGCTGGCGTAGCGCAGTTTCTGCAACCGTCCAAAGTGCTCGGTGCTGAAGGGGGCCGACCAGGCCACGGTTTCATCGGTCACCGCGCCGATCGGAATGTCGCCAAAGGCCAGAATTTCTGTGCCGGGAGCAATGCCTGCTGCCTCAGCCTCGCTCTCTGCCAGCACAAAACTGGCGATCACCCGTTCGTCGTCCAACTCCCGAATGGCGATGCCGATACCGCCCGCCGTGGCAAGGCTGAATTCATCGGTCAGGAAGGGGGCGCTTACGTGGCCGTCTGGAATAGACCAGGCAAAGTCGCGCAAGGCCATCAGATAGGCCTGGGAGTCCTGATTGTCGGCAGCTTCCTGGAAGCGGGGCAGGAATTCCTCCCGCTTGGCCTCCCAGTCGATCTCTTTGTACTCGGTGAAGGCGTACTCCTTGATGAGAATGTCCACAAATTTATTGAAAGCGTCCGGGTAGCTCTCGCCGGAGAGATCCACCAGCGCGGCACCTTCCGGCTCGATCAGGTCGATGACTGGGTTGCGGGAACGGTCAAAGGTGAAGGGGTCCGTGTCCATATTCACAATTGTGTAGCCCTGAGGCAGGGTCACAATCGGATCGTCTTCCGTGAAGAGCAGGCCATCTTCACCCCAGCCAGAAGGAAAGCCCTGCGCGTCGTCCGGACTGTGGAGCAAGAAGATGCCGCCGACGATTTCCCGCTCGGTGTCCGCATCTTCGCTGACCCGTGTGCTGGCATAGGCCGTGGACCAGCCGCCGCCATAAAGGTCCCGCTCTTCCAGAAAGGAATCGCCGAAGGTGTTGGTCCAATAGGCCACGGCGAAAATCTGCAAACCCGGCTCCTCGGCCTCGTCCTGGTCCACATCCCGCAGGCTGCCCTGGGGTTCAATGGGCAGGGCGATGGAGTAGGAGAAGGGGGAGGTGAAGAAGTCAGAGGTAATTTGCCCCAGAGTTTGGGAGGCCAGGGGCATGAGGAAGCGCTCGTTGCGATCCACGAAACCGGCCTGATCTTCCAAAATCACCAGCGGCGCGGCCACGCCCAGGGTGAAGAAAGGGTTGGTGTAGGGCACCTCGCCGGTGATGCTGACCGGCCCGCCCTCGTCGTTGATAATATCGGCGGGGGGCGGTGTCTCATCCTGGGCCAGGCTGACTGGTGTGGCAGTCAGAGAAACGACCATCGCCAGGGCAAGAAGGGTTTGGAGAAGTTTGAGAAATCTTTGCTGCATAGGGGTCTCCTTTGGGTGGGTATTGGGGAACGGGGATCGGGGACTGGGGATCGGAAAATCGGCTATCCGATCCCAGTCCCCAATCCCTAGTCCCCAGTCCCCAGTTTCTTCCGTTCGTACTCAATGACACTATCGAGAATTTCTTCAAGCGTGTGGGTAGGCATCCAGCCGATGGCGTTGTGAATCTTGCGGATGTCGGGCACACGGCGGCGCATATCCTCGAAGCCAGGGGCATAGGCTTCGCTGTAAGGAATGTACTCGATTTGGGAGGGAGAATCCGTATGGTCGATCACAAGCTGGGCCAGCTGATTAATCGTTACTTCCCGGTTGCTGCCGATGTTGTAAATTTGCCCGGCTGTCGTCTCTGGTTTGTCCAATAGCGCCAGCAACGCCTGCACCACATCTGCCACATGACAGAAGCAGCGGCTCTGCTGGCCGTCGCCATAAACCGTAAGCGGTGCGCCCGTCAATCCCTGGCGCACAAAACGCGGGACGACCATCCCATAGCGTCCGGTCTGTCGGGGGCCGACGGTGTTGAAGAAACGGGCGATAGTGACGGGCAGATCATATTCCTGATAGGCGGCCAACCCCAGAAATTCGTCCACCAGTTTGCTGGCGGCATAACCCCAGCGGCTACGGCTGGACGGCCCAAGCACCAGGTCGCCTTCCTCGTTGAAGGGAATCTCTGCGCTCTTGCCATAGACTTCGCTGGTACTGGCAATGAGGGTGCGGCAGCGGTAGCGGCGGGCTGCTTTCAGCACAGCGTCCGTGCCCAGCACATTCGTCTCAATCGTCTCCGTCGGCTTCTCCACCACCAGTTGCACACCCACCGCCGCGGCCAGGTGTACAATGGCGTCGGCCTGACTGGACAATCGGTCCAAGACCTGCCCGTTGTGAACCGACTCGATGGCGAAGGAGAAGTTCGGGTTGCTGGTCAGATGGGCGATGTGTTGGAAATTGCCGGTACTCAGGTCGTCCAGGGCGGCTACCGAATCGCCCCGGGCCAGCAGCGCCTCGGTCAGGTGGCTGCCGATGAAGCCCGCGCCGCCAGTGATGAGAATGCGCATAAGGATTGCTCCTGGTTAGAGTAAGTAGACTGACTGGTAGAATTGTAGCGGTTGTGGGGCGGAACGTCAACAGTAAGCTACACTCGTGCCCATCGCTCCGCGTGGGCACGTTTTTTTTGCGCTCCTGCGCCGGATTCCTGGACGGGGAGACAGCAATGGAACGCAACCAATTGCCCAATCCGGTCTGGTCGAAACACCCCATCTTCGGGTATACTGATAGTATTCCTATCCGGCGTGTTCGGGCAATATTTGTGAAAGGTGACAAGCGATGCCAGCCAAAGACATCTATCACAATGCGGTCAAACAGGCGCTTATTAAAGACGGATGGACGATATGGATACCCTAGACACCTATCGTCGCATCGTTCAGGATGTATTGAGAGAATACGTTCCACTTCAATACTCGCACGGCAATATCCAGAATGAAGCTGTCTTTGACCACGAAACTGACCGATACTTGGTCATCTCCGTGGGCTGGGACAAGTTCAAACGCATCCACGGCTGCTTGATTCACCTGGATATTATTGACGGCAAAGTCTGGATTCAACGGGATGGTACTGAGTACGGGATTGCCCTCGAACTAGAGGCGGCTGGAATTCCCAAGCATCACATGGTACTGGGATTCCATTCTCTCGATGTGCGACCCTACACGGAATACGCTGTAGCATAAAATCGCAAAGGAAGTGACATGGCTCCACGAGACAAAACTCTGGACAAGATACTACGTGGAACATCCGACGCAAATATCCCCTTTTCAGAATTGTGTCAATTGCTACGCCGTTTGGGTTTTGACGAACGGATTCGCGGCAGTCACTATATCTTCAGCAAAGAAGGCGTCGAAGACATTATGAACTTGCAACCGCAAGGTGCGAAAGCGAAGCCGTATCAAGTGAAACAAGTGCGGAACGTAATCCTCAAATACAGAATGGCAGGTGAAGAAGATGGTTCGCTATGAAGTTATCATCTATTGGAGTGAAGAAGACCGCGCTTTTATTGTAGAAGTGCCCGAATTGCCTGGTTGTCTGGCAGATGGCACAACCTATCAAGAAGCCCTGGCTAACGCAGAAGTGATCATTCACGAGTGGATTGAAACGGCGCGGGAACTGGGGCGATCCATCCCAGAACCGAAAGGGCGTCTGGTTTACGCATAGGAATTGGAGAACGACGGCTGCGCACAGACGCGTAGCGATAACAGTTCGAAAAATCAATCTTCCACCCACGAAAGCGAGTATATCTCTATGTCTGGCTCTACCACCAAAGGCGACATCGGCCTCATCGGTCTGGCTGTGATGGGCCAGAATCTTGTCCTGAATATGGAGCGCAACGGCTATACCGTCGCGGTCTACAACCGAACCACTGCCACGATGACCAAATTTGTGGACGAAAATCCCGGCAAGAAGCTGATTCCCACAGAAACCCTGCCCGAACTGGTCGCCAGCCTGGCCCGCCCCCGCCGGGTGATGATGATGGTGCAGGCGGGCCGGCCGGTGGATATGGTGATGAAGGAGCTGGTTCCCCTGTTGGAGCCGGGCGATATTCTGATGGACGGGGGCAACAGCCTCTTCGCCGACACCGAACGGCGCAACAAAGAGATGGCCGACACGGGCATCATTTATATGGGGGTGGGGGTCTCCGGCGGCGAGGAGGGCGCGCTGTGGGGGCCGTCGATTATGCCCGGTGGCCCGAAAGAGGGCTGGGAAGCCGTCAGCCCGCTGCTCAACGCGATTGCCGCCAAAGCCCCGGAAGATGGCAAACCCTGTGTCACCTATCTGGGGCCGGGAGGCGCGGGCCACTACGTTAAAATGGTACACAACGGCATCGAATACGGCGATATGCAGCTCATCGCCGAAGCCTACGACATCCTGCGCGGGGTGTTGGGACTCTCTGCGGCGGAGCTGGCCGACGTCTTTACCGAATGGAACAGCGGCGAACTGGACAGCTATCTGATCGAGATCACCAGCAAAATCTTTCGACGCATCGACGAAGAGACGGGCGATGCCCTGGTCAACCGGGTGCTGGACAAAGCCGCGCAGAAGGGCACGGGCAAGTGGACCAGCCAGAACGCGCTGGATGTGGGTGCATCTATCCCCACCATCAATGCCGCGGTGACCGGGCGCATCATCTCCAGCCTGAAGGCGGAGCGGGTGGCGGCCTCGGCCATTTTGCCCGGCCCCCAGAATGTTCCCTACACCGGTGACCGCCAGGAATTGATCAATGCCGTGCGGGACGCGCTCTACGCCAGCAAAATCAGCGCCTATGCCCAGGGCATGTCGCTGCTGCGTATCGCCAGCCACGAATACAACTACAACTTGAATCTGGGTAAGATCGCCTCCATCTGGCGAGACGGCTGCATCATCCGTGCCCGCTTCCTCAACCGCATCACTGAAGCCTTCGAGCGCAACGGCGAATTGGTCAACCTGCTCATCGACGATCAGTTCCGGGATGCGGTCTCCCAGCGGCTGCCGGCCTGGCGCAAAGTCGTCATCACTGCCATCGAGCGGGGTATCCCCACGCCTGCCTTTAGCGCCAGCCTGGCTTACTACGACAGCTACCGCACGGCCAATCTGCCCGCCAACCTGCTCCAGGCCCAGCGCGACTTCTTCGGTGCACATACCTACGAGCGTACGGACAAAGAAGGCGTCTTCCACAGTTCGTGGGAATAAGGAGAGCGGGGATTGGGGACTGGGGATCGGAGATTGGGCAACCGCCCAGTCCCCAATCCCCC
>CAMDQF010000316.1 GCA_945905745.1 Litorilinea aerophila
GAATGGTATTCCGCCCGAAGTAACAGGCGGAATACCATTCCGCCCTACGAAGATAGCACAGCAGCCTGCTTCAATCGCCGTTCCCAGGTCTCCAGATCGGCCTGGACCATCAACCGCACCAGCTCCCGGAAGCTGACGCTGGGTTCCCATCCCAATTTTGCGCCCGCTTTGGACGGGTCTCCCACCAGCAGATCTACCTCGGCGGGCCGGTAGAATTTGGGATCCTGCACCACAAACTCCCGCCAATCCAAATCGGCAAAACTGAAGGCTTCCTCGACAAATTCCTGGACACTGTGGGTTTCGCCCGTGGCGACGACGTAATCGTCCGGCGCATCCTGTTGCAGCATCAACCACATAGCCCGCACGTAATCCGGCGCGTAGCCCCAATCCCGGCGGGCTTCCAGATTGCCCAAATGCAGTTCGCTGTCCAGCCCTAATTTGATGCGGGCCACGGCGTTGGTGATTTTGTGGGTGACAAATTCCAGCCCCCGGCGGGGACTTTCGTGGTTGAAGAGAATGCCGGAACAGGCGAAAATGTTATAGCTTTCCCGGTAGTTGACAGTAATCCAGTGGCCGTAGACTTTGGCGACGCCGTAGGGGCTGCGGGGGTAGAGGGGCGTGGATTCCCGTTGGGGCACTTCCTGCACTTTGCCGAACATCTCGCTGCTGCTGGCCTGGTAAAAGCGGATGGTCGAGTCTACAATGCGGATGGCGTCCAACACCCGGGTAACGCCAAGCGCAGTGAATTCACCAGTCAGCACAGGCTGGGTGAAGCTGGTGGGCACAAAACTCTGGGCGGCCAGGTTGTAGACTTCGCTGGGGCGATGCTCCTGCAGAATGCTGATCAGACTCATCTGATCGAGCAGATCGCCCTGGACGATCTCGACCTTCTCTTGAAAGTGGCGAATGCGGTCGAAGTTGATAGTGCTGGTGCGACGCACCATTCCGATGACTTTGTAGCCCTGTTCGAGCAGCAGTTCGGCCAGATAGCTGCCGTCCTGGCCGGTGATGCCGGTGATAAGCGCAGTTGGCATAGGAGATTCTCCAAGAAGTTGCCATCATCTTCTCATCGCGGCCATTGGCGTGTGATGAAAAGATGATGAGGTTGTTTTCGGTTAGGCAGAAACGCCCTGGGGTGCGGCTCTGTTCCCCTGAATGTCCAGCCGCCAGCCGTTCAATACGTCCTGGAGAGTGTGGCGCAGGTCGATGCCGGGCTGCCAGCCTGTGGCTGCGATCAGGCGCCGGTTGTCACAGATCATTACGGGCACATCGCTGGGGCGCAGGCGGGATGGGTCTTCTTCCACGCGAATATCGGCGCTACTCATCTCCAGAAGGATGTCCAAAATCGCTTGGATAGACTGCCCCTGGCCGCTGCCCACATTGTAGACAGCGCCGGGTTCGCCCTTCTGGGCTGCCAACCAATAGGCTGCCACCACATCCCGCACGTCGGTAAAGTCCCGCACCGCCGTCAGATTGCCCACCTGCAACACTGCTTCCCGCTGCCCAGCCTCAATTTCGGCAATCTGGCGGGCAAAGGCGCTGGCTACAAAATCGTCGGCCTGGCCCGGCCCGATGTTATTGAAACTGCGCACGCGCACAATGGGCAGGCCGTAATTGCACCAATACTGATAGCCCATCATATCCTGGGCAATTTTGCTCACCCCATAGGGCGAGTTGGGGCGAAAGGGCGTCTCCTCATCCACAGGCAAATCTTCGGCGCGCACCCGGCCATAGACTTCGTTGGAGCCGACCACCAGTACCCGACACTTCGGCGCAAAACGGCGCACGGCTTCCAGCAGATTGAGCTGGCAGTGGATATTCAGTTCGTAGGCCACCCAGGGCTGGGACCAGCTCCCGCCCACATCACTCCACGCGGCCAAATGGAGCAGCAAATCCGGCTGCACTTCCTGAATCATTTCGTCCACCCAGGAAGGATTGCGCAGATCGCCTTTGTGCAGATGCAAATGTCCACGCATGGCCCGAATGCGCCAGTCGTGGCGGTGGATGGTGCCGTGAATTTCTAGGCCGGGTTCGTCGAGCAGCAGAGAAGCCAGGGCAGAACCGACGAAACCGGCGATTCCAGTGATGAGAACGCGCACAGAAATTCTCGCAAAAAGGTTGGACCACCTGAACTGAGACGGCAAGACGGGTATGCCTGAGATTGGACACCCCCCAATCAAAGGCGGCAACGAATTCAGTATAGCAAAAAAACAACGGGAACACCCAATCCCCGGCTCTTCTTCGCTGGAGCAGTTGTCGTTGGGCCTTTCTTCCGGCCAGTGGAAAGCCAAGTCTGCGTGATCTGGAACACTGACAGGCTGTGATTCACGCCGCACAGGGATCAGATGGTCGCTTCCAGACTGGACAATAGATCAATTTGAGGCTGACAAGTCGAATGATATACTACTGGAAAGACAAAATGGCGGTTCTCTAAGGGAATCGTCACAGGAGGCGAATATGCGAGTCCTAATTACAGGTGGGGCAGGTTTCATCGGCAGCCATCTGGCAGATTATCTCTACTCCCAGGGTCACTATGTACGGGTCCTGGATGATATGACAAGCGGCGACCCAAACCGCCTGCCGCTGGGCATCTTTACTAAACGGGGCGATGTGCGGGATGTCCCCACCCTCTGGTCGCTGCTACAGGGGGTGGATGTAGTCTATCATCTGGCTGCGCTGGTCAGTGTACCCGCCTCCGTTCTCTACCCCCGGGACTATAACGATGTGAATGTGGGCGGAACGGTCTCTCTGCTGGAAGCCTGCCGGGACGTGGGTGTAGGCCGGGTTGTGCTGGCCAGCAGCGCCGCCATCTATGGGGATCAGCCGAACCAGCCTGTCAATGAGAACGCGCTGCCTGCCCCCGCTGCGCCCTACGCGGTGACAAAAATGGCTGCCGAACAATATCTCTTTGCAATGGGCAAGCTGGTGGGCTTTGAAGCCGTCAGCCTGCGCATCTTCAACGCCTATGGCCCAGGCCAGCCCTTGCCCCCTACCCACGGCCCGGTTATCCCTTATTTGATGCAACAGACAGCCCAAAACGGTTCGGCGATTGTCTTTGGGGATGGGGAGCAGACCCGGGATTTCGTCTACATTGACGATGTGGTGCAGGCGCTGATCGCAGCCGGGGTTGCACCGGGCATTGACAGACAGATCATCAACATCGGCAGTGGGCAGGAGACATCCATCAACCAGGCTGCGAAAGCAATCGGAGAAGTCCTAAACAAACGCCCACTTCTGCTGTACAACCAGGAGAAGAACGGTGGGACGGCACGTCTGGTGGCGGATATTGCCAAGGCCCAGGCATTGCTCGACTACAAACCACGCATCAGACTCAAGCAAGGGCTGGAAATGCTTTACAAAAACGATCCCCTCTTTCAAAAAGAGACGGCACGCAAAGTCAGTATAGCCCGGACGCTTGGCTTTGCCATGTGGAGCAACGGCGTCTAGGTGATGAACGTCTCTCTCCGCCCCAGCCGAACCCGTGCCTTTCGTTGGTTTGCACTATTGGTTTCTCTGCTACTGGCATTCGCTGGCTGCACCCGAGAAGATGTGCTGCAAAGCTATCTCACCAGCAACGAAGCTGCTCTGCAACAGCCCCACAGTGTTGACACCCGTCCCATCCTCTTCGAAATCGCACCTGGGTCCACAGCTCGCACTATTGCCGAACAGTTGGCCGCAACCGGGCTGATCGGCGACGCCACTCTTTTTGAAGCCTATGTGCGGGTGAAGGGGATTTCTCAACGGTTGGAAGCGGGCACGTTTTACCTGCGCCCGAATATGACGCCGGTGGAAATCGCCGAAGCGCTGCAGAACTCCCGCGCGGCCAGCACCCGGGTGACGATCCCGGAAGGCTGGCGATTGGAGCAGAGCGCCGACTATCTGCGGGACAAGGGTATTCTGGCTGACAGCGAAGAATATCGGCGGCGGATTTTGGCCGGTGATCTGACTGGTCTGGATGTGAGTCGCTATCCGTTTCTAAACAGCCGCCCAGCGGGAACAAGCCTGGAAGGCTATCTCTTCCCCAGCACATTTGAATTGCCCGCCGAGGGCACAAGCGCGACCGACCTCCTGGCCCGCCAGTTGGACGCATTTCGGGCCCAGGTGGTGCCGGTCTACGATGGGGCGGTGGCGGTGGGTTCCGCAACACTCGACCTCTACGCGGTGCTGACTTTGGCGAGTATTGTAGAGCGGGAGGCCGTGTTGCCAGAGGAACGGCCCGCCATCGCCGCAGTCTATCTCAATCGATTGGACGCGGGGATCAAACTGGACGCGGACCCGACTGTCCAGTATGCAATGGGATACCAGGCGGCGACGGGCCAGTGGTGGAAGACGCCAGTCTTTCTGGAGGAATACAGCAGTGTACAAAGCCCGTACAACACATACATTTACACAGGCATTCCCCCCGGCCCTATTGCATCCCCTGGTTTGGCCTCGATTCGGGCCGTTCTCTATCCCGACGAACACAATTTTCTCTACTTCGTCGCCACGCCAGATGGCAGCGGCGCACACATCTTTGCCGAAACCTACGACGAGCATCTGGTAAACGTGCGGCGTTATCAGAACCCGTAGGCGTGAAGCATTTTGGCAAAGCGAAAGGTGAAACGAGAAAGGTGGGAGCGGACGACGCTCTCACCTTTCTCGTTTCACCTTTTTGTTAGAAGTTCTGATCTGCTTGCGCCTGAAGCCCTACGCCGCCACCCGCTCCAGGGGAATCAACTCAACTTCCCCGGCTTCGTTTTCCACCACACGATAGAGAGTCTCGGCCCGGTCGGTCATCAGCACCCCGTTCAGGTGGTCGATCTCGTGCTGGAAGATGCGGGCCAGCCAGTCATAGGTTTTCAGCCGCACCTCCTTGCCATGCCTGTCCTGAAACTTGACCAACAGAAAAGTGGCGCGCACGACGTCCGCAGCCAGACCGGGCAAGCTGAGACAGCCCTCCTGCCCTTCCTCCTCACCTTTGGCCTTGACAATCTCCGGGTTGATCACCTCATAGCGACGCAGGGTCTCTTCGGGTTTGTCAGGGTCATCCGGCCATTCAATGACCGAAATGCGCTGGTCCAGGCCAATTTGGGGGGCAGCCAGACCTGCGCCGTTGGCCTCGCGCATCGTCAAAATCATATCATCCAGCAATTTGTGCAGCCCGGTGTCAAAGACGCGCACCCGTTTGGTCGGGTTGCGCAATATCGCCGCGTTGGCGCTTTTGGGGGTTACAATCTCCAGTAAAGCCATTCCTCTCTCTTTCCTCGCTCGTCTGTTGCGTCAATAACCCTACTATTATAGAGGCCGAGAAAGGGAGTGCCAAAAGCAGTGGGTAGTGACGTTTGGCGCACTAATTACTGGTTACTGTTCACTCTCTTCATTCCCGGTCCACAATCGCCATTGTCAGGCGGCAGACGCAGACCAGTCGCTCGGCATCATCGGCTATGCGAATATCCCAGACGTGGGTGCGGCGACCAATATGCAGGGGACGGGCCGTGGCGTGGACATAGCCGGAACGCACGCCCCGCAGATGATTGGCGTTGATCTCCAATCCGACTGCGGTTTGGGTCGCCGAATCGATCAGGGCAAAGGAGGCCACGCTGCCCAGGGACTCGGCCAGGGAGACCGAGGCGCCGCCGTGGAGTTGGCGGAAAGGCTGGACTGTGCGGCTGTCTACGGGCATCCGGGCCGTCATAAAATCCGGGCCGATTTCGGTGAACTCGATGCCCAGATGGGAGACGAGGGTGTCGGCGGAAAAGGCATTGAGGGCTTCCAGGGAAAGATCAGAATTGAACATTGCTCGATTCCAGAATGACTTGGGTAAACCACGAAATACACAAAACAGACGGAAAACAGCGAAGAATATTTCCGTGTCTTCTGTGTTTTCCGTGGTTGCTTGTCTATTCGTTGAGTAGCAGAACAGGCCACACGACCGTCTGACACCGGTAACGACGAAAAGAGGGACGCAGATTCACGCAGAAACAACTGATCTGCGCAGGTTTTATCCGCGTCAATCATCTTTTTTAGCGCCATCAGCGTCCTATTTGCACATCAGTTGTACATGAGGGCACACACCCATAATCAATGAAAATCAGAACGCAGATTTCGCAGAGGACGCAGATTTCGCAGATTCAATCCGTGTGAATCCGTCCTTTCCGTGTTATCCGTGTTCTATTTTCAGAACAGTTCGACAGATTCTCAGAGAAACTTCCGATTCAGTTCAATGAGATCGATGCGCCCACTGAGATCGTTGACAATCGCCACATTGCTCTCCACTTCCTCTGGCGTGCGCATCCCCACCAGGGCCACGTGGACAAGCGAATTGGACAAGACATATTGGAGCAGGGCCGGGGAATAATCGAAGGTATTGGCCGGGTTGACTGCCTGTATCCACTTTTGCACCAGACCCGATGTAAGGGCGCGCATTGTGATAACGCCCAATCCATGCTTTTCGGCTTCCAACAGACTGCCCGCGGGCCTGGCTGCGTCGTAGGGGTGTTGGAATGCAAAGTTGTAACACATTTGCACCACATCAAAACGGCCTGTTCGCATCAGCCGGTAGAGAGGCGGATTGTTGTCTTCCGTCGTGAAACCGATGAAACGGGTCAGCCCTTCGGCCTTCAACGCCTCCATCTGCTCCAGCATACCGCCCGGCGCGAGGATGGCGTCCACAGTGGCCTCGTCGTAGGTCGTCCCGTGAATCTGGAAGAGATCAACCCGGTCCCGGCGCAGACGGATGAGGCTGGCTTCCAGGCTGCCGCGCACGCTTTCCACTTGGGGGCTGGCTTTGGTCGCCAGGAAGACAGGTGTCTTCACCGACGCCAGGGCCTCGCCGTAGATTTCTTCGCTGGTGCCTTTACCGTAGGCCGGCGCGGTGTCAAAGAAAGTCACGCCCAATTGCGCGGCCCGCTGGATGGCCGCAATTGTCTGGCTGCGTTGGGCGATATCGGTTGGCGAGGAATTCACCAGATAGTTGGTCAATCCTGCGGGCGCGCCACCGAAGCCAAGACGGCTGACAGAGACTCCAGTCTTGCCCAGTTGTACGGTTTCCATTGAATGCTCCATTCGTGGGGGAGGGGAAATAACGATTCTCCTCATTTTATTACATTGCTCGTGCCCACACAGGA
>CAMDQF010000317.1 GCA_945905745.1 Litorilinea aerophila
TGCACCCAAAAATCGACAGTATGACCACAAAACCGTCTCGATTGACCTCAAAAATAACTAAACCTTACACAAATTTGTCGAAATTCAGCCTTTCTCCGACAGGCTGCTAGCGGTTCATATCTACACCCATTCTGGAATGCGCCCTATGGGGGATATCGACCTACTGGTCCCCGAAGCTGATCTGGGAAAGGCGCGCAAGATTCTGTTCCAACAGGGGTACGAGCAGGTGGCGGAGGTCAGCTACGCAGAAATTCAGACCGAAGTGGAGATCGCCCACCACCTGGCCCCTTTTGTCAAACAGGGCAGCCCCACCATTGAGTTGCATTGGCATATCGTCAAACCGGGAGAAGGCCATTTTGTCTTCCTGGCCGAGGAATTGTGGCGCAGAACGGTTGCCTGCACGGTTGGAAATGTACCGACTCTGGCGCTGACAAAGGAAGCCCTTTTCCTGCACCTATGCATGCACGTATCCTATCACCATCTCTTCGCCTTTGGCTTGCGCCCATTGGTGGATATACATACCGTTGTCTCCCTGTATGGCGACCAAATGGATTGGGATGAGATTGCAGCCTGCGCAATATCCTGGCAAGTCAGCCGCGGTGTCCAGATGGTCCTGGCCGTCACACATCGACTTTTTAATACGCCGATTCCGTACCAATTTCAGAACGCAAGTGAAGCACCGGAAGATCTGATCGATCTGGTCATTGAACAGATATTTGCCGATGCCGCCGACAGCCACAATCTGACTCTCCTTGCCAAACTCTACAGCGCGGGGAGTCTGCGGGAGCGTTTGATGGCGGCGCTCCGCCGGGTTTTCCTCCAACCCTATCCTCTGCTTTCCCGGAAGTATCTCTCTTTTGTCCTAACCCGCACAGCCAGATTGTTTGGCCTGTATCAGGGTGATCTACTACGTCTCTATGGGCTCCAAAGAGATCCGCTGCTTGCTGCGCAGGCAGCGCGCTATGCCAAAATCTACCGCTGGTTGCAGTGAGTCGAAGCCGCACTTCTCCCCGCGCCGTCAGCACCCCGTTTTTCACCCCTGCACTTCTATCCCACACCTTCCGCTTGCCTCTTCCTCCCTATCTTGTCAGGTACGTCAGCTATGCTATAATCATAACGCGGGTAGTCAACAATCGCCTTTGTAGGAGAAAGAGCGGGCAAGCTGGGGTATGAGATGATCTATACGCTTGCGCAAAAGGCAACCTCTCAACAGTTGTCTGAGATGTTGGAAACCTATCCAACCATGATCAAAGTTGTGGTAGACATTCGCCGGGCTATCCTGGTTGGCGGCGGCGAGATGCATGCAGCCTGATCATCCAGGGTGAATCTATACGCCGTTCGGTCGAAAACGTTGTGCGCACGTTGTTGGAGAGTCCCCTATGAATAATTTGGAACGTATTCGTGAACGCTTTCTACGCGATAGCCTGTCGGTCCGTCTGATGGGACTGGCGGCTGACTTGAGCCGGGTTGCTTCATCCGCCCGGCGCGCCAGCGGGGGCGAAGCAACCTTGGCCATGTTGGAGGAAAGTCAATACTTCATCGAATGGACAGCCGCCGAAGTTGCTCCCGAAGTGGGAGAAGAATTGGTCAATCTCCAGGTGATGCTGGCGCTCTGGCGGCGGGCCTGGCCCGAGGTCGAGCGTAGCCAGACCCAGCGCACCCTTCTCTCTGTCCAGTCTAAACAATGGTCAGATCGGGTCATGCAATTGGCTGATGGTTGAGTGCGGCACATTATCTGCCAGGGAGCAACGATGACTTTGAACGTAGCCCAGACCGATCTGTTGGACAAGATCGCCGCTGGCGAAGGGCCGCAACAGGAATTCAAACGGACGATCGACAATGGGGAGAGTGTGGCTGGCGAGATTGTGGCCTTTGCCAACAGCGATGGCGGCACACTCTTTGTCGGTGTGGAGGATGATGGCAGCATCGCTGGTGTGGCGCAGCCTGATGCTGTATTCCAGACATTGAGCCATCTCTGCCGGGATCGTTGTATCCCACCGATCAGCCCTGTGATTGAGCAGTTCGCTGTGGATGGGCGCGCTCTGCTGGCCTTGACAGTCAAACCGGAACTCAACCGGCTCAAACCCTACCGTACAGCGGGTGGACGTTTTTACGTGCGTGTGGGCAGAGACAAACAGGACGCTACAGGACGCGAGTTGGTGCGCATCGCCCAGGCCGCCGGCGAGCTGCATTATGACGAAAGCCCGGTGTGGGGCGCTGGGCTGAGTGAGTTGTCTTTACCCGCCTTCGAGAGCTATCATCGCCTTCAGTTCAGCCTGCCCTTGCAAGAGCAACTGGCCCAGAGCGACCTGTCGCTTGCCGACTTGTTGCGCAATCTACGTCTGTTGCACTTTCTGGATGGGGAGCGCTTTCTCAGCGTGGCTGGTGTGCTGCTCTTTGGCGAGTCGCCCCAGCGCTGGCTTCCCCAAAGCCGGGTGTCGGCAGTAGCCTTTGCTGGTCGGGATGAAGATGGGGATATCCTGGATCGGCGTGAGATCACAGGCCGGCTGCCCGAAATCATTGAAGAGAGCCGGCTCTTTTTGGATCGCAATATCCGCAAACCGGCCCGGGAGCATGGCTTTGGTCGGGAAGATATCCATCTCTACGACCGCAAAGCCCTGGGTGAGGCGCTGGTCAACGCCGTAGCCCACCGGGATTACAGTCTGAGTGGTTCGCAGATTCGGCTCTTTGTCTATGACGATCGAGTGGAGATACGCAGCCCGGGCCGTCTGCCCAATTCGATTACCCTGGAGAACATCAAACTGGGTGTTCACGCCGAACGCAACCGGGCCATCTGCACCCTGCTCACCCAATTGGGCTATATGAGTGCCATAGGCACGGGCGTGCCCCGGCTCATTCTGCGCCTCTCGCGACAGCTATCTGGGCGGGACCCGGAGTTCTTGTTCGTCGGTGAAGAGTTGCGCGTGCGCATCTGGGCGCGCCAGGGGTTCTAATTGGTTACTATACATCTTCTGCCCACAAGTCCCCGGCACTTTCTTACCCAGCGGGCCGGTGCATTGCACATCACACTGTGGATGTGCGTGAAGTGCCGGCGACTTGATAGGGGCACCTGTATAGTTACGCTGATTGGATGATTAGATTTCAGCCTTCTATCACCTCTCCAGGGTGCCATTTATGTTCAAACGCTTCAGCCCCAACTACATGGCCCTCCTTCTTCTCCTGGACGGGATTCTTCTGCAGGCTACCCTCTGGCTAGCCATGCAGTTGCGCTTCCGTTTGCCCTACGGTCAGGAGATGCAGCCCGAGTGGATTCCCCAGTTTGTCTATGCGCCCACTGTGGAACTGCATCTGGTGGTGGCGCTTCTGTGGCTGGTTGGTTTTCTGTTTGCGGCGGTATATACGCCCCGACGTATTGTTCAATGGTACGCAGAATTCCAGCAGATTTTCCTCGCCCATACAGCAATCACCTTCTCCCTGGCCGGGGTACTTTACATGACCCATCTGGAGCTGCCCCGGCTCACCTATCTCTATTTCTACATCCTCTCTCTGGCCGCACTGCTGGGCTACCGCACTCTTTTGCGTCTCTGGCATCGTATGCATCGTCACCGCGCCAGGTACAGTGCCCACATTCTGCTGGTGGGTGCCGGCGATCTGGGCCAACGTATCGTGGAGGAGTTTCGTCAGCAGGCCTGGCCTGATCTGGAATTTGTCGGTTTTGTGGATGATGATCCGGCCAAGCAGAACCGAACGGTGGGAGGGGTGCCTGTTTTGGGAAATCTTGACCAGACGGCAGGGTTTGTCACGGACTATGCCGTGGATGAGGTGATTATCGCGCTTCCCCCCCGTGCCTACGATCGACCGAGTAATCTGGTAGCGATCCTGCATCAATTGCCCGTGCGGGTGCGGGTGGTGCCCGATTATTTTTCCCTCTCTCTCTCCGGGGCAACCGTGGAAAATCTGGGCGGCATCCCCCTGATTGGGCTGCGCGACCCGGCCATTGATGGTTTTCAACGCTTGATCAAACGTCTGGTAGACATCGGCGCGGCCAGCCTGGGTTTGATGGTGATCTCGCCTTTGTTGCTGCTGGTCGCTGCCGCCATCAAGCTGGAAGATGGCGGACCCGTCTTCTACCCGGCCAGACGCATCGGGGAGAATGGACAGCATTTCTACATGGTGAAGTTTCGTTCCATGGTAGTCAATGCGGATAAGATGTTGGATCAGGTGAGCAGAGTAGATGAGCAAGGAAATATCATCCACAAAAATCCCAACGACCCTCGAGTAACCCGCATGGGTCGTCTGCTGCGCCGCACGAGCATGGACGAATTACCCCAGCTTTGGAATGTGTTGATTGGCGAAATGAGTCTGGTCGGCCCTCGGCCCGAATTGCCAGACCTGGTGGAGAAGTACGAACCCTGGCAGCGCAAGCGCTTTGCCGTACCCCAGGGCATCACCGGCTGGTGGCAGATCAACGGACGCAGCGACAAACCCATGCACCTGCACTCCGAGGACGATCTCTACTATATCCAGAACTATTCTCTCTGGCTGGACCTGGAGATTCTGTGGAAGACGATCTTCGTGGTGGTCAGGGGCAGGGGGGCTTTTTGAGGAGGGACGCTGCACCCAGAAGGACGCAGATTTTCGCAGATTGTATCCATTCGACAGGCTCAGGACACCGCCGTGTGAATTCTTCCCATCCGTGCAATCCGTGTCCCTATTTTTTATATCAGCGACGATCAACCCAAATCATGAAAATCTGCGTCCCCTCTTTGCTTTCTGGGTATGGTGGCTGTGGCGAAGATGAGGGCCAGCAGAAGCGAGATGATTAGATTGGGTTTGGACCCCATGGAAACCGCGTCGAGAAGACTATAGGCGCTTTGACCGATGATAGCAGCCAGCAGGCCGATGCCTAAGAAAGCCCGGTAACCAACGGCGTTCGTAGCAGGTAGAAGAGAGAAGACCAGTCGTAGCGCCAGCCCATAAATGGACAGAAGGGAGATCAGACCGGGCAGCCCAAAGTCCAGAGCGCTTTGCAAGAAAAAGTTGTGGGCGTGGGCAATGTCGTAGGTGGGCGAGATGCTCACCATTGGGTAGAGCAGGAAAGAGATCTTGCGGAAGGTGCCCAGCCCCATGCCTGTAAAGGAGAAGTCGCTGATGCCATAGAGGGCGGCTTCCCAGACCACCTGGCGAAAGCCAAAGGTAGACGTGCCACCTACCGCCTCTACGGGCGGCGCGTCGGCGATCACCCCCAATAGCCCGTCAATAGAAACGAAGGGCAATACCAGCAGGATCACAATCCCCCCAATCAGCAATCCCCAGCGCCCCCAGCGAAAGGGAGCCAACCCCACCACGGCGGTCGCCAGAATGAAGCCCATATAGCCAGAACGGGACTGGCTCAATGCCAATACGAGGAGCATAGGGGCTATAACCGCTACACCGACGAGGAATGTCCGTCGGTGCTGGGTACGCCATGCACCCAATGTGAGGGCCAGCACCACAGGTAGCACATAAAGCAATGCCCCCGCTACCTGGTTGGCGTTGAAACCGGATTCGGCATCGGCAAAGAGGCCAGCTAGGGGTGAGGGAATACGCGCAACGATGGACTGCAGCGCGGGAATCGTTGTTTTCCAGTCGGTCCCAAACAATGCAGCTAGGGCAATTCCCACTCCTATCCCACCAAAGCCGATCACAAACAAACGAAACAACTCCCGTCGTCGTCCGGCGTGGCTGACGACTGTCCAAAACAGAAAGAAATTCCAGACCAGAATCAGCGCCCGGGGGATAGAATACTGCTCTCGCAGCGGCCCCGGCGCGGCCCAGATGGAGATGGGCAACATCACCAGAAAGAGAAAGAAGATGGGCCAGTCTGCCGGCGTGCGGCGAAACCAGACGCCAATCGTGAAGCGTCGCCAGACCCAGCCCGCGGCCAGAAGCCCAATCGTAAAAACAAGCTCGCCTGACGAAAAACGGGATGGAAAATAGAAGATTGGCGCTGTGATCGCCAAGAGAAGAAGCTCGACAAAAAAGGGCGTGTCCCAGTAGCGGCGAAAGTTCATGCATTAACCTGTATAATGGAGAAGAAGGATGGCATTGCGTGGTTCCCAGATCGTAGCACAGGCGCATAGGGCAGGCAAAACACAACGTCTCCGTTCGGAAGTTTGCTGAGCGATATTTCTGCAGTCGCCTCGCTTCGGGTAGAATTTGTTAATTCGACTTCATGCCATCCAATCACCCAAAGTTGGATTTCGTACTCAACATTCAGAGAACCCACCCATGCCCATCCATTTCGGAACAGACGGCTGGCGCGCCGTCATCAGCGACGAATTCACCTTCGCCAACGTGCGCAAAGTCGCCCAGGCCATAGCGGACAAAGCTGGGGACTGGGGACTGGGGACTGGGGATCGGGCATCACTCCCGTCTTCCCAATCCCCAATCCCTAATCCCCAGTCCCCTGTCTCCAATCCCCCATCTCTAGTCGTCGGCTTCGACACCCGCTTTCTCAGTGATCGCTACGCTGCCGCCGTCGCCGAAGTGCTGGCGGGCAACGGCATCCATGTCTGGTTGGCCAAAGGCGACGCACCCACGCCCATGATCTCCTACGCCATTGTGGACAAACAGGCCGCGGGCGGGGTGATGATCACCGCCAGCCACAACCCGCCCCGCTACAACGGCATCAAACTCAAAGCGGCCTATGGCGGTTCGGCCAGCCCCGCCGACTCAGCGGAGATCGAGCGGCGCATTCAGGAGAACGACGCTGACGAGAAACCGATTTGGACGCGCCCATTCGATGACGCGGTAGCAGAGGGGCTGATCACCCGCTTCGATCCTCTGCCCGCCTATCGCGCCCACATCCAAAAGCTCGTTGATTTCGACGCCATCCGGCAGGCGGGCCTGTCCGTGGCCGTGGATGCTATGTACGGTGCGGGCCGGGTCTATCTGCGCGAACTGCTGGAAGATGCCGGCTGCCGGGTGACGGAGTTGCGGGGCGATCTGAACCCCGGCTTTGGCGGCGCCCATCCCGAACCGATTGAACGCCATCTACAGCCGCTCATCCGTGAAATGTCC
>CAMDQF010000318.1 GCA_945905745.1 Litorilinea aerophila
TGATGGTTACAGCCAGCATCACACCCAGCCAGGACGCCCGTTTTTGATTAAGCATACTTCCTCCTCCGCAATGAAGCTACGATAAAGCTACAATGGATACCGCAATAAAGTTTTGTGGAACAGCCCGTCGTTGGGCTGGATCAGTCACAAATATGCGTGTAGAACGCGGGTTATTATCGCACGGGTCCTGCCCCTTGACAAATGCTGATTTGCCCATTCGAACGAGTTGGGAGGGAACAAAAGTGCTCCCCGCGTTTTTCCCGGGCTGTCAAGGAACGGGAAGTGTCACCCGCCCGACTTCGGCTGCGGTTGCCTCGTCGTAGACGATCACCAATAGCCCGACAGCCCCGGAAAGAAACGGAATCAAATGCACGTCGCGCACGATTTCGCCGGGCAGCCAGGCAGTTGTGGAGGCAACCTGGCGCAGGGGGTAGCGATCTTCCGCGCCGATGGTTTCGCCGTTGCTATCCAACAGGCGCAAGGATAGCTTCAAACGCTGGGATAACTGGAGAGTCGGCTGCCAGTAAAAGGCTACCTCCATGACAGCTTCGCCCGGCTGATCCAGCAGAGCCAAATCGTAACCACTCAGGCGCAGTTGACCGTCAGCCAGAAGCGTATCGAGCGGGTGAGTCGGCGGGCCGGGTTGCGCTTCTCCGCGGGGCCAGACCCGCACCAGCACACCCTCGCCGCTGAAGCTATAGCCATTTTCGATACCTGCCACTTCCTGGGTCAGATAGACGGGCAGCCCCGCAGCCACAGACGTTTCCACAAAGGCCCGCCGTTCGTCGGGATTGTCCAGAGGCACAGCCTGGACGTTGGCGGCCATTCCTGCGCTGGTCTGCATAAACTGGAGTGCTGTCATCTGGCCGCGCAGACCGACGACCCGGCTATCGGGGGGGAAGTCCACGCTGGCGAGGGAGAGCGCGTACTTATGGGCCTCCCAATCCTGACTGCGATTGACCGGCGCGCCCCGCCCACCCGGACCGGCGACCACGACCACCAGCAGAAGGATGGGGATTGTCCATTGCCACCCAAAACGGCCGCTTGACAATCGGGAGAGCCAGAAAAGGCCATTCCCCACACCCAGCGCCAGACAGAGAAAGACCGGCAGCCAGAAGACCTCCACATCCGCCACCCGATAGTTGAGGGCAAAAAGCAGATTGACGGCAAGGGTCAGCCAGACCAGCCCCCACGGGGATCGCCGCTCCCGTTGCAACAGCCCCATCACCAGCCCACCCGCGCCCAATGCCAGGCTTATCCACCCGAACTGGGCCACCACCAGGGCCAGCCAGTCGCTTGCCGTGCGGCTGACTGCCAGCGGGTTGTCACTGAAAAAGCCGGTGTAGCCGGTCGCCAGTACGTGCCGCCAAAAGCCAGCCCAGGTGTTGACGTAATCGCCCTGCAAATCGACCGCGCCCAGCACCGAACGGAGTGGAATGTAAAAATAGAGCAGGAGGGGAAGCAGAAAAGCGCCGAACCAGCCAAACCAACGGCGATCAGGGCGGCGCAGGCTGGGTTGGCTCCACAGCAAATAGAGGGCCAGAGCGGGCAGGAGCAGCACGGCTGTGCGGTGGTGGGTGAGGGAGAGGCCAGCCAGCCCGCAGAGCAGCATCATCCGTCGGTTGGAGGGTTGCTTGCCCAGAGTGACGGCGGTGTAGAGAATGGCTACCACAAAAAGATTGTGCAGGGCATAGACTTCAGCCACAGTTGTCTGGCTCCACCAGACCGGGCCGAGCGCGAAAGCCGCAGCCGCAGCCAATCCGCCCCACCACTTGCCGCCGTTCAAATGTTTTGCCAGCAGATAAAGCAGACCGATCGCCACGCCACCGGCCAGGGCGCTCAAGAGGTTCATGCGCCAGGCCCAGTTGCCAAAGGGGAAGATCAGACGGCTCCACAGACCGCCGAGAAGGGTGTAGAGCGGGTAGCCCGTGGGGTGGGCAATGGCGAAAGTGGGGGCGACCAGTTGGAATTCGAGGCTGTCGTCGAAAAGGGCGACAATGGCTGGGGCAGCAGTCAACCCATAGAGGATACAGGCCACCAGGCCCACCAGCCAGCCATCTACTCCGCCCCAACCCCTTCGTTTCACCCCCGGTTCCTCCCTGACCTGAAATGCGCACACCTCAAAGGCTCTACGGAAAGACCGAATCCCTTCCCCACGCCCGAATTCAACCAGCCCACTTTACCACACATTTGGGATAGGGAAGGCTTTTTGGTATGATTGCGCAATAGATTTCCGTGCGCGGCTGTTCTCCAAGCCGCCATGCAGACCGCTGACTGGCCTTTCCCCCCAGCCGCTCGCCGGTTTTCTGTCATTTCAATGCAGGATATCCGCCAATGGAAGCATCTGAATATTGGTTTCTTGTCGCTGCTGCCCTCTCCTTTTTGGTTCCCGCCGCTCTGATCCTTATCGGCGCGGCAGGAATTGATCCGCAGCGTTCCTGGGCTGCCGCCCTGGCCGGTCTGGCTGCCATCGGTCTGGCCGGTGTCGGCTACTGGGCCGTGGGCTTTGCCCTGCAATTTGGGGGTGTCGGCCTCTTTTATAGCGAACCTGGCCTGCAGGGGCTGGTGTGGGAATGGAGCGCGCTGCCTGCCAGTTGGGGCAGCGGCTGGGGCACAGCGGGTCTGAGCGGCTGGTTTCTCAGCGGTGACGAGATGACGCCTGCGGCCTTCGCCCTCTTTTTGGCTCACCTGCCCTGGGCAGCCACCGCCGCGCTGCTGCCGGTTTTGGCTTTGCGTGGACGTGCGCCGGCCACAGCGGCCCTGGTATTGGCGCTGGGAACCGGCACATTCTTCTATCCCCTGGCGGGCAATTGGGTGCAGGGCGGCGGTTGGCTGGCGGCTCTGGGCCGAAACTTGGGCCTCGGCCACGGAATGGTCGATTTTGGCGGCGCGGGCACAGTCTTTCTGGTGGCCGCAGCCATTACTGGCGCTGCGCTGCTGGTCTGGCTGCCCCGCCAATCGCCTAAATCCTTGGCCGATCAAAATCTGCCCACCGCCCATCTCCCAATGCTGGCAGTGGTGGGTGCGCTACTCTTGCCGGTGGGTGTGCTGGGCTGGAGCTGGTCTAACCCGATTCAGACGGGGATAATCGGCGATCTGGGGCCACTGCGGGGCAGCGTGAACAGTCTGCTCTTTGTGATCAGCGGCTCACTAATTCCGGTTCTCTACACCTGGTTTGTCACCGGTGAGAGCGACCCGATGATGGCGGCCAGGGGTATGGCCGCGGGTGCGATTGCCGGGCTGGGGGCTGGTCCCTTTGTCACGCCCACGGCCGCGCTGGTGGTGGGGCTGTTGGCGGGCGGCTCGGTGCCCTTTGTCACCTTTACAGTCAACCGGCTGCTGCGGCTCAACGACAGCGCCGGTATTCTCAGTATGACAGCCATTCCCGCGCTGCTTGGCCTGCTCTCGGTGGGGCTGTTTGCCGACGGGTCCGTGGGCGCAGGCTGGCAGATGACCGGTGTGGGCAGCTATCTGGGCGTCACCGGCCAGGGCGTGACCGGACTGGTGGCAGCTTCCGGCTTTATCTCCGACTTTCCCGGCCAGTTGCAGGCCCAGGTGATCGGCGGGGTGGCGTTGTTGTTGTGGGGCTTTGTGATGGGAAGTCTGATCTGCGTGCCCCTGGCTGCCCTGGCCCACGGCATTGATGTGGCTACGGGAGCCAGCCGCCGTGGCGAAGCGCCCGCCTACGACGCTGGCTCCATGAATGGCCTGGTCGGGGACGACCTGCCCGCCGAAGAGAGAGCTGTCTATGTCGTTTCCCCGACGCGTTCCCCGTGGGCCGAACGGGAGCAGGAACAGCGAAGCGTTCAGGAGTAGCTGCTGCTACTATCCAGCCAGCCCAAACCGTTCCAGCACCGTATAGACCGATCCCGTTGGGCGCAGTTCACTACGCATCAGCGTCAATTCAGAAACTTGCCACTGGCCCAATCCTTGGGCCAGTTTTTGTTGTGCTGCCAGAAATCTACCTGCCTGGGCGATTAGTCCGCTCTGCGCGTCCTTGTTGACATAAGCCAATGTGGCGTGAGGGTGAAAGCCCTGACGCTCGACGGCGAAGCCACACGCCTGCACCCCCGTTTCCACCTCTCTCTGTAAATCTGTCAACCGTTGTATCTCTCCGATCATTCCCACCCACAGCACCCGCATCTTACGCCAGTTGGGAAAAGCGCCCAATCCCTCCAATGTCAATGAAAAAGGCGAATGGTCTGCCGTCGTCCTTTCCAGTATTTTGCCGATGGCCTCGCGCTGCACAGGTGTGGTGTCGCCCAAAAAGCGCAGAGTGAGGTGATAGTTGCTCTGTGCCGTCCAGCGCAGGACAGATGCTGCGCTCTGTTCGGCCAATCCCGCTGCCAGTTCTCCCGCCACAGCGGAGAGGCGGTCGCGCAGTTCCTGGGGGATTTCGACGGCAATGAATGTACGCATTGGCCTAACGGACAGCGGCGATGCGGGCCAGGAGCGGCGCGGGCAGGGGTCCCCGCTCTACCGCGGCCACGGCTGCTTCCAACTGTGGCTGGTTGGACGTGCCCACCAGTGCGGTGGAGACCGCCGGGTGGCTAATCACAAAACGGATGGCGACTTCGGCCAGGCTGTCGGCGTGGCCTTCATCCACCACAAAGCGGAAACGCTGGGCATGGGCCACATCACTGGCGTAGTCCGTCGCCGAGCCGATGGGATTGGGCGTGGGCGCGGCCACTGGGTGACGATCCAGCGTGCCCGCCAGCGCGCCCCCGGCCAACACGCGGATGGCGATGACAGCCACCCCATTCGCGCCGGCCACGTCGATGGCCTGGCTGTAGTTTTCGTAGGGGAAATCGCTGCCCCCAGCTGGGCCCACTGCCCGGCCCGCGCTGGGGTTGAGCAGATTGTAACAGCTTTGGATGCTGTGCAGTTGGCCGGTCTGGAGGGCGGCTAAAATCGCACCGGAATCGCCCAGGCCGGTGAAGCCCCAAAAACGCACTTTGCCCTGCTCCCGCAGACGCTGGAACGTAGCGGCCACTTCCAGCAGATCGGCCACGGACCAGGTATCCTGGGCAGGGCGGCTGACGGCTCCCATGCGGTTGTGGAACTGGATCAGGTCTACGCTCTCCCGGCCCAGACGGCGCAGGCTGCCCTCGACCGATGCGGTCACCGCGGCAGAAATACGGCCCGCGGCGTCGGCGCCCAAGCGAACTTTTGTGCCGACGATCACCCGTCCGCCTTCGGCTTCGCCCAGTTCCCGCAGGACAGCGCCCAAATTGGCCTCGGATTGGCCGTTGCCGTAGAGGGAGGCTGTGTCAAAATAGGTGACGCCCAGTTCGATGGCCCGGGCCACAGTCGCCCGCACATCCGGGTAGCTGCCCCGCACCAGAAGCCCGCCAATCGCGCCGCAACCAAAACCCAGTACGGAGACTTTCAGCCCGGTACTGCCCAGTGATCGGTATTCCATCTGCTTCTCCTTTTGTAACTGTCCAGCGGGTAGCCAAAGTCCCCGGCACTTCACGTCCCACAACGGCGAAACTGCGACGTATTCACTCGCTTGCAAAGAAAGTGCCGGGGACTTTCCGACCTACGGCTGTTTGCGCAGGACGTAAATGGCCCAGCCCACATATTCCCGTCCGTAGCGGGTATACTCATCCTGACTTTCGCGCAAATGTCTGTGTACCTCTTCCCGCTCCGGGTGTTCGGGATTTTCGGCCAGCCAATCGAGCAATCCCCGCCAGTTGCCTGCTTCGTAGTTGTCCCACTCGTCCTGGCTGGAACGCACCACAAAGCCTACCTCAAAACCCTCCTGACGGGCAACCGCGAACAATTCCGGCTCCGTGGGGAACTGTTCCGAACGGGCGTAGGCGGGTGGAATCAGTGCGGTGCGCCAGTAGACTTCGCCGATGGTCAGGCTGCCACCGGGGCGAATGGCCTCGCGCATCCCCCGAATCGTGCCACGAAAGTCGCCCCAGATGAATGTGGCACCGATGCAGGCAGCCACATCGAAGCTGGCAGGGGCATACACATACTCTTCACCCCGGGATTGGACGATCTCAAAGCGATCCTGCCAGCCCATGCGGGCAAATTTGTGGCGGGCGCGCTCGCAGGCCGCGGCGCGCACATCAATACCCACGCCGTTGATGCCGTAGGTATCACCCCACAGCCGCAGCATTTCGCCGTAGCCACAGCCGAAGTCGATGACCCGCTGGCCGGGCCGCAAGCCCATCACCTGACCGATGCGCAGCAGTTTCTCGGCAGAGATGGGGTTGACCAGCTCCATATAGCGCTCGGAGATATCTTTCAGATCGAGAAAGTTCATCGCTGCATCCTTTTTGTAGGTTGGGTGAATGCCGTTCCTCCAATACCGAATATCCCGCCAACAGCCCAGGCATTCACCCAACAGGCTACGAAGATTGTTGGGTTCTCGCCGCAGTCGTAAACGGGCGTTCAACGATCCCCAGCGGCGAAAACCCAACCTACGACTACGGCTACTCCTCCACAAATCGCCAGCGGGTGGCCGTGCCGGGGAAGTCGCTTTCCAGCCAGGCCAGGGCGCGTTGGGGATGCAAGCGTAGGGTATAGGGATAGTCGCCGGGATCGTCCGGGGTCTGGGGACCCAAGGCGATGGCATATTTTGCCCCGTATAGCTGGTAGAGCCGGGCCAGCGTAGAACGATCCGTGACCGCTTCGGCCACCCCTTCCAGCACTACCACTTCGTCGCCGCTCTCCAAATGGACGGCGATGGCCGGGTTGGCTGCCAGATTGCGCCCTTTGACCGAAGCCGGGTCAGTACCAAAGTAGACGGCATCCTCCATCCAGACACCCCAGACAGGGATCACATGCGGGCGGCCATCGGGCCGGGTGCTGGCGATCCAATAGTTACGGGAACGTTCCAGCCGCTCGGCCACCCAACTCCAGGGCAGCAGCCCTTTGCCCTCGTTCTCCGACAGCAGGCCATAGGCCGCAACTATTCCAGGGCGGTCGATTGTAGGCACGGGTCATTCCTTTCGTTTGGATGGGGAGGGGTGCGGATTTTGATGATTTTAATTGATCTGC
>CAMDQF010000319.1 GCA_945905745.1 Litorilinea aerophila
TGTACCAGTACACGCACCACGCACCACAGAAATCGCGGGTGAATTTACGCCATCGTATACTAGGCATGGCCCGTCCAGAGTATCAGTAGTAACCCCGCTCTTTTTGTTTTCAAAATCGTCTGGCAACTGTCTAACCGTGTCTGCTCGTCGATTGTTCCAAAGATTTTTCTGTTACCCCTTTTTCTATCCCGAAGGAGAATGCAATGTTGAAAGGTAAGAAAGTTCAAACCGTAGCACTGATACTATCCATGGTTGTGGGTATGGTTATTGCTGCTTGTCTGGCCCCGGCTGCAGCCCCTGCGCCCGCAGCCGCCGTGGAACCAGCCGCACCGGTGGCCCAGACCGCCGCCAAGTCCACCCTGGACATCGTGAAAGAACGGGGCAAGCTGATCTGCGTAGGCAATGCCTCGTTGCCCGGTTTTGGCTTCCTGAACGAATCGGGTGCTTTCAGTGGCTTTGATGTGGACTTCTGCTCGGCGCTGGCCGCCGCCATCTTCGGCGACAGCAGCAAATACGAGATCAGGGCCACCACCGCGGCCGAGCGCTTCACTGTGCTGCAGAGCGGTGAAGGTGACGTGTTGATCCGCAACACCACCTGGACCATGTCCCGCGACACCGACCTGGGCCTGAACTTTGCCCCCACCATCTTCTACGACGGTCAGGGCATTATGGTCAACAAGGACAGCGGCATCAAGACCCTGCAAGACCTGAACGGCGCTTCCATCTGCGTGCAGACCGGCACCACCACCGAGCTGAACCTGGCCGATCAGATGGCCGCGGCTGGGGCTAGCTACGAACCAGTGGTCTTTGAGAAGTCTGAGGAAGTGACTACTGCCTACGAAGAAGGGCGCTGCGACGCCTGGACCACCGACAAGTCCGGCCTCGTCTCCCTGCAGACAACCCTGGCTGATCCGTCGGCCCACGAAATTATGGATGTGACTCTCTCCAAAGAACCCCTGGCACCGGCCGTGCGCCACGGCGACGACCAGTGGCACGACATTGTGAGTTGGGTTGTCTATGCCACCTTCACCGCCGAAGAGATGGGTATTTCCAGCGCCAATGTGGACAGCTTTTTGACCACCCAAGACCCGAACATCATGAAGTTTCTCGGCCTCGAAGGCGAATTCTGTGTGAAGATGGGCCTGGACAACAACTGCTTTGTCAATCTCATCAAGCAGGTTGGCAACTATAGCGAAATCTACAACAAGAATCTCGGCCCGGACACTGTCTTCAACCTGCCCCGTGGCCTGAATGCACTCTACACCGAGGGTGGTCTGCACTACTCTCCCCCCATTCGGTAAGGCTAAAGACTGAGTTTTTGTAAAAACTCGGTCTTTGAAAGAGCTTCCCGCAAGCATTTCAGCTTGCGGGAAGCTCTTTCAATTTCCTCTCTGGCTGCACAATCCCCTGTGCGTCCCTATCGAAACAAAATCCAGCCACAGAGACGGAGGCAAGATGCAACAGGTTGCCGCGAGTCAGGCCAAACCTCCCTTTTATCGCGACGAACGAGTTTTAGGCGTGATCAGCCAGATCATCGTGGTTGGCGTCGTCGTTGGGTTGCTCGCTTACTTCTACAGCAATATGGTCAGCGCCCTGCGCGAGCAGATGGGCGTTGCCATCAATTACGGTTTTTTGCGTTCCACCGCCGGCTTTGACATCGGCGAGAGTCTGATCGCCTACAGCCGTTCCGAAACCTACGCCCGGGCGCTGGTTGTCGGGCTGCTCAATACCCTGCAAGTGGCTGTTCTTGGGATCATTTTTGCCACAATTCTTGGTGTTCTTATTGGGATGATGCGGCTCTCGAAAAACTTTTTGGTCAACCGCATCGCAGCCGTTTATATCGATATCTTTCGCAATATCCCGCTGTTGTTGCTGCTCATCTTCTGGGCACAAGCTGTCTTCTTCAAACTGCCCCGTGTGCAGGATGCGCTGATTCTGCCTGGACCCACTTTCCTCAGCAATCGCGGTCTTGCCATTCCCTGGGGCGTGCCCACCGACTCCTGGCCCACCTACCGAATCGTCCTGCTGGCAGGGTTGATTCTGGCCTTTGTGGTGGCGCGGATTTTGCAGGAGCAGGGCAAACGCACTGGCCGTATGCCTCTCCTCACCCTCTGGTTTGCGGTGACTTTTGTGGCGGTGGGGGTTGTCGGCTGGTTTGTGCTGCCCCAGCCGCTGACGCTGACCACGCCGGAACTGGTCGGCTTCAATACCCAAGGCGGGCGAGTCTTCAGCCAACAGTTTTTGGCACTGCTCACCGGGCTGATCATCTACACCGCGGCCTTCATTGCCGAGACCGTGCGCGCCGGCATCCAGTCGGTCTCCAAAGGCCAACGGGAGGCCGCCACTGCGCTGGGGTTGACCGGCTTTCAGACCCTGCGCCTGATCATTTTCCCCCAGGCCCTGCGGGTGATCATTCCGCCCCTGACCAGCCAATACCTGAACCTGACCAAAAACTCTTCCCTGGCGATTGCGGTTGGCTATCCTGATCTCTTTGCCGTCGGTGGCACAACACTCAACCAGACAGGCCGGGCGATTGAGGTGTTTTCCCTGATTATGGGGACGTATCTCTTCTTCAGCTTGACGACCTCTTTCTTTATGAATATCTACAACCAGCGTATTCGGCTGGTCGAGCGTTAGTCCGCGGTTTGGGTCAACAGCCAAAGTCCCCGGCACTTCCCGTGTCACAATGGTGCAATTGTGGCGTACCGACTCGCTTCAAAAGAAAGTGCCGGGGACTTTTGGGCAGAGGCTGTACAATTACCGGTTTGGATGCACAGCGGTTTGAAAAACGACGGGGGAAGAAAGACTATGACGAGCGCCGTACAAATATCGAATCGTAAAGCTCTGCCACCGCCGACCGAGCGCTACACGATTCTGGGCTGGCTGCAAAAAAATCTCTTTGACGGATGGTTCAACTCTCTTTTGACGGTTGTAATCCTGCTTCTGCTTGTGGCTCTGTTGCGCCCGCTTTTCAACTGGGCCTTCAACACGGCCGAATGGGCCGTAATCCCGGCCAACTTCAATCTGATATTTCGGGGACAGTATCCCGAAGATCAGGCGTGGCGGCTCTGGCTGGCTCTCTATCTGCTGGCCTTTGTGATAGGTTTTGCCTGGGCGGCCAACACCAAACTCATCCAGGGCGAGCTGATCGTCGTCTTCGCCATTCCTCTGCTCTTGATGCTGGTGCCCTTTTTTACCAGCGGAACCCGTATCAATTTGCTGATTGTGGAAGCGGCGGCCCTGGTCGGCTATGCCATTGGGCGGTATGTACCGGAAAAGCGCAGCAACCTGGGCGTCTGGGCCTTGCTGGTCTATGCGGTTGCCCTGCTCTTCATTCTGCGCGGCGGATCGGGCGAGACGGGCGCGTGGGCTGCTGTGCCTACGAATCTGTGGGGCGGTCTGCTCCTCTCTCTACTTTTGGCCGTCTTTGGGATTGTCATCTCCTTCCCCCTGGGGGTCCTCCTCGCCCTGGGCCGCCGCTCTAAACTGCCTGCGATCCGGATGATTTCAGTACTCTATATCGAATTTATCCGGGGCGTGCCGCTGATTACTCTGCTCTTTATGGCCCAGGTGATGTTGCAGCTTTTCCTGCCCGATGGCTTCCCCACGATTGACAGGGCGCTGCGCGCGCTGGCTGCCATCACCCTTTTCTCCGCAGCCTATACTGCCGAGAATGTACGCGGCGGTCTGCAATCCATCCCCAAAGGCCAATACGAGGCTGCTAACGCTCTGGGGTTGAGTAGTTTCCAGTCCATGACCCTTATTATTCTGCCCCAGGCCCTGCGCGCTGTGATCCCTGTGCTGGTCGGCCAGTTTATCGGTCTCTTCAAAGACACTTCTCTGGTGGCGCTGGTCGGTCTTTTCGATCTGCTGGGCATTGCCCGCACCATTTTGGGCAACCCCAATTGGCTGGGCACCCACCGGGAGGTCTACGCCTTCATCGGCCTGATCTATTGGATTTTCAGTTATATGATGGCATATACCAGTCGGCGCATCGAAGCGAGACTGGCTGTTGGCAACCGCTAGCCCACCAGAGAGATAACTTCATTTTCTATCCGCAATTGCGGTCTTCAATGGGAGTTTTTCATGTCTGAACAATCCAAGCCCGGCGACATTATTGTCTGCAATAACGTGAACAAATGGTACGGCGAGTTTCAGGCCCTGCGGGATGTGAGCCTGAGTGTGAAACCCCAGGAAGTAGTGGTCATCATCGGGCCATCCGGTTCGGGCAAGTCCACCTTCATTCGCTGCATCAACCGGCTGGAAGAACACCAGAGCGGGGATATTGTCGTGGATGGCATCCCCCTTACCCACGACGTGCGCAACATCGAGCAGATTCGCTCCGAAACGGGGATGGTCTTCCAGCAGTTCAACCTTTTCCCCCACCTGACTGTGCTGGAGAATATATCCCTGGCCCCCATTCATGTGCGCAAAGAGAAGAAGGCCGACGCCGAAGCCAACGCCATGAGTCTGCTCAACCGGGTAGGCATTCCCGAACAGGCCAACAAATTTCCCGGCCAGCTCTCCGGCGGTCAGCAGCAGCGGGTGGCAATTGCCCGCTCTTTGGCGATGAAGCCGAAAATTATGCTCTTCGACGAGCCGACCTCCGCTCTGGACCCGGAGATGATCAAAGAGGTGTTGGATGTGATGAAGGAGCTGGCCCGTTCGGGTATGACGATGATCGTAGTGACCCACGAGATGGGTTTTGCCAAAGAGGTGGCCGACCGGGTGGTCTTTATGGAGGCCGGCTCGATTGTAGAAGTGGGTACGCCCCAGCACTTCTTTGAAGCGGCCCAGCACGAACGCACCAAACTCTTCCTGAGCCAGATTCTGTAAAGTAAATCACAAAGTAAACTACGAAGATGTAAAGGCACGAAGGAAAGCAGGGACAGCCAGTAGCAATCGGCTGTCCCTCTTTTTTAGTTTTCTCCCGCTGCTCGGTACAATAGAACGATCTTTGAATCCATACCCACTGCTCTTTTCGCACAGGAGTCCCCATGCGTCGTCGACTATTCCATCCAATCATTCTCTCTTTTGCTCTTCTCGTCCTGTTGATTGGACTGCCCAGCTTTGCATTGGCCGCCCCCCCCAGCCAGGAATCCAGCGACACAGTCACGGCTGTGACCATCCCGCCCAGGATGAATGTGCGTTCTGGCCCGGCCACCACCTACCGGGTGGTAGGCAATGTCCCGGCGGGGACCGAAGTAACTGTTATTGGGGAGAACGCAGACGGAACCTGGGCCCGGGTCGAACTCGAGGGTTTTGACGGCCCGGTCTGGGTAGCAAAGTGGCTATTGACGATTCAGACGGACGCTGCGATTGCGCCATCCCAACGAGTGACCAGCACGGCACCGATTTCCCCGACGGTTGCCCTCTCCGTGACAGCACGGATTACACCCACAGCGGCAATCACACCGACGGTTTCTGTAGAGCCGGTGGCGGCACAGAAGGCCGGAGCTATCATCGACACCTCGGCCGGGCCCGTGGCTGTGACCACACCCACCCGTATGAATGTGCGCGGGGGGCCAGGCACCGATTATCCCATAGCAACAGGCGTCAGCGCGGGAACCCAGGCCCGCATCGTCGCTCTCAGCCCGGATCGTCAGTGGTATCAGGTGGAACTGGAGGGCCAGGCCGATAAACTCTGGATCTCCGTCAGGCTGACCACCCTCCACGGCTCGTTGGATGGGGTTCCCCAACTGAGCGAGGAGCAGATCCCGCCCCGTCCCCAGCCCGCGCCCCCAGCGGTGGCGGCTGCGCCCTCCGCTGCGCCGTCTGCGGCGCCAGTAGCGGCGCCAGTGGCGGCGCCGATAGCTCGTTCCGCGGCCCTGCCCGGCATCGGCTTTGGCTACGGGGTCCAGGCCCACGTCATCCACACGGGCCAGGAGGGGCAGGCCATGGACAAGACCCGGGAGATGGGTTTTTCGTGGATGAAGCAGCAGATCGAGTGGCGTATTTTTGAATCCAGCCCCGGCCAGTACGGCTTTGGCGACATCGGGCCGATTGTCGGCGCGGCCAACCTGCGGGGGATCAATCTGCTTTTCAGTGTGGTCAACGCGCCGGACTGGGCGCGGGAGCCGGGCTTTGACGCCAGTGTAGGCGGCCCACCGGCTGATCCTCAGACCCTTGCCAACTTTCTGGGCAGGCTGGCTGGGGAATATTGCGGTTCTTCCTTGAAGGCCATCGAAGTCTGGAACGAGCAGAATCTCCACTACGAATGGGGCAACAGACCGCTGAATCCAGCGGAGTATGTCGCGCTCCTACGTCCTTCCTACGCGGCTATCAAAGCCGCCTGCCCGTCGATGTATGTGATCAGCGGCGCGCTGACCCCGGCAGGTGACAACGGCACCTTGGCGATGGACGATTTCCGCTATCTGGAAGAGATGTTCAAGCAGGGGGTGGCCCGCTACGCCGACGGCATCGGCGCGCATCCCAGCGGCTATAATGTGCCGGCCAGCGTCGTCTGGCAGGACGGCTGTGCGGCCATTCAACAGAGCGGCAACAGCTTCAATGGTGCCTGTGACAGCCCACACCACTCCTGGAGCTTCCGCAGCACAATGGAGGGCTATCGCAACATCGCCAATGTCTACGGCGCGGCCCACCTGCCCATCTGGCCCACAGAGTTCGGCTGGGCCGCGGGTGGAGCGTTCAATCCGGCCTATGCCTATGCCAACGACAACAGTTACGAAGAGCAGGCGGCCTGGACAGTGGAAGCCTATCAGATGATGAAAGCCTGGGGCTGGGTCGGCCCGGCCTTCCTGTGGAATCTCAATTTCCGGGTAGTGGCCAACGGCACGGAGAAGGCCCAGTGGGGGATCGTGCGCAACGATTGGAGTCCGCTGCCGGTCTATGAGGCGTTAAGAAATATGCCGAAGTAAAGAGGTTTTACGGATAGTCGATGGTTTGTTTAAGGTCGTGTTCAGTAAAGCTGGCGCTGGACGGCGATTACCGGCGCATTTTCCCTATTTCAGCGACTTTGACCCCTCGTGCCCACACAGGAGTGT
>CAMDQF010000320.1 GCA_945905745.1 Litorilinea aerophila
AGCGATGTCGGTTCACGCCCTACGCACCACTAACTACGCTCAATCCAGATAATCGTAGGCAATCAGCGTCAAAAATTCCACAAACTCGTCGGTCAGGATCAGTTCGTCCAGAATCTCCGCCGCCTCCTCGTAGCAATCCGCCGCAGAGCCGCCCAGTTTCGCCAGTTCCTCATCCCGAATCTGTTCGTACAGTTCCGTAGTAATCACCCGCCCGTCGTCCAGCCTGGCTCCGTGACGGATCCACTGCCAGATTTGGCTGCGGGAAATCTCCGCGGTGGCCGCGTCTTCCATCAGATTGTAGATGGCGGCTGCGCCGTTGCCCACCAGCCAGGCGTTGATATACTGCAACGACACATCCACATTCAGCCGTAGACCCGCCTCGCTGATCGTGCCGCCGGGCACTGTGATAGCGATGATCTGCTCGGCGGTGACGGTCACATCCTCCCGCAGCCGCTCCCGCTGATTCTGCTTGCCCCCCAAATTGCGCTCGAAGATTTCATGCGCCAGCGGCACCAAATCCGGGTGCGCCACCCATGTGCCGTCGCAGCCATCTTTGGATTCCCGCTCTTTGTCCGCGGTCACTTTGGCAAAGGCGTTGCGGTTGACCTCCTCGTCCCGCCTGCTGGGGATGAAAGCGGCCATCCCGCCGATGGCGTGGGCGCCGTGGCTGTGGCAGACGTGGATCAGCCGCTCGGTGTAGGCCCGCATGAAAGGCGTCGTCATCGTCACCTGTGCCCGTTCCGGCACAAGACGGGCAGGGTCGTTGCGGAACTTTTTGATGCAACTGAAAATGTAGTCCCAGCGGCCCGCATTCAGCCCTGCCGCGTATTCCCGCAGCTCGTAGAGAATCTCCTCCATCTCCAGCGCGCCCAGAATCGTCTCGATCAATACAGTGGCCCGGAAGGAGCCGTGTTCGATGCCCAGGCTCTCCTCGGCATAGGCGAAGACATCCCGCCAGAGGCGCGCTTCCAGACGGTTTTCCAGCTTGGGCAGATAGAAATAGCAGGACGATCCCCGCTTGGCCCGCTCTTCGGCGTTGTGGAAGACGTACAGCCCGAAGTCAAAGAGGCTGGCGCTCACCTCTTCGCCATCGACGGTCATATGCTTTTCCAACAGATGCCAGCCCCGGGGCCGCACCAGCAGCGTGGCTGTCTTCTCGTTCAGTTCGTAGACCCGGCCCCGGGCCGTATCTTCCAGGCGGATGGTGCGGCGCACTGCATCCCGCAGATTCTGCTGACCCAGTACACAATTCTCCCAGGTGGGCGAGTTGGCATCCTCGAAATCGGCCATAAAGACATCCGCGCCGCAGTTGAGCGCATTGATGACCATTTTGCGGTCCACCGGCCCGGTGATTTCTACCCAACGCTGGAGCAAATCGTCCGGTGTCGGGGCCACCTGCCAGTCGCCGCCCCGGATGTGGGCGGTCTCGGCCAGAAAGCCGGGCACTTCGCCGGCGTCGATGCGAACCTGGCGTTCGACACGCGCGGCCAGCAGCGCTTCCCGCCGTTCGTTGAATTCCAGGTGCAGATCGGCCACAAAGGCCAGAGCTTCCGGGGAGAGAATCTCGTCAATCCCAGGCTCGTCAATTTCGTCAATTTCGATCTGAATCCGTTCTTCCTCTGCGTGCTGGTGCATCAGTCTCTCCTTCGGGGGGATGTGGGTATTGGGTAGTAGATATTGGGAAGTGAAGTTGGCGGGGCTATCCCAGTGAACAGTGACCAGTAATCAGTTTGTCCGTCATCCGCAATAATGGGTCAAAGTGACGCAGATTCCTTATCCGCGTAAATTCGCCCTTTCCGCGTCATCCGCGTTCTATTCTTAGGCCAGTGCTGCTTCGGTTTGGATAACTGGTGTGAAGGCATTTTCTGCCAAATAATCGACCAGGGCCGTGCGCGCTCGTTCGGCGTAGACGCCGTAGCGCTGCTGCTTCCCCCGTACCCGGTCGTCCAGTTCGGGCAGCAGCCCCATATTCGCCTTCATCGGCTGGAAATTCTCCGGGTCGGCGTGGGTGATGTAATAGAGCAGGCTGCCCATCATCGACTCGCGCGGGGGGACGAGTAGCGGTTGGCCGGTGAGCAGCCGGGCCATATTGATGCCTGCCATCAGCCCGCCCATTGTGCTGCCCACATAGCCTTCCGTGCCGGTAATCTGCCCGGCAAAGAAAAGGTCTTCCCGCTCCCGGTATTGGAGCGTCGGGTGCAGCAGTGTCGGGCTGTTGATGAATGTGTTGCGGTGCATCTGGCCCAGCCGCACAAATTCTGCATTGGCCAGGCCAGGGATCATCTGCAAAATTCGCGCCTGCTCGCCCCACTTCACATTCGTCTGGAAGCCTACCATATTGTAAAGAGTGCCCGCTACATTGTCCTGGCGCAACTGGACAACCGCATAGGGCCGCCGCCCTGTGGCTGGGTTACGCAAACCCACCGGGCGCATAGGGCCATAGGCCAGGGAATCCATCCCCCTGGAGGCCAGCACTTCAATCGGCATACAGCCCTCGAAATAGCGCTCCAACTCCGCGTCGGCCCCCTTCAGTTCATTTTTGGGCGATTCCAGCAGCGCGGTGACAAAGGCTTCGTACTCGGCTTTGTTGAAGGGGCAATTGATGTAATCCCCTTCCTCCGGTCCATCCATCGAGCTTTTGTCCCAGCGGCTCTGGCGGAAGGCGATGGACATATCCACGCTCTCTGCCACCACAATCGGGGCCATGGCGTCGTAGAAGTAGAGATAGCGCCCGGTCAGACGCTGCACATCCGCGGTCAGCTCCGGGCTGGTCAGCGGCCCGGTGGCAAGGATTGTCGGGCCTTCCGGGATGGCTGTCACCTCTTCCCGGCGCAGGGTGATGTTGGGGTGGCTGCTGATGAGTTGGGTGATATCGGCCGCGAATTCGTCCCGGCCCACGGCCAGCGCGCTGCCCGCGGGCAAGGCGTGTTTGAAGGCCGTGCGCAGAATCAGACTGCCCAGGCTCTGCATCTCATTTTTCAGGATACCCAGCGCCCGGTCGGGCAGGGTGCTGCCCATGGAATTGCTGCACACCAGTTCGGCCAGGTTGTCGGTGATGTGGGCCGCGGTGGGGCGCACCGGGCGCATTTCGTAGAGGGTGACGGCAAAACCCCGTTCGGCCAGTTGCCAGGCTGCTTCCGTTCCGGCCAGCCCGCCGCCCACAATAGTGACTGAATGGCTCATGCGGACACTGCATTCGTGTCGTCGGCCGGGAGTTGGGGCAGGGTCAATTCGTCGATGGTGGCTGCCGTCAACGCCTGCTGCACCGTAGAATCGAAGGTGGCGTCGTCGCCGATCAACCCAATGCGTTGGGTGACCGCTGGCGACAATTTGCCGAATTTGTGGGTCAAGAGCCGTTCCAGAAGCAGCCGTTTGCCGAGTAATTCTCCTTCTTCACGCCCTTTCTCAATGCCTTTCTGCTCCAGCTTCTCAAAAATGGTCAACTCGATATCTGCGATCTGTTCCATCACATCACTCTCCGAATCTACTAAATCTGCGGTGGGCAGATAGGTAGCGATTAGCCCAATTAAAAAGAGTTTGTCCCCGTCTGTCAAGCCGCTGGCGATGATATTCTGGAGTACAGTCAGCTTTTGTAGAGGAATGTCCGCCTCACCTGCCGTCATCAGCATAGAGAGCGCACCGGCCACCGGGTCATCCGGCGTGGCGTAGTCCTGTCGTGGTAAGTCCCGAATGCCCACCTGTCCATAGCGGAAGGTCAACAATTCCCGTCCGAACAGTTCTTCTGTATATGTCCTCCATGCCAGGCCACCCACACCGGGGCGCAAAATTAACGCAATCGGCAGAACAGGACGCTGGCGCAACACCCGCAGCAGCGCGTAATACTCGAACATCCGCTGGGGAAAGCGTTTTTTGGGATCGGACTCGATTTCCACATGGACGAGAATCGTCTCGCTCTCGCCCGCCAGTGTCTCCACCTCCGCCACCACATCGGTGATACGCAGGGTCTGGTCTGGCAGATTGATGATCAATTCCTTGTCCAGAAAGCGCAACGTATCGAAGTTCAGATGCGCAGCCTCCTCTGCAAAGAAAAGCCGCATAAAATCGGGCAGGAAACGACGAAAGAACTCTTTGAAGATGCGGTCGTGCCAGGTGGTGAGTGGCAATTCGGTCTGTGCCGTCATCGTCTTCTTCCTCCTTTCCGGTGTATACTGGGGGCAATCAACCAGCCCGACGCTGCCAGCAGAACGAAACCGAAGAAACCGGTAGATAGTATACGACGGCGTAAATTCACCTACGATTTCTGTGGTGTGTGGTGCGTGTACCGGTACTCGCACCACAGCAGAAACCATAGGTGTATTGGCACCGGGTTGTAATAGTATCATACAGGCACGGCATAAGAGCGAACGGCTCCCGGCTGGATTGTACCTGCTTGGGTAGGAAATAGTCAACGGTTCCCGATGAACAATCAGACATCCGATGTGAAATCGCAGCCACAAACCGCCACCCCGTTGGAATACGCGGAGGTGATCGTCAACGTGCCCATTCGCCGCTCCTTTGGCAAGGGACAAAATCCGCCACCTCCGGCGGACCTGCCCGGCTTTGAGGGCGAAGCCGAGGCCGGTGACGACGGCACAGCCGCCTTGCAGACCTTCCACTACCACCTGCCGCCAGAATTGTTGGGCAGCGTCCAGCCCGGCCATCTGGTCTGGGTGCCTTTTGGACGGCAGACATTGCAGGGCATTGTCGTGGGATTGGCCGAGGCCGCGCCAGTGGCGACAAAGCCAATCAAACGGCTGGCCCGCCCCCAGCCCGTCCTCACCCCGGCCCAGATCGCCCTCTCTTTTTGGATCGCCGATTATTACGTGTCCCCACTCTCCGAAGCGGTAAAGCTCTTCCTGCCCCCTGGCCTGTTGACAAAAGACGAGGACGACGCGGGCATTCGGGCCAAACGGGAGGAGGTCATCAGCCTGCGTATCCGTCGCCAGGAGATTCGCCAGAGTCTCTTCGGGTTGGGCAGCCAGAGCAAGCAGACGTTGGCGTTGGAAGCGCTATTGGCCGTGCCAGGGCAGGCCCTGCCCGTAGTCGAACTGCAAATCCGCTGTGATCTGCGCACAACCGCTACGCTCAAACGGCTGGAAACCGATGGTCTGATTGTGGTGGAAGATGAAATGGCGAGACTGGCCCTGCCTTTGGCCGCGGTCGAAGAGGCGCTGCTCTCCCTGCGCGGGGTGGAAAAATACCGGGTGGTGCTCGAATGCCTGGCCGACGCCGACGGCCCCCTGTGGAAGAGCGAACTCTATGCGCGAGTGGAGACAGACCTGGCTGTGCTGCGTGAACTGCACGAAGCTGGACTGGTGCAGATGGTCGAAAAGGTGCGCTATCGGGACCCCCTGGCCGGACGCATCTATCCCCGTACCTGGCCCCTGCGCCTGACTGAGCAGCAGCGGGGTGTCTGGCAGGCTATCCGCAGCGCGTGCTTCGCCACAGAAGGGGAATTGACCCCGGCCCGCTTTCTGCTCCACGGCGTCACGGGCAGCGGCAAGACGGAAATCTATCTCCACGCCATTGCCGAGACTCTGGACCGCAACCGCCAGGCGATTGTGCTTGTCCCCGAAATCGCGCTGACACCCCAGACCGTCGCCCGTTTCGCCGGTCGCTTCCCAGACCGGGTGACGGTCATCCATTCCGGGCTGAGCGCGGGCGAGCGCTACGACGTCTGGCGGCAGGTGCGGAACGGGGAGATCGATGTGGTGGTCGGTCCCCGCAGCGCGCTCTTTGCCCCCCTGCCCCGGCTGGGGCTGATCATTCTGGACGAGGAGCACGAATCTTCCTACAAGCAGGACGCGGAGGTCTGGGGCAGTTTCAAAGTCTTCTACGACGCCCGCACAGTGGCCCGCCAACTGACCGCGCTGACCGCCGGCATTCTGATTCTGGGCAGCGCCACCCCTTCTCTGGAAGCCTACACCGAAGCCAAATCTGGTGGTCTGCACCTGCTCGAACTCTCCCGCCGGGTGATGGGGCACGGGGAGGTGGGGACTGGGGACCGGGGGCTGGGGACTGGGAAAGAAGCGCCCAATCTCCAATCTCCAATCTCCAATCCCCAATCCCCTCTTTACGCCGAACTGCCGCCTGTGGAAATCGTCGATATGCGCCAGGAACTGCGGGCCAACAACCGCAGCATCTTCAGCCGCAGTATGCAGAGCGAACTCCACGCCACACTGGACGCCCGGGAGCAGGCCATTCTCTACCTGAACCGGCGGGGTACGAATACATTTGTCCTCTGCCGGGACTGCGGCCACGTAGAGGAGTGTCCCCGCTGCGAAGTGCCCCTGACCTATCACGAACGGGTGAGCGAGCTGGTCTGTCACCACTGCAACGCCCGCTACCCCATCCCGACAATCTGCCCGGAGTGTGAGAGCAAGCGCATCAAATTTTTTGGCAGCGGCACGGAGCGCATCGAGGAGGCTGTGCAGGAGATTTCACCCCGTGCCCGCATCCTGCGCTGGGACGCAGACACCACCGGGCGCAAAGGCAGCCACGAGGAGATTCTGGCCCGCTTCGCCGCCCACGAAGCCGATGTTCTGGTGGGCACGCAGATGATCGCCAAAGGGCTGGACCTGCCGCTCGTCACTTTTGTAGGCGTCGTTTCGGCGGATGTGGGGCTATATTTGCCCGACTTCCGCGCGTCGGAGCGAACATTTCAACTGTTGACACAGGTGGCGGGACGGGCAGGCCGTAGCGCTCGCGGTGGACGGGTGATCTTCCAGAGCTACAAACCGGAGCATTACGCGGTGCAGGCGGCGGCGGAACACGACTACGCTGCCTTTTACCGGCGGGAGATGAGCTTCCGTCGCGAGCAGGGCTATCCCCCGGCAGGACGGCTGGCCCGGCTGGTCTTCTGGCACAAGAAGTTGGAGACCGTGCAGGAACGCTGCGCTGAAATGGCGGCGGCCCTGCGCGCCCGCATCGGGGCTGTGGCCCTGCCCGGCGAAAAGTTTGA
>CAMDQF010000321.1 GCA_945905745.1 Litorilinea aerophila
CGCCAGTGTGTATTGGAGGGCTTCCAGTCCGATTATGTGCGCACGGCCAAAGCCAAAGGGCTGGGTGGGCGGGCGAGTATGACGCGCCATGTCTTGCGCAACGCGTTGATCCCGATGGTCACCTCCTTTTTGCCCATGTTTCCGGGCATGATGACTGGTTCAATTTTTATCGAAAAGGTTTTTGGACTACCTGGACTAGGCAGTTGGTTTGTGCTATCGAGTACCAATCGCGACTATCCCATGGTTTTGGGTATCACCATCTTTTGGGCGGTGATTATCATGACAACTTACCTGATTACCGATCTGCTCTATGGGCTGATTGATCCACGGGTGCGTGTGGCAGGAGGCCAACGATGAGTGCAATTGCCGCATCCGGTTCAACTGCCAACAGCCAGAGACCCATCAGGGAGATTAGCTATTGGCAACGTGCCTGGTGGCGTTTTCGACGAAATAAGCTGGCGATTTTTGGGCTTAGTTGGGTCCTGTTTACGCTTTTTGTCGCGCTCTTTGTCCCCTATCTAACACCCTATGACTATCAGAAGATCAATCCTGAGAATGGCTTGGCCAGCCCTAGCGCCGAGCATTGGATGGGCACAGACAACCTGGGGCGCGACCTGGCGACGCGCATTATGTATGGCACGCGTCCCATGTTTCTGATTGGCGTGGTGACGCAGCTCATCGGGTTGGCGATTGGTGTGCCGCTGGGGTTGATCGCGGCTTACCGGGGCGGCTTTTTTGACTGGCTGATCACGCGGCTGATCGATATGTTTTCAGCGCTGCCCTGGTATTTGATTGTTCTCTATCTGGTAATGGTGTTGGAGCCAAGCCTGCGCAACCTCATGATCGCTATGAGCATTACGGGCTGGGTTGGCTCATGCCGCCTGATCCGCGGGATGACTTTTTCGGTGCGCGAGCGCGATTATGTGACGGCTGCCATCTCACTAGGCGTTCCCCAAATCCGTATCATCGTCCGGCATGTCTTGCCCCAGGTTGCGCCGTTGATTCTGTGGGGTTTTGCTGCCGGCATCCCGACGGCGGTCTTTGCTGAAGCCGGTCTCAGCTTTATTGGAATGGGTATCCGCCCGCCCACACCCAGTTGGGGGCGCATGTTGGGGGAAGCGGGCCAATATATCGGCTACTGGCCCCACATGTTTTTCTTTCCGGCAATCATGATCTCGCTCACTATCCTGGCCTTTCAAGGGCTGGCCGATGGGCTGCGCGACGCCCTGGATGTGAGTGTAAGCAGTTAGCACGATTTCAAGCAGGAGATAGGCAAACCAATGAGCAAACTACAATTGACATCCCAACAACTCGCCTTTATGGAGACCTTCGGCTACCTGGTCTTTCCTGGCTTGTTGAGCGACCGAATTGAGCGTATCATCGAAGAATTTGAAACGGTCTTTGCTGCACGGGGCGGCGGTCACAATGGCAAACCCCATGATGGTACGGCGCGCTCGTGCATTCTGCCCTTTGTCGACCAGACAGACTATCTCGCCTCGTTGCTCGACGACCCGCGCATCAATGGCATCTTCACTAGCCTTTTGGGCGAGGATTATAACTACTTGGGTAGCGACGGTAACTTTTATGTCGGCGACACCAACTGGCATTCGGACACCGACTGGAGTGGCAAGATGCGCGGCAAGCCACCGCGCATCTTTTACAAGCTGGCATTCTATCTCGACCCTGTCACCGCCACATCAGGCGCCCTGCGCGTGATTCCTGGTAGCCAGCACTATGGCGACCAGTTTGCCGAAATGTTACAAGGTAGATTGCGTGGCGCTGCGGAAACGTTAGGGATTGCCGGTCATCAAGTACCGGCGATTGCGCTGGAGAGTAATCCAGGAGATGTCGTAGTCTTTAACCAGAACACCAAGCATAGTACTTGGGGTGGCAGCAACCGCCGACGGATGTTCACGATCAACTGCACGGCACACTATAGCGAGCCGGAGATCCCGTTGCTACGCAATGAGGTCGCTGCCTTTGCCCGTTTTTGGGTAGATTCGGTCTATGGCGAGGCCATGCTGCGCAGCGCTGGAACTGAGCGTATGGTACACCTACAACAAGCACTTTCACAACAATCGCACTTGGCCGAGGAAGTACGCAAAGCGAAATTGACCATGAAAGAACCAGCACGTGGGTAAATATCTATTGCACAGTCAAAGATATTCATCACTCTTGCAATGAACGCCGAACGAATCCAAGCATTTCATCGCCTCCACCCGATCTGCGATATGATTGGGCTAAACCTCACCCACCCGCGCTTTGTGATCGAAAATGTCGATCTCGGCAGACGGCACGATGAAACCTGTCGCGGTGATTTCGTCAAGTTCAAAGAATGGGGTCTACGTCTGGTGATGTGTAAGGGTGGACCGGTTTGGTACGATCCCAACTACCGGGGTGATTGGCTGGCACAGGTGGCGCAGCGTACCGGGCGCGAGGATGAGGCGATGTTTCTCGGCTGGGGCGTGCGCCATCCCACACAACTGGTGTTGGCAATGCTCGACCGTTTTTTGCTCAACGTCGAAGCTAATCCCGATCAGGTGCAACTCATTCGGCAGGTAGCCGATCTGGATATGGCTCAGGCGACCGGCAAAGTTGGCTTGTTGATGGGGTTGAACAGCAGCATCTGGTTTGGCGACAGTCCCGGCGTGTTGCGCATGTTTGCCCGGCTGGGGTTGCGGCACATCACCCTAGCCGTTTCCGGTCGTGAATTGGGCTACGATGGCTATGATGAAACCCGCTCCGGCGGCAAGTTGACTGCCCACGGCGTCCGGCTGATCCACGAGATGAATGAGTGCGGCATTTTGGTGGACATTTCGCATCTCAACGACCCCTGTTCACTGGATGTGATCGCGGTTTCCCGCCAACCGGTGATCGCTTCGCATTCCAACCCACGCGCATTGAGTGGATCGCTGCGCGACATTCCCGAAGAGGTGATGCGGGCGCTTGCCGCATCGGGTGGCGTGCTGGGAATTATGCCACCCATCAGCCGTCCGCCGGGGCCGCCGCCGACAGGTGCAGGACCCTTGCTCCAGGTTGCCCGCTCTGAGATCGACGAAACGGTGCGACTGGTCCGTTATGCCGTGAATATGATGGGGATTGACCAGGTCGGCATTGGCACTCACTTTAACAGTGCATCCCTACCCTGGGTGACGTATGGGCTACTCGAAGCTGGTTTTTCGGAAGCAGAGACAGCGAAGATCATGGGTGGGAATTATTTGCGGGTCGTGCGGCAGGTATTGCCAGCGTAAAATCTGACAAGACAATTTTGTCTGTATGCAAGGATTTACACATGCGTCAGTTGCGAAAGAACTTTCCTTTTCTGTTGATGGCGGCGCCAGGCTTCCTGTTGCTGGTGGTCTTCAGCTATCTGCCCATGTTTGGTGTGGTGATCGCCTTCAAGAACTACCGCGCCAGCCAGGGTATCTGGGGCAGTGATTGGATCGGCCTCAAGAATTTTGAGTTTCTGGTGCGCACGCCCGACCTGCAGCGCATCACCACCAACACGATTTTTCTCAACACCCTCTTCATCCTGACTGGCTTGATCGGCGCGATTGGTCTGGCGCTGTTGCTCAACGAAGTACGTGTGAAGCTGGCTGCCCGTATCTACCAGACCGTCATCTTCTTCCCGTTTATTATCTCCTGGGTCATCGTCGGTTACTTCTCCTTTGCCCTGCTCAACTACGAAAACGGATTGGTCAATGGTGTGGTGCGCGCCCTGGGCATCGAACCCATCTCCTGGTACAACTCGCCCGATCAATGGCCGGCGATTCTGACGATTACCAATCTCTGGAAAGGGGTAGGCTATGGCAGCGTGATCTATCTGGCGGCGATGTTGGGCATCAACCAGGAGTACTACGAGGCTGCCATGCTGGACGGTGCCAACAAACTCCAGCAGATTCGCTATATCACCCTGCCCTTCCTCATCCCCGTCGTGATCATCGTTATGCTGCTGGCAATCGGCAAGATCTTCTATGCCGATTTTGGTATGTTCTATTATGTCACCAGGGACAGCAAGCTGCTCTACCCCACAACAGACGTGATCGATACCTACGTTTTTCGCGCTCTGCGTGTCAACGCTGATATCGGCATGGCCGCCGCCACCGGGCTTTACCAGTCGGTCGTGGGTTTTGCGCTGGTCATCTTTTCCAACTGGGTTGTCAAACGAATTGATCCGGAACGATCTCTATTCTAGTATCAGTAGACCGCAATGCTCCGGGCGTGGTCCGTGACCCGCCCGCCGGTCACGGACCGGCAGGGAGCGTCTGCTGCGGTCTACTCAATATTGCCGAGGCTGACAAACGAAACGTGACTACCTACCGTGTCTCTCCCCAATCCTACACGCCACCTGGCTGGTTTGCCCGCAACTGGGGGCAGATTGCGCTGAATCTCGGGCTGGCTCTGATTACTTTCTTGTTTTTGATACCGCTCTGGGTGGTAGTTTCTGCATCATTCACCGATGAAGCGGTCCTGACCAAAGAGGGCTTTGGGCTGTGGCCGGCCCAGTTCAGTTCCAGCGCATACACCTTTATTCTGCAAAACCCGACGCAGATCATCGATGCTTTTGGTGTCACTCTGCTCGTCACCACGATTGGCACACTGGCTTCGTTGCTCATCAATTCCCTGATGGCCTATTCCCTGGCCCGCACCGATTTCAGTTGGCGGCGCACCCTCAGCTTCATCATCTTTTTTACAATGCTTTTCAACGGCGGTCTGGTGCCCTCTTATATTCTGATTACCCAGTACCTCAAGTTGCGCGACACATTGGCCGTTTTGATTGTCCCCATGCTCATGGCGCCCTGGCACATCTTTCTGCTGCGCACCTATTTTAGTACGCTCTCCAAGGAGTTCATCGACTCGGCCAAACTGGACGGTGCCAACGAATGGCAAATCTATTGGCGGATCGTCATGCCTCTCTCTACGCCGGCCCTGGCAACCATCGCTCTCTTTACCATCTTAGGATACTGGAATGATTGGTGGCTGGCCCTGCTCTATATCAACGAGACCGCGCTCTATCCATTGCAGTACCTGCTTTTTGCCATTCTGCGCAATGCGGAATTCTTGACCTCGAACGCCAATTCATCGGCTATGTTAGGCTCGGTACAGGTTCCCCTGCAAACCGTGCGTATGGCAATGGCTGTGATTGCGCTTACGCCTGTGGCGATTGCCTTTGTCAGTCTGCAACAGTACTTCGTCCGTGGCCTTACTATCGGTGGTATCAAAGGCGAGTAGGCGGACTGGGGTGTATGGAAGGTAGCGCGCACTGTCTACCATCCACTCCATCTACTATACTCGTCTTTGTGTATAGATGTTTTTCATTTCTTCATTTCTTCATTTCTTTCACAAGGAGAAACCAAAACCATGAACAAGCTGTACAAACTCCTATCCATCATTGCCCTGTTCAGCCTGGTGCTGAGTGCCTGTGTGGCTCCGCCCCCACTGCAAGCACCAGCCGAGGGGAGCGCATCCGTCGCCGCGGATGCACCCGTGGCGACTGTCCGGTATGATTACCCGAACACGGTCTTCAAAGACGTGCAACTGGTAGAGGATGCCCTGAACGAGCTGCTCGTTCCCATCGCCAACGCCAAAATCGAACTCAATCCCATCGACTGGGGCGCGTTTGACGAGAAGATGAAGCTGGGCTTTGCCGCGGGTGAAGAGTGCGATATCGTATTCACCGCACCCTGGATCAACAATTACCTGCTCAACATCGCCAACGGCAATCTCCTGCCTCTGGATGACCTGCTGCTCGACTATGCGCCTGGTTTGTGGGCCAGCATGCCCGAGACCACCTGGGACGCAGCCCGTGTGGACGGCAAAATCTACGGCGTGATCAACCAGCAGATCTTTGTCAAGCCCTTTGGCCTCTATGTGCGCAGAGACCTGGCCGACAAATATGGCCTGGATGTCTACGCTCTCAAAACCTATGATGAACTGGAACCCTTCCTCCAAACCATCCTGGAGAAGGAGGCCGATGTGATCCCGCTGGGTGGAACCGGTACCTGGACCAACGAGGGTGTCGGATTCGATCCAGTCGTTAGCGAGCAGGTACCGGTGGCGATTCGCTTCGACGACAAAGACCTGACTGTCTTCAACGCCGCCACCTCGCCGGAATTTCAGGAATCCATCGAGCGGGCGCGCCGCTGGTATCTGGCGGGCTATGCGCCCAAGGAAACCATCGTCGGTGACGATGCCCAGGCCATGTGGAAAGCGGGCAAATTTGCCATCAGCGGTCTGGCCGGCGTCGTCAAGCCCGGTGGCGAAATTGAAAGCGAGCAGCGCTTTGGGCAGCCGGTCTATGCCCAATCCATGACCCAGCCCTTCCTCACCACCGCCGGTACGACGGCCACCACCAATGCCATCTGCAGCACTTCCAAGAATCCGGAAGCTGCCATGCGTGTTCTGGAAGCGCTGAACACCAATGTGGAAGCCTACAACACCCTGGCCAAGGGCATTGAGGGCAAACACTGGGAATGGGCGGACGAGGCGAACAAAGTACTCAAGCCCGGCCCCAACAACGCCGACTACAACCCCAACACCGACTGGGAGTTTGGCAACCAGTTCCTGGCCTACTACATCGACGCCAAACAGGCCGAGATCAAGGCGTGGGAGGCCACCTACAAACTCAATTCCGAGTCGCCGCCCTCAGCTGCTATGGGCTTCAACTTCAACGCCGAACCGGTCAAGACCGAACTGGCCAACGTCTCGGCAGTCACGGGTGAATTGTCCGGTCCTTTGACCTCCGGCCTGGTGGACCCCGCCACAGCGCTGCCCGCCTATCTGGAACGGCTTGAACAGGCTGGCCTCCAGACAGTGATCGACGAAGCCCAACGTCAGTTGAACGAGTGGGCAGGTAAGTAAGAGTTGCCGGTGGCAGGTGGCGGGTTGAAAGTCGAAAGTGGCAGGTGGCAAGTCGAAAGTTGACACCAGCCAC
>CAMDQF010000322.1 GCA_945905745.1 Litorilinea aerophila
GCAACCTGCACCGGGCGTCCAATCGTCAATCTTCAATCATCAATCTTCAATCACCACCCGCTCCGTCCCGCTTCTGCCGAAGACCTCCGGTGAGTACATCTCCTCGGCCTTTGTCGGCGGGACGATAAACGTGCCCGGCGTCGTGGCCCGCGCTACGTAAGTATAGGTGTAGACCCCCTCCCAGAGCAGGGACGTGAAGGCTTCGGCCCGCTCGTCGCGCAGATTCTGATGTTCGTACCAGGGACCCCACCACCACCAGCCGCCGTAGGGATTGGCCTGGCTGGCCGGGTCTTTGGGGATGTCGCCGGTGACAGCCAGGGCCGGGTTGAGCGCCTCGAAGCCCGCCGGGATCGGATCGATCAGCGCCACGTGATAGCGCCGCGACTGGGCCACCAGTGTCAGCCGCACCCGCACGCGTGCGCCCGCCTTCACATGCCAGACGCCCTCGGCGTCGCGGGTCACATCGCCCGCATCGTCCACCGCTTCGTAGGTGCGTTCGACGGTGAAGCCGTGATCCGCAGGTTCCAGCATCAGGCTGGTGGGCGCATAGCGCAGCCCCAGCCGATAGTAAAGGCGGCCCAGACCGTCCTTTTGCACAATCAACGGGACGTTGCCGTTGGCATCGGCCTGCTCCCGGCTCTCCTGCACGATTGCCATCGGCACATTCAGATTGACCGTCTCGGTTGTACGCCCCACAAACTCGTGGCCGCCCGCGTACTGTTCACCCAGCCAGATGCGCGCCACAAAGTCAGGCGTCTGCGCCTCGTAGGTGTTGAAGTATTTGTCCATGGCCAGCAGGACAAATATATTCTCCTGGGTGTTGTCCCAGCGCCCCCGCTTGGCCTGGCTGAGCAGCCCTTTCACCAGTTTGGGAATCAGATCGCTGTCTGGGGAATCTGTAATCATCGCTTCCAGAATCACCGCATCGGCCCGGCGATTGCTGTAGAGCAGCAGGTAGTCGCCGTCAGAATAGCCATCGGCGAAGTTGGCCGCGCCCGCAGTCTCTGTCACCCGGTTATTCAGATAGCGGCGCATCTCCTCTAGCGTCTGGGCCGAGGCGTTGTCGCCAGAGAGAACCGAGAGCAGCCAGCCGATACTCTCCATCGAGAGGTTTTCCAGCTTGCGCTCGGCAATCAGTCGGTTGGCTCTGGCCGTGTCCACATCCCCCATCAGCTTGCGCACGTAAAGCGAATAGGCGATCAGACTGCTGCGGCTGTATTCCCCGTACCAACCGGGAATGTAACTTTCGATATTGCGCAGATAGTCCTGGGAACGGCTGAACATATCCGCGGGAACCGGGTAATCCTTCAGTTTGGCCCGGGCCAGGGCGTGGGCCACGTGGACGCTGTAGTAGGGCCAGACCTCGCCGCCGCGCCGCCAGATGGGGAAGCCGCCGTTGTTGTCCTGCATAGCCTGAAGATTCTGAATATCGCGTGCCACCGCCGCGTTGATCTCCTCCGGCGTGGGCAGTCCCACCGCGTCGAAGGCGGTCAGCACATCGCGCAGCGCGGCCACCGCGAGAATGCGCGAAGCCATCTGCTCGGAACATTCATACGGATATTTGACCAGATAGAGGAAGGAATCGGTCAACGCCTGCACAGCGGTTGACGACATCGAGACTTCCAATCCGCCGTAGCTGGGGATCACATCGTCCGGCGGCAGCAGCGGCTGGAGAACTGCGCCCTCGTCCACCTGGCCGTAGACGGCGAAGGCTTCGGTCGTGGCGGGTGTCCAAACGGGCAGGGAAACTTCGGCCGCGTCCGCGTAGTCACCGCTCACCCCGGCGAACTGGAAGCGGGCCGTGCCGGCGCTGGCGGTCGTCGTGGGGAAGCGCACCTCCACCCGGTTGTTGGCCGGCACAGTCAGGCTATAACCGGCGGCATCGCCCTGCTCGTTCGTCTGGCTGCCCTCGCCGGTCAGGTCCGCATTGGTGGCCTTCACTGCCACGTGGACGGTCAGATCGTCGTCGGTCTGGTTTTGCAGAACGACTGGCAGCTCGAATTTGTCCCCAAAATTGAGGAAGCGAGGAGCCGATGGACGCACCATCAGTGGCAGGCGGGCGGTGACGCTGGCCTCGCCGGAGCCGAAGTATTTGCCGCCGCCCACGGCCACCACCATCACCCGGTAGCGGGTCAGGTTGTCGGGCACAGTCACTTCCACGCTGGCCTTGCCGTCGGCGTCGGTCTGTACGTTCGGGGCAAAGAGGGCCAGCGGGTCGAAGTTGGAGCGCACGCGGATGGGCTGGCCGGTCTGCGCATTTTTGCTTTCGGCAGCAGGCGCGGCAGCGTCCATCGCCATCTCAGCCATCGCCGGCGCTGCCGACGGCATAGGGGCCCCCGCTGCGCTGCGCATCATATCCGCGCCGCCCCCCAATGCCATTCCTGGCGCGCCTGCCTGTTGCAACATCTCCGGGTTGACCAGCAGCAGATTGGCCCGGTTGTGGATGTCGTAGACAGTACTGCCCCGCCCGGAATAAAAGACGCTGATTGGGTCGATGATCTGGTAGCCGGTCAGGGCCAGGATGGACTCGTCCACCACCACCACCGCCAGTTCGGCGTCAGCCACCGGCTTGCCATCGGCGTCTGTCACCACCAGATCGAGGGTCGTCTTGCCACCCGGTTCCAGACGGCTGGCCTGGGGCACGGCCTGCACCGATAGGCGGCGGCTGATGGGCGGGACGGAGAGGGTCAGGCTGCCCACGGCGTAGGCAGGGCGACTGGGCACGCCGGTCAGCGGATTGCCTTTGTCATCCAGCCGTTCCGCCGCGCCTACCAGGTCCACCTGCACCTGAAGCGAGGGAATGTAGCTATCTTCAATCGGCACGCGTACAGTATAGGTCGGGCCGTCCATTGTGAAGCGCTCGGTCGAGACCAGCCCGCCCCGGCGCAGGGTCACCAGGCCCTCGGCGGGGAAGAAGGGAGCCTGGACCAGCAGTTCGGCCACATCGCCGGGCTGGAACTCCTCGCCGCTGGGGATGAGTTGAATCTCCTCCTGCTGGACAGTGCGGGCCACGGGGCCGCGTCCGCCGCCGATCCAGCGGGTGATCTCCGACTGATTTTTGCGTCCCTCGCCGTCGGTGATGCTGGCGGTGATCTGCAATTGACCGCCCTGGGTTGTCTCGAAGGTGCAGATGGCGAACTCGGCGTTGGCATCGTCGGGGTCCGCCGCCGCTGTGGTACGCACAGTACATTCCTGCGCATCAATTTCCACCTGCTGCCAGTCGCCGTTCTTGTACTCCCAATCCAGCAGGGCTGCCCGCACGATCACTTCGTGTTCCACATCCACGTCGCCATCCAAATCGGTGACAACAACTTCCACAGGCAGAGGATCGCCCTTCTCCACAAAGTAACGATCCGAGCGCAGCCCCACATAGCGGTCCGCGGGGTGAACGAGTAGGGAGGTGCTGGAACTCCAGCCTTGGCGGTTGACATCGTAGACAGTCACGCTGGCGTCCAGCACCATCGGACCCGGCGGGTCGCTGGGGCGGAAGTCCAGGCGCAGGTAATGTTCACCCCCGGCGTCTGTGCGGGAGGTGAAGCCGGCAATGCCCAGCTCCGAGCCGCCGTCGTAGTAGCGCCACCAGGGAACCCACGTGCCGAAGCTGAAGTCGCTCCAGTTCGGTGGCTGGTAGGATCCGGAGGAGGCGCGCACACTCCACTCCGCATCCGCGCCGGGCAGGGGGCCGCCCGCGTAGTAGGCCGCGGCGACCGTGGCTGTGGCCGATCCGCCCACAAAGAAGGGGCCTTCGCTGGCAGTGGCCGTCACTTCAAATTCCGGGCGTCGGAACTCCTGAATCTGGAAGCTGTGATAGGTGGTTCCGCTGTAGCCGAAGTATTGGAGTTCACCACCCACCGCGCTGATCTGGACCTGGGCATAGCCCAGATTCACATTTTCGGGCAGTTTGAATTGAAAGTCGAAACCGCCCAGGCTGGTCAGGGGCGCATTGCCCTTGCCGATTTCGTTGCCCACCGGGTCTGTCACCAGCCAGTCGATAGAGGTAGCCGCGCTCTGGCTGAGAAGCTCCACATCGCCGGTCACGCCCGGGGTGATGGCCCGAATCCAGCCTTTGATGCTGACTGTCTCGTCGGGGCGGTACATCTGGCGGTCGTCAAAGATATAGTAGCGGGCCTCATAGCTCTCTGGATTGGCCCGCCAGCCGTCGCCCTGGGAATAGTAGTAAGAATTCTGGGGAATGAAAGCTGTGTCGTCTCCCTTGCGGGCCACGAGCAGCGCCGCCCCGGACTGATCCGGTGCGGGCAGGGCCAGCTTTGTGACGCCGCTGGCATCGGTCACGCCGCTCTTGCCGTTAGGCCACAGGGAAATCTCCACATCGGCCAGGGGTGCGCCGTCGGCCAGGCTGTTGGCCCAGGCCGTCACCTCGCCGGAGTCGAAGAAGGCGTCCAGGCCGATCTGCGTGACCTGCACCCAATGATAGCTGGTGTAATCCCGCACCCGCTGGGCCAGGTCCCGGTTGAAAAGACCGGCCAGGGGTCCTGCATCCGGTGCAATTTTGACGATCAGATTGCCGGTCGCTGACGCTCCCGGTACGCTCTTCAGAGCCTCGGAGAGATCGACGGCGGTTTCGGTCAGGGCATCGTCCTCGCCCTGAATGTTGATGGTACGCTTGACCACCCGTCGGCCTGGAGGTGGTGCGGCATCAGTCCGGTCGTAGTCCTGGAAAAAGGTGAGAAAGTCAACGAAATCGGCAGTTTCCACTGCGTAGATTTCCACGTTGATCCGGGGAATGTTGACCGAAAAAGCGCTGAGGGTGGGCTTGCCCGATGGATCCATCACCACAAAAGTATCGCCGGGCACTGTGAGATAGGCACTGGCGGGGCCAACCTGGAAGTTGACGGTGGCATCCTGGCCCAGTTTCTGACCGAAGACGTCGGTAATCTCTGCGCTCAGAGTGACTGAATACTTTATGCGGCCCTGGCTGTTGCCGGTGATCTGAATGTTATTGCCAAAGACCTCCACCCGCATCCCGCTTAGTTCCGGTTCAACGGAAACCAGGGACGGGTCAAAACGGCTGGCGTCCAGGGGATTGGAGAAGGTCACACTCCACGGAGTGAAGGGCGGGCATTCGTTGCCACCCCAGGCGCACTCACTGTTCACTACGCGCAGGGGGCCGTAGGTCTGGAAGCTGAAGCTCTGGGCCGTTTCTGTGACTCGCGGCCCTTCCGCCGAGGGGGTCCCGGCCAGAAAGTTGACAGTGACGGTCGTATCTTTGGGGAAGTCGTCCTGGGCGCGGAAGACGAGCCAGCGCCCCGTCTGCGCCCGGCTGGTGATGCCGGCCATGCGGATGTCGGCGGCGATCTCCTCGTCTGTGGCAAGACGGATGGGATATTCTTTGCTGCCCGCCTTCACCTCCACCGATTCCAGCACGGCGTCCGGGTCGATGGCCTGGTCAAAGCTGGCGAAGATCAGCGGATTCAGTAGTTGGGGGCCGCCGCTGGGATAGACTTGGCCCAATACCGGCGGCGGGGTGCGGAAGGTGAAGGTGACAGCCTCGGCCAGCGTCGTGCCCGTGGCCGACTCGACACCGGCGGGAATCTCCACCGTAAATTCGGTCGCCATGGGGAAGCGGTCGATCCCCTCCACATCGGCCTCGAAAAAGAGGGTCTTTGTGCCCACCCAGCGCCAGTGACCCGGCACATCTGGCGACATCTTCACCGGTACGTCCTGCTGTTCCAACTCCGCGTGGCTGGTCAGGGCCACCATCGGTTGATTGAAAGTCACACTCAGGCGGGGGACCAGGGGTACATCGCCTTCGGGCGAAAAGCGCACCACCTCCACCGGGCCACTCTCCACCTCAATGGCGGGCAGCGTCTCGGCGGGTGGGAAGGGAAGTTCCACCTCCACACCGGGACGGGGCGGCGGCAGGCTCTCGCTGGGCAGGGCGTATGCCTGTACATCGCCGGTTTCCGTCTGCACCGCGGGCAGGCGCACGAGGAGAGCCTGCAACTCTTCGACGGTCAGGGGGGTGGTGTCAGCAATGGGCAACTGCACCCCGCTGGGGTCATAGCCCGCCACACCTTCGCTCAACTGAAAGGGAAGTGTATCATCGGAGTTTGGCACCTCGGCCTCCGTCACATAGCCTGCCTCGACGACAGAAACCCCAGACGGTCCTTCGTCGGAGCAGCCTGCAATCAACGCCAGGAGTAAAATCAGGGGGAGTATCCAACGTAGCTTGTGCATAGCTTCCTTCTCCATTCAGTAATCAGTTATCAGTAATCAGTGAACAGTTATCAGTCCAGTGCCGGTACATACTGGTCACTGCTGACTGGTCACTGGTCACAATCCCATCCAGCGATGAAAAATCCCCCAGGAACCAGCGCCAGCCAGGGCTACCAGCACATGTTTGATGATCTTGCCGCTGATGACCACTGCCAGAAAGTGGCTGACCCGCATCTTCAGCGCGCCGGCAATCACACCGGCGATATCGAAGACGGGCAGGGGCAGAATTGCCAATACGAAGAGGGCCGGATAGGTATAGCGGGTGGTGAACCAGTGCAAACGGCCGCTGAAGCCTTTATTGTGCAGAATCAACTCCCGCCCACTGGCCCCGGCCACATAGCCGCTCAATTCACCCAGTCCGCTGCCGATACCGGCGATAATCCCCAGGGTCAGTGGGTCCAGCGCGCCACCCATAGCAAAGACGACCGCCAAGCCTGGCGCGGGGATAATCACTGTGGCGCTGGAAAGGAGGCTGGTTAAAAAAACGCTGAGATAACCCCAACGCCCAAAGCTGCGCACCCATTCCGGGTTGAGGGCCAGCCAGAAGGAGCCGAGGGTAATCGCCAGCAGAGCACCGATACGCAGGGCATTCATCCACCGATTGGACGGGGTTGGGGTCTCCGGTTCCCGTTCGGTAGCCTCTTTCCGAT
>CAMDQF010000323.1 GCA_945905745.1 Litorilinea aerophila
TACCGGCTGATGTTTGGTGGACAGATGATCAACGCTATGACCGACGAGGGGATGCGCCTGGATGTCTGGCTGTACGATGGCGAGAGCGCTGAGGTGGTGGAGGGGCAGACGCGGGTTCTCTACGCGCAGGAAGGTGTGCTGACTTGGAAGCTCCATCCGGGCACGGAACTTTCCCAGGCCGAGGCCGCCGCTGAGTTGGAGCGGGCCATCCCCGAATTCTGGCGCTGTGTGGCAATGCTGCCTGTACCCCTGGGCCGGGACGAAAAGCTCATCGGCGCGGCGGGCAATTTTCTGATTTTGCTCCTGCTCACCGACGTTCTCAGCGTGCAGAGCGGTATCCGCAAAGACCGGGGGGTGAAGGCGATCAACGGCTTTCTGCCCCCTAACCTACGCCGTCTGGCCGAAGATGCCACCTCCCTGCCCGCGCTCACCCACGAAGAATTGGCCCGTTTCCAACTGCGTCTGGCCCGGATTATGCAGGAGCACGGCCCAGCCATCTGCGAGCAGTGGAGTGTCGACTATCCCCAGACATTGGAAGATGCCGCGCTGGGCTACGTCGCGGGCGAGTTGCGCCAAATGGGTTTCGCCGCTACACTCGAAGAACTGCGCCGTCTGCCCTGAAAAATAGAACGCGGATGACGCGGATTGAGCGGATGTAGGCGGATAAAAATCAGCGAATATCCGTTGTTTCCGCCAAATCCGCGTTCTATCGTTTTGCATTAGACAAAGGAGTCAACCCTATGCCCCGCATTGTACGCGCTGCCCTCGTCCAGGCCACCTGGAGCGGCGATATGGAGTCGATGATCGCTAAGCACGAAAACTGCGCTCGTCAGGCCGCGGCCGCGGGCAGTCAGGTCATCTGCTTTCAGGAGTTGTTCTACGGCCCCTATTTTTGCCAGGTGCAGGATCGCAAATTCTACGCCTACACCGAGGCCATCCCCAATGGCCCCACTACCGAGCGGATGCAAAAGCTGGCCCAGGAGACGGGGATGGTGCTGGTAGTGCCGATGTACGAAGAGGAGAAGCCCGGCCTCTACTACAACACCGCGGCGGTCATCGACGCCGACGGGCGCTATCTGGGCAAATACCGCAAGACCCACCTGCCCCACCTGCCTGGCTTCTGGGAAAAGTTCTACTTCCGCCCCGGCAATCTGGGCTATCCGGTCTTCGACACGGCGGTGGGCAAAGTCGGTGTCTATATCTGCTACGATCGCCACTTTCCCGAAGGCGCCCGCTGTCTGGGGTTGAATGGAGCGGAGATCGTCTTCATCCCTTCCGCCACCTCCCGCGGTCTCTCCCAACATCTCTGGAAGATCGAACAGACCAGCCACGCCATCGCCAACGGCTATTTTGTGGGAACCATCAATCGGGTGGGGATCGAGGCCGAGATTGGCGACAACGATTTCTACGGCCAGAGCTACTTTTGCACGCCCAGGGGTGAATTTGTCACTACCCTGGGCGACCGCAGCGATCTGCCCGGCCAGGGCGACGCTTTCAAAGAAGAGTTGATTATCCGGGACCTGCATATGGACCTGATCCAAGAAGTGCGCCAGACCTGGCAATTTTACCGGGACCGCAGGCCGGAGATGTATGGAGAGATTGTCGAGCTATAGGAAACCCATGAAATCCCCCATCTCCACTCTCGACTCCCTAACCGAAGAATTCACCGACTCCTTCCCGGAGAAATTGCGCGGCCCGCGCACGATTGGCCGGGAAGCCGAGCATCCGTTGGTGGATGCCAGCGGCGCGTTTGTGGATGTCTCCGAACTCTTGCCCGAACTGGCTGCACCGGGAGATCTGAGACCCAAATATGACGCGGTCAATCGAGAGCAACTGGTAGAGCTTTCCGGCACTGATTTCAGCTATGCGCTGGAAGTGGGCAAGGGCACAATCGAAATCAGCACCCGTCCCTGCGCCGATCTTTTTCAGGTGGAGCAGTGCTATCAGGCCGCCCTGGCACGGCTGCAACAGGCGGCAAACCCGCGGGAATGGCGGGTTCTCGGCTATGGCATTCAGCCGGTCTCGCCTCCTTCTCTGCCCCTGCTTACCCCCAAACAGCGCTATCAGGCTTTGCTGGATCGGATGGGCGACGAGTGGTTCTGGTATGCGGTCACCGCCAGCGACCAGGCCCAAATCGACATTGCCCGCCCCGAACTGTTGACCCAACTCAACACCGGCCTGCTGATGGCCCCGGTCATCATTGCGCTCTGTGCCAACTCGCCGGTGGTGGGCGGCCAGTTGCTGGGTTTCGCCTCGACCCGCGAAGGCCATATGTGCAGCACCACCCCCTTCGACCAGCGCCACGGCATGCCCATCACTGCCTACGATTCGATTGAAGAGTTTATTGCCCGGTTGGCAAAGCTGGATGTGCTGCTGCGGCGGGAGGGTCCACGCCTGCTGCCGGAGTGGGGCCGCTTTGACGAGAAGATGCGAACCGGGCAGGTCGATTTCGACGATTTTCTGCTCCACGACCACTACATCTGGCACAGCGCCCGTCTGCGCACAGCCTATTCTACGATTGAACTGCGCCCCGCCTGTCAGCAGCCAGGGGACGAATCCATGGCCGTCAGCGCGCTCTGCCTGGGGCTGGTGGAAGCTGCCGAGACGATCCACGCCTATGTGACCGAACGGCTGGGGCCCAACTACTGGCTGCGTATGCGTTCCTGGCATCGGGGGGTCATCACCTCCGGGCTGGCTGCGCCGGAGCCAGCCCAGGACTTTCTGGAAACGATTCTGCGTCTGGCTGCCGAAGCTGTGGCCGCGCGGGGACTGGGCGAGGAGGTCTACTTCGCCCCCCTTTGGCAGCGGCTGGACAAAAAAGAAAACCCGGCGCAGCGGATGCGCCGGGTTTTTCTGAAGGATGGAATGGCTGGATTGCTGGAAAATGCGTGGATTCGATAGGAGAAGATGAGAGTCTGCTAACGCTCCCCTCAGCTTAGTATCTCATCATCCTTTGTCCATTCTCCCCACCAAATAGCGATGATGGGCCCAGATCGCCTTTATCTGCCAGGGCAGTGGCGCGTGGTCCAGCCAGGCATATTTCATCACCCGCTGGCGTAGCTCCGGCTGTGCGCCTGTATAGTAGGCCATTGTGCTCCACTGCCAGCCATCGCCGGTGAACTGCTCTTCCAGCTTGCGGCTGCGGATGCCCAACCGTTTCAGCACTTCGTTGGCAGGCATGACCGTATCGGGCCAGGGTGGCGTGTCCAGCACACCCTCGTCCACAAAGCGCACCTTTGCCTCGGCCAGAATACGCCGGATGCGCCCCGTCTCGGTCCAGCGCTCGTCGTGATGGGCAAAGAACTCCCGGTCGATCACCAGCTTGCGCATCCAATAGCCCACCTGAATGTTGTTTGGCATGGCGACAAAAACGATATCCCGGCTGACCCTAGCCAGCTCCCGCAGCAGCCCAGCCGGGTCCTGAATATACCAGAGACTGGCCCAACACCAGGCCATATCGAAGCTGTTGTCGGCAAAGGGCAGCCGTCCCCACTCGTCGGGCTGGATGCCCACCAGGCCGACAGGCTGCTGCAAATCCTCTCGCCAGATGCGCTCCACCCCGGCCAGCCGCTCCGGGGTATCATCCACCAGCGTCACCTCCACGCCCGCCTTCGCCAGTGCATAGCTGTTGATGCCGCTGACACCGGCCATCCCATACAGCGGGGCCTCCAGCACAGAGCGAATGTCGTATTTCCGACGCAGATCGTCCAAGAAATCGTTGAGTACAAAGCGCTCGTAGACCAGGCCCAACCCTTCGTTGTAGTCCGTGAGATATTTGCGCCAGGTGTTGGATTGGTGGTTCATGCACTTTCCTGATCAGCTTCGGATGGCGGCGTTGTCGTCTGTGCCAACTGCTTTTTGAGTCGCGCAAACTGGGATGGCGTAATCCCTGTGGCTGCGGTGATCATCGCCCATTCGGCTCCCACGGACAGCAGGCTTTCTATTGTCTCAACCTGACCTTCGATCTTGCCTTCGATCTTGCCTTCGATCTTGCCTTTCATCATGCCTTTCATTATGCCTTCTTGCATGAGTTCTTCTGCGTAGGTCAACATTTCTCCTCCAATATCTACAGTATGCTGCTGCACCATCTCTACAAATTCCCGCACAACAGCCCGCTCCTGAGTGGCTGCCAGATAGACGACAAATACCTCCAAATAGTTCAGCCCGCCGGTCTGGGCCACCTGGGCCAAAAGATGCACGCCTGCGGTCATTTATGCCTTCCTCACAACCAGCGTATACCCTTGCCGACCCTCAATCGTCACCCGATCACCGACGGCCGGGAGTGGGCTGCCATCGGCGAGGGTGGCGTTCCACATCTCCCCCGCGGTGTGGACCGATCCCCGGCCCTGCTCGTCGAAAAGAGTACGCACAGTGGCGGTGGAGCCGATGAGCGCCTCCCGCCCGGTGATGGGCGGACGACGCTGAGCGGCCAGAGCCTTGCCCCCTGCAAAGAGTGTAAACCCACCCATCAGCGCCGTCATCGACAGAATTGTCACCCAGGGCACGGCCAGCCCCGGCGCATCAAAGAGCAGTGCGCTGCCGAAGATGAAGGACGCCGCGCCGCCCAACGCCAGCGCGCCAAAAGTGGGGGTGAATGCCTCGGCAATAAAGAGCAGAATCCCCAACAGCACCAGGGCCAGACCGGCGAAGTTGGCGTCCAATTGGCCCAAAGCGTAAAGCCCCAAGAGCAGACTGATCAGCCCGATGGTGCCAGGGATGAATGTGCCGGGATTGTAGATTTCTGCAATCAGCCCCACAGAGCCCAGGGTAAGCAGAATCGTCGCCACCGACGGGTTGGTGATGAAGTTGAGAAATTCCTGTAGAGGCGAAAGGTCCAGCCGCTGAGCCAGCGCGCCCGCGGTCTGCAATGTCACTTCTTCGCCCTGCACAGTAACTACAAAACCGTCCATCTGCTCGGCCAGGTCTGCCACATCGGTAGCGATAAAGTCAATGACGCCCAGTTCCAGCGCCCGGTCTGCAGTGGCTGCGGCAGCCTCCTACACAGCCGCGACCGCCCATTCGACAGCCTTCTCGCCCCGTCGGGATGCCAGATTCTCGATGTCTGCGCTGAGGATATTTTTGACCTTCGCCTCCATCGTCTCGCCCACTTCCTCGCCGCTGCCACTCACGGGACTGGCTGCGCCGATACTGCTGCCGGGAGCCATAGCCGCCACATGACCGGCCAACGTGATGAACGTACCCGCACTGCCCGCCTGGGCCGCGGGGGGAGAGACGTAGACGACAATCGGCACGGGGGAGGCCAGCATATCCTGGACGATCCGTTTTGTAACCTCTACACTGCCGCCGGGGGTATCCAGTTGCAGAATCACCGCGGCGGCACCGCTGGCCTGGGCTGCCTCAATCCCGTCCACAATATATTGGCCCAGCACAGGCGTCACCGCGCCACGAAAGCTGAGAACGTGGACCCGGTTGACTGTCTCCTGCTCCGGCCCAGCGGCCACCGCCAGCCCCACTTGACCCACCGTTGGCAGGATCAGGCCCAGGAGAAGGCAGGCGAGGTAGAAGATGCGAAAAGTTTTGTAGATTCGTTGCATTGGGGAGCCTTTCTATTGCGTATTACGTATTGCGTAGGCAGTTGTGATCGTGCGAAAAAAGGTGCTGACGGATAGTGTAACAAGCGGACGAGTCTATCGGCCAATCGAAAAATGATCTTAAGCGCCGCCAACATAACTTAATTACGCACTACGCAGTACGCAATATTCAGCACCTGTTTACACCAATTGAGCCGCACTCTTCCGCTCCCCCTTCACCCCCGCCACCTCGTCCAGCATCTCGCGCACGGATTGGCGACCGGCCTGGGTGGTTGCGCCCAGCATCTGCATCAATTCGCGCAGGCGTCCCTCTTCGTCCAGCGCAGTGACGACAGTGCCCGTGCGCAGTTCCCCGTCGTTCTCATAGACCCGCTTGTTCACGCTCAGGTGCAGGTCGCCGTAGGCCGCCAGTTGGGGCAGATGGGTGATGCAGATGACCTGATGGGGCAGGCTGTTGGCTGCCTTCTTTTCCTGGCCGGTCAAACGCCAGAGCTTTGCGCCCACAGTCGAGCCGACCCGCCCGCCGATGCCCTGGTCGATCTCATCAAAAATAAGGGCCGGCGTGGCGTCGGCGTGGGCCAGCACGCTTTTTAGACCCAACATCAGCCGGGAGGTTTCGCCGCCGGAGGCCACTCTTGCCATCGGCTTCAGTGGCTCGCCGGGGTTGGCGCTGATCAGAAATTCCACCCGATCCACGCCAGTGCTGTCAAAGCTCACCCGACGCCCATCGGGCAGCCAGGCCCCCTCGGCGCTCTCTGACTGCTGCACCGCCAGTCCAAAGCGGGCTTGGGCCATATGCAGATCGGCCAACTCGCTTTCGATCTGGCGAGCCATCTTTTCGCCGGCTACCACGCGGGCTATAGTCAACGCCGCGCCCAAACGACCGATCTCCCGCAACAGCCGATCCTCGTCTGCCTCCAACGATGCGGTCTTGACCTCCCAATCGCTCAGATCATCCAGTTCGGCCTGTGCTCTGTCGCCGTAAGCGATGACATCTTCCACAGTATCGCCGTATTTTCGTTTCAGATTGCCCACCAACAGCAAGCGTTCCTCCACCTCGGCCAGCCGTTCCGGGTTGAATTCCAGATTGTCCACGTAATCCTGAATCTCCCGTGAGAGATCGGAAAGCTGTTCCAGCAGACTCTGGGATTGATCCGCGGTGGCCGCCATACTGCTATCGATGCGGGCCAGCCGCTCCATTCGGCCTACAGCCTGGCTGAAGAGATCGATGACACCCGGCGATTCGCCATCGCCGTCGTTGATTAGCCCACAGGCGGTCTGGGCCAACTGGAGCAGAGATTACGCATTGCCCAG
>CAMDQF010000324.1 GCA_945905745.1 Litorilinea aerophila
ATTACCCAAACGACCTTACCAGAAAGTGGTCGTCAAGGGCAAAAAAGCCGCCAAAACAGCCTGATTTTGGCTCAATGGCTCAGTTGTAAAGATGCTTTTCTCGACTCACCATTCGTTGAGTCGATTCGTCGTTGTCAAAAGTCCAGTACCATATGCAGTGGTCAGTTAGGCCCTCGCATCTTTAGGTCACCTTTTTAGCGTGATCTACCACATCAAATCCTATGGAGACTTTTGTTCTGAACGGCAAATGCCGACCTGAAATTCCTTCAGGGTGGTGATCAGGCGGGTCGTTTTGAACAAAATCTGGCGAAGTAAATAAGTTCAGAGCAGATAAAAAAGGAGAGTTCATGATGGCCCGTCCTCTTTCGCGTCGGCATTCGAAGAATGTTTTTGCGCGCCGTGGAGTGTTTGCCAATCTATTGCTGGTTTTTGCCCTTTTGGCTGGTATGGTGCAGAGCCTCTTTGTGAATGTGCCCACGGCCAGCGCGCACAATCTGGACGCCAGCGCGGTCTACATCTTTTTCGACGCCAACACCCAGTCCGTTCTCGATAACCGCATCAACGGCGGCTGGACACCAGGGGACCCGATCCTGCAAACAGGCGACGAGTTGGGGATGGTCATCAAAGCCGTGCCCGACAACGGCACTACCACAGGTGTGGGCGGCTACACCACCTACTACATCCCCAACGGTGTGCAGGTGATCGATGCGGCCTTTCTGGCACCGGGCAGCGACGCGTCCGACGGGATCACAGGCTACGACCGCATCGGGGCCAAGGGTCAGGCGCTGATCGCCAATGTGGGCGCGGCGGCGGCCCCACCGTGGCCCTGCCCGGCCTTTCGCGTGGCCCCAACATCGCCGGAGTGACGGCCAATATGTGGGCTGGCACAGGACTTGTCAATAATGGCACACTGCCCGGCGTCTACGGCGACCTGGGCATCTTCTTTTCCACCGCACCAGAGACGGCCTATGGCTCCTCCCCAGTAGGCAACATTACCAACAACAGCGGCGATATTGTTGGCAACCGCACCAGTCTGGGCCGGGCGCTTAACAAGTGGGACACCTGGCAGATGGCGGGCTTTGGCATCGCTGGCACCACAGTAGCGGGCTACCCTTCTTCACCCATCATCGACTCCAATGGCCGCGGCAATACGGGCTGGGGTCTGGCCAGCGCCGTTGCCGGTCCGCAGAATGGCTACGCCTGGCAGTTTGACCTGGATGCTTACAAAATATGCACGGGCGGATCGACCGCACCCAATGCCTCCTGTATCAACACAGCCACCCAGCAGATGGGTCCCTGGCAGCGCATCCAAACCCCTGGCGGCCAGATCGCCTACGACACGCCGGGCGACATTACCGCCGGTCTCTTCAACGGCGGGCTGGACGGCAGCAACGTCGGCTTTGATCTCAGCCCGGCGACACCGCTGACAGTCACCACCGGCCAAAGCAACGGCACACCCAACGCCATCCGCTTTGCTCTGGGTCAGTTGACCTACCAGCGTCCGGAATATGTCTGGGTCAAGATCAAGGTGACGGATCCCACCGCATTGGTGGACGCCACTGGCTGCCCCGTCTTCCAGATGGATACCTTCGGCGGCGACGCTGGCGGCGACAGCGGCGGCAAGGACCACATCTGGCGCTACTACGACCCCAACGGCGTGAGTACGAATGGCTGTCTCGCCGTGGGCAAGCCAGCCACGCGTGATATCGTCAAAGTCGGCGACAACTTTCAGTACAACATCAAAGTCTACAATCTGGGCAACAAAACCCTGTCCAACGTGATCATCCGCGACACCCTGCCCAGCGGCGTCACCTTTGTCAGCGCGGTGCCAGCCCAGAACAGCGGCCCGAACCCGCTGCAATGGAATGTGGGCAATTTCCTGCCCGGGCAGAAGTTTGAAGCCACCGTCACGGTCACGGCCAGCGGCGTCGGCATTTTGACCAACTGTATCCAGGCGACGGGAAACCCATCGCCCATCGAGACAACCACTGTCAACGCCTGCGAAAAGACGCCCTCCGGTGCGATCCCGTATTTGACCCAGACCAAGTCGGTGACCCCGGCAAGTGTGGCGCCCGGCGCTACGGTGCAGTATACGATCGACGTGGACAACATCGGCACTGGGCCGACGGGCAGCCCGGTCATCATCACCGAAGATCTGCCCACTGGCTTCACCTATGTCAGCAAGGACAGCGTCACCATCAACGGCGCCAATGTCACCGCTGGGACGACGGTCAACAGCGCCAATCTGAGCGCGCCTATCTTTACCGTGCCCGCTGCGCTCAACGCGGGCCAAAGCCTGATCCTCAAATTCACCGCCCAGGTTGCGGCGAACCAGGCGTCCGGCGAATACTGCAATTCCTTCCGTTCGAGTTCGCCCACCAACCTGAGCACCGGTGCGCTCGCCTGCGTCACCGTAGGCGGCGGCAAGATCGGCGACACTATCTTCCGCGACTGGAATGGCAACGGCGTACAAGATGCGGACGAAGAGGGGATGCCGGGGGTAACGGTTTCACTCACCAAGCCCGACTCCAGCGTAGTTCAGGCTGTTAGCGACGCTACTGGCAAGTATATCTTCACCGGTCTGGACGCGGGCACCTACACAGTCACCGTTCCCGCCCCGGGTTCCGGTGGCGTACCCACGGGCTTTACGCTGATGGCCGACCCCAACGGCGCGCCCATCAGCAACGTTTTCACCCACACGCTCACCCTCAACGAACAGTATCTTGACGCCGACTTTGGCTACCAACCCGGCGGGACAGGCAGCATCGGTGATCTGCTCTTTGAGGACAAGAGCAACGACGGTGCGTTTACGATTGGCACGGATGGCCCCATCACCAAAACCGTGACCGTCTGGCTGTACGAGGATACCAACGGCGACGGCGTGATCGACCCCATCGCCGACACCAAAATCATGACCACCACCACCAACCCGGCAAACGGTACCTACAGTTTCACCGGGCTGGCGCAAGGGCTGAACTACATCGTTCAGGTGGATGAAAGCGATACGGACCTGGCTGCCTACTTCAGCCCCAACAGCTTTGTCAACACCACCGGGGCCACCCAATCGGTCACCAATTTGACGGGAAGCTACACGGCTGCCGACTTTGGCTATTTTGCCCTGGTGCCCAGCAGCATCGGCGATGAGGTCTGTATCGACTCGAACAGTGACGGCTCCTGCGCGGGGGAGACTCTGTTGCCCGGCGTGACTGTCCTGCTGTACAAGGACGGTGAGCCCTTCAAGACAACCACGACCAACATCACCGGCACCTACAGCTTTGAAGGGCTGGGACCGGGCAGCTACACAGTGATCGTGGATACCACAGACCCGGATGTCCCCGCCGGCTACTTCCCCAGCACCAACAATATCGCAGTCACGCTGGGTGTTGGCGAGAACCGCACAGACGTAGACTTCCCCTTTGTCCAACTCATTAGCAAGCAGGTGGACAAGCTGAAGGTGGACGACAACGGTGCCACCCTGACCTACACCGTCACGGCCAGCTATCCGGGCAGCGCATTGTTGACCAATGTCGTCGTAACCGACACCGTTCCTGCCGGCACGACGTATGTGGCGGACAGCGACACCCCCGAAGCCACGGTGACACCCGCCGACAACAACACAGCCACACTTTTGACATGGAACCTGGGCAGCAACAGCGCCGGTGTGCCGGGATATACCAGCGCCAGTGGTGGGAGCGGGACAATTACACTGGTTATGACGAGTACAGCCTTCGTGCGAGGCGGCACATCCCTCAGCCCGGCCAAGCCCGCTGGTACGGTCGAAGGTGACGTACTCGTCGCCGGTGTCTCTGCGCAAGATGGTTCTGACGTCACGATTACCCCCCCTTCCGGCTGGACGTTGATTCGCCGAACAGACAGCGGGACTTCGCATGCCGAAGCCGCCTACTACAAGGTCGCCGGTGCATCGGAAACTGCAACCTATACCTTTACTGTCGCTTCAAGTACGCGGTGGTCTATAGGCATCAGCGCCTACCGGGGTGTAGATACGGCCAACCCCATCGATACTGATGCGGCCCAGGCCAATGCGTCGAGTACCAACGCCGTAGCTCCCTCGGTCACCACTACATCCGCCAATACAATGTTGGTTGGGATATTTGCATCCAAGATCGGTGCAGTCTCTGGACAGACAGCAAATCCGCCTGCTGGCATGACCGAGCGCTAAGATTTTTCGACCCAAAATGGCGGTGGCAACGAGGGCGGTCTGGAATCGGCAGATGTCATCTTTGCAGGACCCGGGGCAACCGGAACAAAAACCGCCACGCTTGCGTCAGCGGGCATCAACATCGGCCACCTGATCGCCTTGAAGCCGCTGGCCGCTGGTTCCAGCGTTGGCACGGGAACCAGCCTTAGCACAAGCCGTAGCCTTGTCGGGCATGGCAGCACTGTTGTGGTGAGTATGGCGCTGACCGCCACCCAGACCATCACGAATGTGGCCGCCAGCAGCCCGCTCACCGTGACCGGCACAAATGGCGCAAGCGCCACTTGCGGCAGCCCCAGCCCGGCCTCCCAAAATGTGGTGAGCGGCACCGTGGCCACCTTCGCCTACACCTGCACGGTCAACGCCAATAGCGTCAGCGCCCTGCCCGCCAGCCTGACCTTCACCGCCACGGCCACGGGTGCCCTGGGCACCCAGTTTGCCACCGGCAGATCCAACAGCGTCCTCACGGCCCCACCCCTCACTTTCCGGGTGCAGGTGGCGCAGCCGGCCACAGTCGATCCCGTCGTCAACAGCGGCTGGCTCAAAGACACTGGCGTCATCTCGCCCACGCAAAGCAACCAGGTGGAGACGACCATCGCCGCCAGCATCGGCGATTTCGTGTGGGCCGATCTGGACGGCGATGGCGTACAGGATACAGGCGAGCCGGGTCTGAGCAGTGTGCAGGTCTGCGCCACCGACGGCGTGACCAGCACCTGCGCCATCACAGACGCGACCGGCAGCTATCGCATCTTCGGGCTGGACGAAACCAAGACCTACACTGTCTCCCTGAATCTGGCGACCACGCCAGCGAACTATCTGCCCACGACGCCCAGCTCACTGGTTGTCACACCGGCAAACTTCGCCGGCTCCACCATCCCCGGCTACTATGTGGCCGCCGACTTCGGTCTGCGTCCGCCTGGCGGGGCCACCATCGGCGACACAGTCTGGATCGACGCCGATGCAGATGGCGTGGTGGACGCGGGTGAGACGCGGCTGCCCAACATCACAATGGAACTCTACGACGGTGCCAACCTCCTGGCGACAACCACCACCGACGCCAGCGGCCTCTATACCTTCACTGGCCTCTATTCCGGCACCTATCAGGTCAAGGTCGTCGAGACGAGCATCGTCACCACCAGTTTCGGCGTCACCGCCACCCTGGGTGCGGCTATGGATCTGGTGAGCAGCGGCGGCATTACGACGACGCTCAATTATCCCCTGACGGTCAACGTGCCTACAGACAGCAGCGTGGTGGACACCGCGGACTTCGGCTACAACTGGTCCGGCTCCATCGGCGACTACGCCTGGTACGATGCCAATGGCGACGGCATTCAGGACGGCGGTGAGCTGCCCGCGTCCGGTGCCACAGTCGTACTCTACTACGACACCGACGGCAACGGCGAGTTCGACTCCGCCACCGATCCTATCCTGGCGACGGAAGTGACCGACGCCAACGGGGCCTATCTCTTCCCCAATCTGCCGCCCGGCAATTATGTGGTGGCGGTCTCGGAGCAGGAGGTGCCAGCGCCACCGTTCAGCGCCAACGCGGGCGACATCGGCGTGATGGTTGCCACCACCGGCACAGAAAAAGGTGTGGTGCTGGCTGCGGGCGAAAACCGGGACGATCTGGACTGGGGCTTCATCGAGGCGGCAGTTGTGGAGGGCAACGTCTTCTACGATGTCAACCACAACGGCATCTACGATGGCAGCGAGAACGGCCTCTCCCCGGTCACAGTCACGTTGAGCGGCTTCGACATCAACGGCGTCGCAGTACTCACAACCACGACCACTGCGGGTACAGGCGCATACGAGTTCATCGTTTCGCCCGGCACCTACACCATCACCTACAGCAGCGGCGACGTAACGGCTATCAACGCCAACCTGACCGATAAAACAACGGTGGAGAGCTACACCTTCTCTGTAGCCGCCGGCCAGGAACTGACAGGCTTTGACTTTGGCGTGGACGATGCGGGCAGCATCGGCGACTTTGTTTGGAACGATGCAGACGGGAATCGCGTGCAGGATGTAGGCGAGCCGGGTATTGTTGGGGTCACTGTGCAGATTTACGAAAGCACAGGCATCACCCTGCTGGCAAGCCTGGTCACCGACCCCAGCGGCAACTACCTTTTCGAGGGCCTGGCCGACGGCACCTATGTGGTGCGGGTGGTGACAAGCACCCTGCCTGCCAACTTTGTGCAATCCCATGACAACCTGGGCGCTCTGGACCACAGCGGCCAGGGCACCATCACCGGTGGCGTGGCAGACCTGAGTGTGGACTTTGGTTACGAACCCGTGATCTCTGGCGCATCCATCCTCACGGTCAGCGGCACAGTCTTCGAGGACAACGGTTCTGGTGTTGGCGCCATCGCAGCCGACGGCATTCTCAGCGGCACAGAGCCGGGCATTCCTAACGTCAGCGTGACGCTGGTCTACACCCCCAGCGGCGGCAGCCCCATCACTGTGGTAGCCCCGGTGGATGCCAACGGCGTCTACACCGTGGCGGGTATTCCCCAGAACAGCAATGTCTCCATCTATGTGAACTACGCCAGTCTGCCCAACCTATCTTACCAGCCCACTTCGGCAGCGCTGCTGACGATCACGAATATCCAGGTCGACACACATGACCAAAACTTCGGCTTCCTACCGGA
>CAMDQF010000325.1 GCA_945905745.1 Litorilinea aerophila
CACCCCTTCAGAAGGACAAGTTTCGGTTTCATGAACACGATTATTTGCATGTTGCGTGTATTGGCCTGCCATGGAGAACTTCCGAGAAAGCTCTGCTAGGAAAAGGGGGTGATAGGGGAGATCATGAGAGCGACGGCGATAGAGAACACTACACTGCAACTACTCCGCATTCTATCGCGATAGCCACTTGGGTCTCAAAGCGGAAAGACAGAACGAGGAGAGAACCAATTTTAGCCACGCCTAAAGGAGGCAGAAAGATGAAAGTCAAGATTTACTTCGGTCCATTGTTTCTTGTCAGCATCGTTTTGGCGATCCTGTTGTTGGCTGCCTGTGCTGCGCCTATGGTACCTACGGCGCCCACGGAGGCTGAGGTAGCGCCGAGTGAAAATACGGAGGCGCCAAGTGCGGATACGGAAGCGCCGGCAGAGGCAAAAATCGTCCGGGTACACAACCACAGCAAAGATTTATCCATTGGCTTGCAGCCCTGGTGTTCAGCGAATTTCCCGTCCTCGACGCTGGTCTTCATGAATCTGGTCCACTGGACAGATGATGGAGAACTGAGCCCCGGTCTGGCGTTGAGCTGGGAGAGCAATGAGGACGCAACCGAGTGGACGTTCCACCTGGACCCCCAAGCTATCTTCCACGATGGCACACCAGTAACAGCGGCCGAGGTCAAGGCGGCCTATGAAGTCGGTTACCGGCTGGACATCCAGTGTTCCTGGGGGGGTAACCAGGGGTTTGTGATGACCAATGTGGTTGGCTCCCAAGACGCCCTCACCAACGCTACCGCGGATAGCTACCCCGACGTGCCTGGCATCATCGCTCAAGACGAGCACACGCTAGTGTTCAAGCTGACAGCGCCCGATCTTGGCTTCCCCGGCGGGATGTCCAACTACGTATCGGGCGTCTTCAAGGCTGACCAGTTCAAGAACGACCATAAAGGCTGGATTCAGCAGCCCATCGGTAGCGGCCCCTACAAGATCGTGGATATGGATCCGCCGCGGGCTGCCTACCGTGCGGTAAGGGCTGAGACCTGGTGGCGGGAGCCACCCAAGATCGACGAGATCCATGTGGTAGGCTTTGCAGAACCTCAGACGTCTCTACTCATGTACAAGAACGATGAGATTGACCTCATGTTGGCCCAGCGCATCGACTTGAGCCAGGTCTTCGGCACCCCGTTAGGCGACGAATGGTGGCCCAACCAATACGTCAGCAACTGGTTCACCTTTATCATGTGGCAGGACAAGCCGCCTTTTGATGATCTGCTGGTGCGCAAGGCCTTCGTGCATGCCCTTGACTACGATGCAGCTTTCAATGCGGTCTTTACCAACTACCCAGCGGCCGAGCCACACACCCAGGCTTTGCCGCCGAACTACGAATGCTATACCGAGAAGCATCCGTGGCAGTTTGATCCCGAGTTGGCCAAGAAGGAGCTAGCAGAGTCGTCCTATGGCGGTCCTGAAGGGTTGCCGCTTATTACCCTGGTCTACGGCTCATCTGATGTCCTTCCTAGCCGACTGGCCCAGATCTACCAGAAGATGTGGGAAGATAATTTGGGCGTCAAAGTGGAGCTTGCTATTCGGCAACCGGGCGACGACGAGATCTTTAAGACGGCCAACATTCGCCGCATGAGCGACGGGTATACCCAGAACAATGCCAACTGGTTCCTAAATCTATGGCGGTCCGATGCGTGGGGCGTCTGCGGACAGGAGGGGACTCGGGCCTGCACACGATTGAGTGGCCAGCCGTTGCCCGATTTCTATGTCGAGCTGGACGAGATGCTCACGGAGACGTCCAAGATCGCGCGTGACGATCCTAAGTACTGCGAGGCCTGGAGCGAAGTCGAGGATGTCATTAACAACAACTTCCACTGGATTCCGGGCTATAACCTGCGCTACGGCTGGATGGTCAAGCCTTGGCTGCGTAACATGAGTGGGAGCTACAACTCAGAGGAGGTCCCGACCATCATGATGGGCACGTTTGATGTCGTGAAGGAGTAGGCAATCCTGATGAGGTGAACAGCTTGCGGTCGGTCATGCCGCCAGGTAGATTAATGGCGTGAAACGTGAAATAAGTTTGGAATATCGTCATCACGTTTCACGTTTCACGCCACGCCCGGCAGCAGAGGCCGGAAGTGACTTTAGACACTATCAGACCACAGCCGATGGGGAGAAGTATGCTAGGCTACATTGTACAGCGCGTGCTACTTGCACTGGTATCCCTTTTGGTGGTGGTTTTCATCACCTACACGCTGGGCTTCTACGGTCCAGGTGATCCCCTGCTCGCCCATTACGGAGAGGATGAACGAACACTAGTCAACGAGGAGGCCCTGGCCCGCCTGCGCCGCGCCTACGGCCTGGACCGCCCTTTCCTCGTGCAGTACACCGAATACATGGGCCGGTTGCTGAAAGGCGATCTGGGCAAGACGATTGCTACGCAGCAGCCCATCAATGGCATGTTGGCCTACCGTTTTCCCATCACGGCGCAGCTCGGCATAGCCGCGTTCATTGTGCTGGTGTTGGTCGGGGTACCGTTGGGCGTACTGGCTGCCATCAAACAGAACACCTGGGCGGACTATCTGATCGTATCTAGTGGTGTCTTCATCCAGTCCATACCGGTCTTCGTTCTGGCACCCCTGGCGTTGATTGTGCTGGTATTGGAGTTACACCTTCTGAAGTCCGTCATCGGCTGGAAAGGGGCGTTCACCTCCACCGCCATTCTGCCGGCTCTACTGCTGGCTGTGGGACCGATGGTGATTGTCATCCGCCAGACACGCGTGGGTGTGATTGAAACCCTGAGCCAAGACTACGTACGCACAGCTCGCGCCAAGGGCCTGCCCGAACGCTGGGTGATCTGGCGTCATGTGATGAGAAATGCAGTGACCCCTGCGGTGACCTCCTTGGGGTTGCTCTTGTCCGGCCTGGTGACAGGCTCGCTGTTCCTGGAAGAGATTTTTGGTATTCCTGGCTTTGGCTCCCTGGTGGCAAGCTCTTACCGCGGGAGCGACTACCCCACCATCGTGGCGACGACGTTGGTGTCAGCCGTGCTGATTGTGGGAGCAAACCTGGTAGTGGATCTGCTCTATGGCGTGCTCGACCCCCGAGTGCGCTACTGATAGGGGCTACTCAGTACTTTGGATTTTCAGTATCGATCGTGACGTTTACGCAAGGGAAGAGCAATGGCGACAACGACAGAAAAAATGGGCGGGTCCTCCAGGTTGGCGGTCGAGCGTAGCTTGACCCGAGACGCATTGAGACGTCTGGTGGGCAACCGACTCTCCTTTCTTGGTTTAGTGATTGCTATTCTTACAGTATTGTTGGGCCTCTTTGGGCCTTCTATCGCCCCGTATGATTACACCGAGATGGATCTGCTGCATGTACGAGAGCCGCCCAGCATCAAGTACTGGCTCGGGACCGATGAAGTGGGCCGCGACCTTCTGAGTCGCGTACTGGTGGGTGCGCGCACGGGGGTCTTTGTTGGCCTTTTCGTCTCCATTGCCACTACTGGCCTGGGCGTTCTGGTGGGCGCCATCAGTGCCTATGCCGGCGGCTGGCTGGACAACGTGATTATGCGCCTAACCGATATCATCATGTCCTTTCCCGGTATTGTCTTTGCGGCCTTTATCAATGCGACGTTGCAGCGGCCGATTGCCGAGACCCTGCAAAAGGTAAGCGAGGCCCTGGGCGTGGCATTCCTGCAGGATAGGGTTTTCCTTGACTATGTGGTGGTACTTAGCGCCCTGGTCATGGTTCAATGGCCGGACATGGCCCGTCTCGTCCGTGGCCAAATCCTCTCGCTGCGCGAGAAAGACTTCGTTCTGGCCGCTCATTCGCTGGGCACCCCCGGTTGGCAGATTATCCGGCGGCATTTGATTCCCAACACGATGGGGCCAATCATCGTGGCGGCAACGGTTGGCTTTGGCACGGCTGTGCTGACAGAGTCCTCGCTAAGCTATTTGGGACTGGGCATTCGGCCGCCTGGCGCCAGTTGGGGTCAGATGATCTTTTCAAGCATGAACGAGTGGCAGACCCGTCCCCATTTGGTGGCCGTACCCGCCATTACGCTCGCCATCTGTGTCTTTGGTTTCAATTTTCTGGGAGACGGCCTAAACGATGCCCTCAATCCACGGCAAGCCCGCCGTTGATACCAAGCGGACGATGGCCTTGATCAAACGAGTTGCATGCCTGTTGACAATTGCCGGTCTCGTGGCCGCTTGCTCCGGGCGGCCCGATCTATCGAACTTGACGTTGGCAAGTCCGGCTACGTTGGGGGACCTGCTTACTGAAATCTTCCCCGCTTCGCACCAAGGGCAGGCCAAACCGACCGGTGCCACCTGGACGCCCTCCGACATCACCCTTCAACCAGCTCAAGACGACGTTCGCGCGGTTGCCTCGACGAACTCAGAACAGCGCTTGGCGGTACGAGAACGCGGTAGTTGCTTGTCCAACGAAAAGCAGTATCTGCAACGGCTGAACGAATTCGTTGAGGCAGGACACACCGAACACGCTTTTAGTTGGAGCAAGTCACGCGCCATGCAGGCTCAATACGACGCCATCGACATGAGCGCTGATATCGCCTGGATCCGCCAGACGCCATGGCCCGAGTGTGCGGCAGTTCCCCGTGAGGCCGCGCTGGCCTTTCTGACAGCCATGATACGTGCCCAGAGACTATACGTGATGCATTCGAGCGCGGATGAAGCTATCGAAGTATATCTGAACTCCGCCGAAGAGCACTATCAGGTATTTGTTGCTGAGATCAGGGTGTTAGGTGAAGCGTCACCCTGACCCAGCAGTTTGTTGATTGGCGCTGGCAGGGTGCAGTGCGAGTTGTGGATTGCTAATGCCCGCGTATAGAAGTTGTGCAATTTCTGCTTGTTAGGCCGGTCAATCCTTCCCTGATATTGAGCAAATGTAGTCTCTGAATCCAAGACAATGGTTGCGTGGAGGTTAGCGCAAGAGTCTCCGATGTGAGGTAAAATCTATATTGATCCAAGCAACACCCATTCTTGATGTGCGCGCTCTACCGAGCGCAGCTGAAATCGTCGCCTATAAATCAGATGTGAGGTAAAATCTATGTTGATCCAGGCAACACCCATTCTTGATGTGCGCGCCCTACCGAGCGCAGCCGAAATCGTCGCCTATAAAGATGGCGGTCTGTTCCCTGTACTCGCCCTCAGTGATGAGACCGTCGTCGCTGTTTTACGTGGCGGTGCCGGCCATTTGGGGCTGGATGGCCGCATGGAGATCATCCGTTCGCGCGATGCCGGGTACACCTGGTCGCCACCGGCCGTGGTGGCCGACAGCGAAGTCGATGACCGCAACCCGGCCTTTGGCGTCACCAACGTCGGTACGTTGGTCTTGTCCTATCATCGCCAGGGCAATTATGATGAGGCCGGCAACTGGCGTCGTCGTGAGGCAATGGAAGACAGCCGCGTCGAGATCCGGGTCACCCGCTCCCACGATCAGGGGCTGACCTGGGAGACGCCCTATCCGCTGGGCGTTGACCTGCTCGCCGCTGGCTCCCCCTTCGGCAAGATTGTCGCCCTGGCCGATGGCACGCTGATCATGCCGATCTACGCTGGCCCCATTCCGGCTCTGCTGGGTAGCCACGCCGCCGCGGTCACCGGCGAGGGCGATTGCAGCTATCTGGTGCGTTCCCACGACGACGGGGCCACCTGGGGCGAACCGGCGCTGATCGGCGTCAACAATAACGAGACTGCGCTGATCGTCCTGCCCGACAGCGACCTGTTGGCGGTCATGCGCAGTATCCCGCCCGACCAAGCGCTCTACAGCAGCCGTTCCAGCGACGGCGGTCACACCTGGTCGCCGCCGGTGCCGGTGACCGGCCCACGACAACACCCGGCTGATCTGGTACAATTGGTCAATGGAGATATTCTGATGACCTATGGCAACCGCACAGCCCCCTATCGCATCGAAGGCAAAGTCAGTCGTGACGGAGGACGCAGTTGGTTGGCTCCCTTGCTCACCTTTTCCGCGCCCTTGTATGGCTATGATCTGCCGCCGGAGCGACCAACGGACCTGGGCTATCCTTCCAGTGCAGTGCGGCGGAATGCGGGGCGTGGTCAAGGCGTGACGATGTACTATTACAACCCGTCGGTGCGCAAACCCTGGCAACACGAAAATCGCAGCGTCGAAACCCGTTATCTGGCCCATGACTACTACGCTGTTGCCGTGACCTGGGATGAAGCGGAATTGATTGCGGCCATTGACAAGCTGATTGGATAAGTGTGCCAATATGCCCAATCGCCCTTTTTTGATCGCAACCACCATTGACTTCCCCGACGATTGTCAAAGTTTCCCCTTTACCCAGGAGCTACTGGTGCAACTGTTAGATCGTATGCACTGGTTGGGCGTGCGCCGCGTCTACTACAACTACTACGCGCTGGCGGGCATGTGGCAAGTCTTTGCCCCCACCTCGCCCAGCACCCGCCAGACGTTGGCAACCTTGGGTGATCCCATGCCGCTCATCAGTCGTCTGGTGCATGAACGGGGTATGGAGTTCTTCGCCATCATCAAACCCTATGAGACCGGCATGAGCAATGCCGTCCACCCGGCCAGCGCCCAGGCGCAAGCCAACCCCGGCTTGCCCTGTCGCAGCGGCGTCTACACCGAGGTCGAGGAATGGGTCAAGGCGCGCCCAGAATTGCGCGTCCAGGTGCGCGCTGGCGATCTGCCAACTGGACTGGACGACCTGCCGGTGACGCGCATCCAGTTGCGCCAGCGCGACATGACGCCGCTTCGTATCCAGCCAGAGGAGTTGGAAATCTGGACCAGCCCCGACAATCGCCAGTATCAAAAACAGGCGCTTGCCTTTCAGGTGACAGAAGGGGTCGA
>CAMDQF010000326.1 GCA_945905745.1 Litorilinea aerophila
AGGCTGTAGCCCATCTCCACAATGTCGTCCATAATCTGCATCAGATAGCCGTCGCTGTGCAGCATTACCGGCAGACCCCGACTGGCCGCGTGGCGCACCACCCGCTCGCTGTAGGGGCGGATCATTTTGCGCCACATCCGGGGCGAAAAAAGCATTGTGTTGTTGCTGCCCCAGTCGTCGGAGAGGGTGAGAAAGTCCACGCCCGTGTCTGCGCAATTGTCCACCAGGCCACAGAGCCAGTCGGCGTAGCGGTCGAACCAGGCCATCATCAGTTCCGGGTACATGCCCAGATTCATCCAGCACTTTTCGATACCCAGGATCGTGCTGGTCCCCTCGACGATGCCCCAGAGATGGGCGCGGATGGCCCGCTTGTCGCCGTACCACTCCACGGCCTGGGCCACATTCACCCCGGCGAAGTCGTAGTTCCAGTCGCTGTGGGTCATCCAGGCCGGGTCCCGGGGGTCTTTCAATTGGAGATCAGCCAGTTCGCTCACGTCGAATTTGCGCCCAAACTGGTTGGGATAGGGGACAAAGCCGGCGAAGATGTCGATGCCGAATTCGTCGAGAAACTCTTCCCGGCTGCCCCACTGGCGGGCCAGATTTTCGACAAACTGTTTTTGGTAGAGCATACAGTCAACGGGTGTGCGGTCAACCGGTTGGCGGGCGATGGTGGCGAGGATGCGTTGTTTTGAGTTCATAGTTCCGTGTAAGGTGAACAGTGAGCGGTAATCAGTTATCAGTGGGCCGATCGGTCATTGGTTACTGATTACTGTTCACTTCTGTTAGTTTCTGTAGGTTGGGTTCTTGCCGCCAGTGAAGATCGAACGCCCCTCATAGTTTGCGGCAAGAATCCAACAGTCGAGTATCGGCGTGTTGGGTGAATCCCGGCGCTGTTGACTTTGCAGATGCTGTTGTCGGCGGGGGATTCACCCAACCTACAAAGAGTCAGGCGTCAAATTGAGTATCCGATCCCACTCGCCCAACGGCACACTGTCCACATAGCCACTGTGGAAGCGCTCCATGTAAATCTGATCCCAGACGGGGACGACGGATTTGAGGTCGGGTGGTAACTGTTGGATGATGGCGGCGTAGGCATGTTCCAGCAGGCGATAACCGGAGGTAGGTGAACCCCGGAAAGGCGGATGGGCTGCAATGATGCCATCCTCCACAAACGTCCGGTCCAGGATGTCGGAGATTTCGTTCAGAATCGCCAGTTTGCGCTCCCAGCCGGTGGAGAGGGGGATGGCCTCAGCCACCAGCCCGCCCAGCCGTTCGTACATCCGGGGCAGGCGGGCAAAATGGGCCATCAGCCATTTGTCATAGGGAAAGTAGCGCTTGTCCAGCAGAAAGGCCAGTTGGACACCCAGACGGATGGCGTTGCTGAAACGGGTGGTGGCGTAGAAGTCGTCGTTGCGCAAAATGGCCCGTTTGAGCGCGTAGGTGCCCATTCCCGAATAAAAGCGACACCAGTGGGCGATGCGGCGCAAGCGCACCGGCTCCGGGTAGTAAGCCGCAAAATGGACGCGCAGGGCGCTGAACTCCCCAGACGGGTCGTGCCAGACCTCGCCGTTGACGATGTGGATGATGTCCTCTTCCGGAATGGCCAGCCACTCCTGCACGGTGACTGGGGCGCGGTCGATGCCAATCGTACGGGTGAGGAAGGCGGGCAGACTGTCTGGGGCCAACCCCGCGCCGGCCAGATGGCCCTCGCGCAGAGAGTTGCCCTGATAGCTGTGGGGCAGACGGCTGGACAGCACCCGCATCATCTCGTCCCGCTTCTCCTGGAAGACCGTCTCCGGCATCAGCGCGTCGATGCGCAACCCCCAGTGGTGATCCCGGCTCAGTTCGTCGTCCAGGCGCAGGGCCTCGGAGCCATAACCGAAGACGCCAAACGCGGTCTGGGCGGTCTCGGCGGGGAAATGCTCCTGGAGAATGGGCAGGGCGATCTCCAGGAAAAAAGTTCGACTGATGTCAATGATAGATTCTGTCATTTGGATTGGGGAGGTGTGGTAGATGTTGGGTCGCTGGTAGGGGTAGTGTAACGAAGGGTGTGGGCTTTGTCAATGTGGATGGTTCGATGGTTTCGTTGTGGATTGACATTCGAGCGGGCGGAAGGTAAGATACTGTGACCTTTGCGGGCCTGTGGATCAGTCTGGCCTGTCCGATTTCTGCGAGGAGTGCGTAGATGTGTGGTCGCTTTACCCTGCGGGTTTCCCCGGAACAGATCGCCAATCTCTTTTCGATTGAGCAGATGCCGCCTGTAGCTCCCCGCTACAACATCGCTCCCACCCAGCCTGTGCTGGCGATTCGGGCCAGCCATGCGGGCAATGGACGGGAGGCCACTTTTCTCAATTGGGGGCTGATCCCCTCCTGGGCTACAGACCCCAGCGTCGGCAGTCGGATGATCAACGCCCGGGCCGAGACCGCGGCGGAGAAGCCTTCGTTCCGGACCGCTTTCAAATACAAGCGCTGCATTGTCCCGGCGGATGGTTTTTACGAATGGCAGAAGATCGCCGGGGGTAAACAGCCCCAACTGATCGGACTGAAGGATGGCGGTGTCTTTGGGATGGCCGGGCTGTGGGAGTATTGGGAGCGGGAGGGTTCGGTCATCGAATCCTGCACAATTTTGACCACCGAACCCAACGATCTGCTGGCCCCCATCCACAACCGCATGCCGGTCATCCTGCATCCGGAGGACTACGACGAGTGGTTGGATCGGACGAGCCAGAAGGCCGATCCGTTGCTTCATCTTATGCGCGCCTTCCCTGCCGAACTGATGGCCTATCGACCGGTCAGCGCCCATGTCAACAACGCCCGCAACGAAGACCCGGCCTGTGTTATGCCTCTTGCTTAGAGCCTGAAATTCCTTAACAGACTCTTGGCTGGCCGCGGTATGCACGAAAGGGCAGTCCATGACGAATCTTCCGTGGGTCCCCTGTCTTCAGTGGTGATCTCCTGTTCCATAGGATTGGCAATTGTCAGGCAGGCTCTTGAGTGGCCGGTGTGGTCCGAGGCACAACGTACTTGCATAGCAGGCCATGTACAGATGGGTACTCAGTCTGATACGATCCATTTCAATCCGCTTCATCGTCTCTGTCGGTTCATCCATTTTGTGACAGCCAGTCGTTCCAATCTTCATTCATCAATGGCCTATGTTTGACACTTCACTCCTGTATACAGTCGGTCTTATTTTTATCGTTACCCTGATCGGGTCGTATTTCCGCTCCCGACGCAAGGACCCTTGCCTGGCTTCTTTTGAGGAGTATCAGGTCACCATCGAGCGCACAGACGACAAGGTGGCCTGGGGTTTGCTGGAAGTGGAATCGACCGGTCTGGAACTGATCTACCAGGACAACGTGCAGGATACCAAGCACATCGAGTCCAGCTACATCCTTTACAGCCAAGAATACAAAGACATTCAGGTCATCTACCGCTTTGCCGATCAACTGACGCCAGAGAACAAACGCCGTCGGGAGTGGAACATTCGCCGTTCCTTCCATCCTGGTCCGGTGGAGCGGAGCAAGCGAGGGTTGCGCAGATTTATCGGCACGGCCAGCGAATCCATCAACGAGGTGATTGGGGTGCTGATCGGACGGGTCAAGAAGTCGGCGGGCCATTACATCAACGACGGGAACGAGAAGTCCCTCTCCCGCCTGGGTCAGAATCTTATCGGCCACGCTGGCGGGGTTTTCGATCCCTTGCTTGAACGTTTCATCGGCCACAAGATGGTTGTGGAGGTGATGGAGGGCGAAGAAGTACACGAGCACGTGGGCATCTTCAAGAACTATTCACCAGATTTTCTCGAGATCCTCGACGTGCAGTTTCCCCACAAGAAGGCCGTACCTTTGGGGCAAGACAGCCAGGATAGCTCGTTGCGCGTCTCGGTGGATGGGGGGAAACTCACTGCGGTCAATCCCGGTGAGCAGCCCATTCTGATCCAGTCGCTTGATCTGGGCAAAGAGGAGAAATTGCTCAATGTGGTGGTGGATGGCGGCGAATCTGTGGAATTGTTTGTCGAGGGCGCACTGGAGACGGCTGTTCTTTATGTGCGGGTGGTGCGAGAGTTGGATATGATTGTGCCCCGCACCCGCGCTCTGGTTCGTCATCGGGCCGAGCGTTTTCATCAGGAGATGCTGACAGACATCATTTTTGATGTGGGTGTACTCCTCACCGGCAGCAGCTGCCAGGAGGAACAAGTGCAGCGTCTGCGCCAGCAGTTGGAAAAGAACAGCAAGGATGTCCTGGCTGCCGCCAATCTGGGATCAATCCTGCTCCAGAAAAGGGAGTATGACGAGGCCCACAAATGGCTGACCCATGCTCTGGCTATGCGCTATTCTCTGCCGGACAATGGCCGGCGGGCAGATATGGAATTGCGGGAGTTGCAACGTAAAAAATCACGTAGTGGAACTGCCATAACCCCTACATCTGGTACGCCAGTTCCCGAAACCGGTCCATCCAACCAATCGACAATCTCCGTCGTGGTTGACCAATAGCCAGTAGATCGCGGACCGCAGACCACCGACCGGTGCGGCAGTCGCAGATTGGGTTCCCCTGGCAAGAGAACGCCATCTACGAGAATCGCATGTGCCGGGAGAACCCAACACGCTATATTATAGTCTATCCCATTTCGAATTTTTATATTCCCCCAAAGAAAGCAGAATGGAAACCGAACCAATGGAAGACACAATCGCAGACATTCGTGGCAAGAAAATTCTCATCACAGGCGCGGCCCAGGGCATCGGCGAGGCTACGGCCCGCCTCTGCGCGCAGCGGGGCGCGACGGTCCTGCTGGTCGATGTAAAGGCGGACAAAGGCGAGGCTGTAGCTGCCTCCATCCGGGAAAGCGGCGGCGATGTCACTTTCTACGCGGTGGACATCCGCGGAGATGAAGCGGTGCAGGCACTCTTTGCCCAGGTGGATGCAACCCACGGCTATCTGGACGTGATCATCTGCGCGGCCGGCGTGCTGTTGGGTGCCTTCCTCCAGCCGGAAGAGTTCCCGGTGGATGTCTTCGATTTTGTGATGGAGGTCAATGTGCGGGGGACATTCCTCTGCACCAAATACGCGACGCCCCTCATTGCTAAATCCAAACGGGGGGTGATGATTTTGATCGCTTCCGGTGCGGGGGTACTGGGCGGCAGTTCGTCGATTGCGTATGGCACGAGCAAAGGCGCAGTCAACGGAATGTCGATGGTGCTGGCCGGCCATCTGGCCTCCCGCAACATCCGGGTCAATGCGGTCTGTCCTGGTGGCATCGCCACAGAGATGAAGTTGGAGAACGTGCGCGATGCGGCCAACAAACAGGGCCGTTCCTACGAAGAAATGCTCGCCAACTCCAATCTGGGCGAACCCATCGGCGTGGCCAAACTGCTCGCCTATCTGGCCTCGGACGACGGGGATTACGTGCGGCGGACGCTCTTTACGCGGTAGGTGGGGCAGTTATCGGTGAACAGTAACCAGTAACCAGTGATCAGTGGTCTCGTCGATACACTGATAACTGTCCACTGTTCACTTTTTATTCAATGCACCTCTACCCCTGCCTCCGCCGCGATGCGCAGGGTGTTGGCAGCGGCCAGAGGATAGTCGGCATCGGGCAGATGCTCCAGGAGCATATAGCCGTCCGGGTAGAGCGCGTGCCAGCGGCGCAGGGCTGTGGCGATGTCCAACAGACCCTCGCCGGGGATGGCTTCGTCGATGTGCAGGACCAGCTTTGGCCCAAAGACGATGTCTTTGCAGTGGGCCACGCTGGAGATCGGACCCATCAGATCGAAGATGTGGTTCAGCCGAGCGGTGCTGTGGAAGACACTCTGCACTGTGGGGAAGTGGTTGGTGTAGTCCATCACCACTTTCATGCGGGGCGAGCCAACTTCGGCGATGATCCGCTGATTGGCCTCCGGCGATTCCAGAATCGTGAGCAGGTGGGTCTCGATGACGATTGTCTGACCGACCGCTTCGGCTTTGTCGGCGATGCGGCGCACGGTTTCCCGCAGCCGCTGCCAGGCTTCCGGGCTGTGATTCTGCGCGGCGGGGAAGTAGGAGCCGTTGGGGCTCAGGCTTCCTGTGCGGATCAGGCAGACGTGCGCTCCCAGTTCCGCAGCCACTTCGATCCCCCGCCCGATTACCTTCACAACTTCATTCCTGGCTTCCGCTTCCGGCGCAAAGAGACAGTCCGGAAAGCCGATGCCAAACTGGACGATATCCATTCCCGCGTCAGCGAAGGTCTTTTTCACCTGTGCAGTTTCCGCGCTGGTCACGTCGAAGAGTCCTCGCCCTCCCGCGTGAAAGCCCACACCGGTCAAGCCCAGCGCCCGCACCGCGGCCAAATGCTCGCTGGTGATGGCACGAAAGTCCGACGGCATCATTCCTACTACGCCTACACGCATCTTTTTCTCCTCTGTTCTGGTTGTATTGGCGCAAAACTGGGAAAAATCAGTCCGACTTCATGACTAATATCTTGACTCCCCATGATCATAAAGTAATACCAGTACAATTAATAGTTGAGACATTACTCTGTAGTATATAGTTGACCCCGTTGTCAAGACCACGAGAGGCTCGAAATAAGAGAGAGCCTGGTGTGTATGTCGAGGGGTGATGAAACCCTGCTCCCGTCGTCCGTCGCCATCGCAGGCAAGAGTA
>CAMDQF010000327.1 GCA_945905745.1 Litorilinea aerophila
TCACGATCCAATACCCAATACCCAGTCCCCCTTTTTGCCAAAACTAGTTCGTTGGCGTACAATTCTATCTATGACCAGTACGCTAACGAACCAATCTCAGTCCGATACGCACCGAGCCGCATTTGATCGCCTGCTTTCTGAAATGGGCGTCACGGAAACCCACGGCCTGGAATTGCTGCGCCTGATCAAAATGTGCAATGGGGCCTACGACACGATTCTGGGCGAGCAGATGCGCCAATCTTCCATCTCGTCGCCCCAATGGCGTCTGTTGTCTCGGCTGCTGATGGCCGAGCAGAGCGGCGAAAGTACTCTTACCCCGACAGAACTGGCCCGCAGTCAGTGCTTGAGCAAAAATACGATCAGCGCCCATCTGCGCCATTTGGAAGAACACGGACTGATCGAGCGCACGATTGATCCAGGCGATCTGCGTGCTTTTCGCATTCAACTCAGCGAGGATGGGCGCAGGCTGATGCACGAAAGTCTGCCCGTCCATATCCACTTTCTCAACCGCCTTTCGGATAGCCTGACCGCGGCAGAGATCGAACAGTCAGAAATTTTGTTGGGAAAATTGCATTATTCGCTGCTCCAGTGGACAGAGAATAACGCCAAAGTCAAGAGCGCATAGACAGGAGGAACGGGAATGTTCCAACGACGCAAGAAAGGCGAGGAGGGGCAGAGCGGTCGCCCCAAGCCCAGTTTTCGGGACCTGGGGCGGGCCATCCGCTATCTGGGCCACTATAGACGGATGGCGATTTTCGCCTATCTCTTTCTCTTCATCAGCACAGGCGCGCAGTTGATGGTCCCTCAACTGGTGCAGAATGTGCTGGACGCAGTGACGAATGGGATGATTGCCCAACAGATCGGCGCTGTACCCGCCAGCTTTTTGCCCGCGGTGCTGGAGCGGCTGGGCTGGAGCGCAGAGCAGTTCGACACCTTTGCCAACCGGCCTGAGATCGCCCTTTACTGGGCACTGCTCTTTATTGTGGTCTTTGCCGTGGCTCGCGGCGCATTTGCCTTTTCCCAGACCTTTGTCTCGGAGCAGATGAGCCAGGGCGTGGCTTTCGATTTTCGCAACGAACTCTTCGAGAAGATTCAACGCCTCTCCTTTAGCTATCACGACCGCAACCGCACGGGCCAATTGATGATTCGGGCCACGGATGATGTGGAGAAGCTGCGCGGTTTCATCGGCCAGGGGCTGCTGATGGCGGTGCAGGCGCTGGTGCTGCTGGTAGGGACGCTGATCATTCTGCTCTTTACCAACTTCCGTCTCACCCTCGTCATTCTGCCTGTGCTGCCCCTGGCCCTGATTCTCTTTGCGGTTTTTGGCGCGGTGGCCCAGCCGCTCTTCGCCGCGGTGCAGGAGAAACTCTCCCGACTGAACACGATTTTGCAGGAGAATCTGGCCGGTATCAAAGTGGTCAAAGCCTTTGTGCGGGAACCCCAGGAGCAGGCCAAATTTCATGTGGCCTCCGAAGATCTGATGAACCAGGGTATTACCGTCGGCAAAGTCTTCAGCTTTCTCTTTCCGGTCATCTTTATGCTGGCGAATCTGGGCCAGGCTGCGGTGCTCTACTACGGCGGCGTGCAGATTATCGACAGCACCCTGACCTTTGGGGAGTGGCAGAAATTCAGCCTCTACCTGATTTACGTCTTCTTTCCCATCGGCCAGTTGGGTTTTATTATCAGCCAGATGAGCCAGGCCAGCGCCAGCGCCACCCGCATCTTTGAGATTTTGGACACCCGCAATGAGGTGGTAAACAAACCCGACGCCCGGCCTCTGCCTGCCATCAGCGGCAAACTGGCCTTCGAGAATGTCACCTTCCGCTATTTCAGCGGCGGTGATCCGGTGCTTTCCAACATCAGCTTTGACGCCGCCCCCGGCCAGACCGTCGCCCTGTTGGGTGCAACGGGCAGCGGCAAATCCACCGTCATCAATCTCATCCCCCGCTTCTACGACGTGAGCGATGGCCGCGTGACGATTGACGGCATCGACGTGCGGGATGTGACCCTGGAATCCATGCGCAGCCAGATTGGGATTGTCCTGCAGGAGACAAACCTTTTCACCGGGACAATCCGGGACAACATCGCCTTTGGCCGCCCGGAGGCCAGTGATGAGGAGGTCATCGCTGCCGCCAAAGCCGCCGCAGCCCACGACTTTATCGTCGGCTTCCCCGGAAGCTATGACACGCCCGTGGGCGAGCGGGGCGCGACCCTCAGCGGAGGGCAGAAGCAGCGGGTCGCGATTGCCCGTGCCCTGCTCTTGGACCCCCGCATTCTGATTCTGGACGATTCCACCAGCAGTGTGGATCTGGCGACGGAAGCCCTCATCCAGCGGGCGTTGGACAAACTGATGCAGGGGCGCACAAGTATCGTCATCGCCCAGCGCATCAGCACTGTGCGCAACGCCGACCAGATTATCGTTCTGGAGAAGGGGCAGGTTGTCGGTGTGGGAACCCATACCGAACTGATGGAGACCAACCCCATCTACGCCGAAATCTTCAGCAGCCAGTTGGTGGAAGATGCGGTGGTGGAAGGGGCGGGAGAACTGATTCTGACGGTTGAATAGAATTCCGTATTGCGTATTGCGTAAGTAGTGACGAAATCTCGATAATCACAATTGGCTTCGCTGTGACGAAGAATCCCGGTTGTATTTGCCGGACAAATGGTCTTCTTCAGAGCCGCCAATGCCACTACCTACGCAATACGCACTACGCAATACGGAGGGTATACGATTATGATGGGTCCACGAGGTATTCTGGACAGAGAGACGCTGAAACCAAAGCGGGTCGGCGCGACACTGGGTCGTCTGAGCCGCTATTTTGCCCCCTACGGTCTGGTACTGTTGCTGGTGGCCGGGCTGATCATCGCCGGTACCTGGGCGCAGGTCATCTCGCCTGAGCTGATCGGCCAGGCCACTGACTGTTACGTCGCGCCGGCCGTGGCCCGCAATGCGCTGAGCAACGCAAGCGGCGCTGACGGCGCGGCCATCCCCGGTATGGCAGAGCTGATGGGAGGAGACAGCGCGTCCCAGTCCAATTGTTGGTGGGATAGCCTGACCCCAGACGCCAGCAGCGCAGAACTGGTCTCCGGGCTGGCCCGGCTGGTTCTGGTGATTGTCGGCCTCTATGTAGCTACTTCGATTGTCACCGGTCTGCAATTCTTCCTGATGACCTGGGCGGGCAGCCACGTGCTGCGCAACATGCGGGAGGAGGTCTTCCGCCACATTCACCGCCTCTCCCTGGGCTACTATTCCAAGAACGAAACCGGCGATATTATGAGCCGCATCACCAACGATATGGAGACCCTGCAACAGGCGATGAACTTTGCCCTGCTCCAGGTCCTGGGCGGCGTGCTGCTCATCGTCTGGATCATCTACAAAATGCTCACCCTCAATCTGGCCTATGCCCTGATCAGTATGCTGGTGGTGCCGTTGATGATCTGGGCAACCCTCTGGTTCAGCGACCAGGCCCGCAAAGCCTTTCGCAAGACCCGCGAGGAGATCGGCAATGTCAATGCCAACTTGCAGGAGAGCATCTCTGGCGTGCGCGAGGTGCAAGCCTTTGCCCGGGAAGAGGCCAACATCGAAAACTTCCGGGTGAGCAACGCGGCCAATCGGGACGCCAACATCCGGGCGGTGGCCTTCACCGCGGCTCTCGCCCCCACGCTAGAAGCCCTCGGCTACGTGGCGATTGCCATTGTGGTGGGCGTGGGTGGCATTGCCCTGCTACGCGGCCAAACTCTGGGCGGCAATCTGGTCTCTCTGGGGCTGATCGTCACTTTCCTGGGCTACGTCCAGCGCTTCAACCAGCCTATCCAACAGGTGAGCGTATTGTGGGCGAATATCCAGAGCGCCATCGCCGGGGCCGAGCGCATCTTCGGTCTGCTCGACGAAGAGCCAGATATTATCGAAGCGCCCAAGCCAGTGGCAATCGGCCAGATTCAGGGCCGGGTGGAGTTCAAAGATGTGACGCTGGAATACAATGCCGGCGAGCCGGTGCTGCGGGGTGTGAACTTGACCGCCGAACCGGGGCAGACTGTGGCGATTGTCGGGCCGACGGGCGCAGGCAAGACGACGATCATCAACCTTATCCCCCGCTTCTACGACACCAAAAGTGGTTCGGTCTTGATCGATGGGGTGAATGTGCGGGATATGAAGCTGGATTCCCTGCGCAGTCAAGTGGGTATCGTCCTGCAAGATTCCTTCCTCTTCAGCGATACAGTGATGAACAACATCCGCTTTGGCCGTCCCGAAGCCAGCGAAGAGGAAGTGAAGGCCGCGGCCCGTTTGGCCCACGCCGAGGAGTTCATCCTCTCCCTCAGCGAAGGCTACCAGACAATTCTGGGCGAGCGGGGCAGCGGTCTAAGCCAGGGCCAGCGCCAGTTGCTCGCCATTGCCCGCGCTGCCCTGGCCAATCCCCGCATCCTGATTCTGGACGAAGCCACCAGCAGTGTGGACACCCGCACCGAGCGCCAGATTCAGGCCGCGCTGGAGGTTCTGCTCAAAGGGCGCACCAGCTTCGTCATCGCCCACCGGCTCAGCACCATTCGCAACGCGGACCAGGTGTTGATGTTGCAAGATGGGCTGATTGCCGAGCGGGGCACCCATACGGAACTGATCGAACGGCGGGGTGCTTACTACGACCTCTATATGAGCCAGTTCCAGCGGGAAGAGGAGACGTCCGTAGCTGTGTAGATATACGCCCGAAATGGCCTCAAAAAGGGGAGGGAGAGAGCGCTGCGGTGCTTTCTCCCTCCCCTTTTTTCTGAAGGAACAGGACAGATGTCCAGGTGATTGGCGAGCCGAAGGTCGGCTACTACCCAATCACCCAGCCACCCAGTCAACCAATTAACACCCAATCCTGCCCGTCATCGGGTTTGAAAAATGTACCACTGCCCGCCTCGCTCCATTGGCCCGTGCGGGGATTGTACCAGCGAGCATCGCTGAGAGAACGGATGAGGTGAACAGGATCGCCGGGTGTGTAGACGACGACCGACTCGCCGCCCTGGGCCGCGGCGATGAAGCGATTGGGGTCGGCGTCGCCGGGCTGTTGTGTCAGGAGATGCTGGGCCGGGCGCAGAGAAGTCCAGTCAATGCTACCGAAAAAGTGGGCCAGATGCACAACGCCGGTCGCCCCTTCGCTCTGCAGCGCTTCCCGCCAGGTAGGAGCCACGCCACTGTTGGGATGATCAGCGGGAACACCGGCCTCTTCCATCCAGGGCCAGATGCCGTGATGCGCGTAGGTGACGCCCGCGGTGGGGGAGACGAGCAGACTCCAATAGAGCGCCCGGCGTACCTGGTAGGCGCTGAAAGGTTGGCGGGAATGATAGGCCAGGTGGCTCTCGTAGTTGGGTTCCTGGTTGATCACTGGCTTGACCGGCGAGATGTTCCAATTGGTTGCCGGTGGGCCGGATTGGAGCCAGCGCAGATCTTCGTCGCTGTCGCCGTGGCCACTCTGGTAGCTATGGAAGGTGAGCCACTTTTCGTCGCGCAGATCTTCCCCGGGCCAGTTGATACCGCGCGGATGCATTGTCACCGGCTCTGTGTCACTGTCGCCAAAGACCGCCCGTCCGGTCTCTTTCCACTTTTGAGCATACTCGCCCCGATATTCCCCATCCCCACCTAAAATCCAGATGGGACGATAGGCTGCGTAGCGGGCCACTTCGTAGGCGGCCAGAGTTGTGCAATCCGCAGCAGGCAGATAGTAGCCGGGATCGTGAGGGGTACAGGCCCAGACGAGCACCGGCGATGGGACCAGTCCGGCCCGGGTGATGGCGGCCAGTTTGTCGTCGAAGCGGCTGTAAAAGGCTGGATTGATCTGGATATTGTCCGTGCCGGTGAAGGCCAGTTCACCGGCGGCGTCCTGGGGGAAGGCCCGCCATTGGGTGATCACACACTGGATGGCGGTGAAGCCCTGGCGTCGCCGCTCGGCCAAATATTCGTCCCAGTCTGCGGGCTGGGCCTTCAACACACCGTTCCAGGCCGTGTCGGCCAGCCAGAAGAAGGGCGTGCCGTCGGCGTGGACCAGATGGGTGCCGTCGGCGGCGGCGCGGATGGGGCCGTGGGCCAGCAGGGGCAGATCGCCGGTGTATGTCGGCGCGCTGAAGCTGCCCGTCTGGCCGTGCAGCCCGGCGTTGGCCGCGCGATGCCCTGAGCCTGTCGAAGGGTCGCTGGCGTGGGTGACGTAGCGCCATTCGCCCGCGCTGGGCGGCGAAAAGCGCACCCGCCAGGTGTCGCCGCCGTCCCAGAAGCCGGGGACAGTCACTTCTGCGCCGTCCGGCCCGGTGAAAATGACGGAAAGAGAGACATCCCGGATGGGGTCGGCATAGACGCGGGTGCTGGTAAAATCGGTTTCGAAGATGTGGAGGATTGGGTCAAAGGTGGGCATCGAATCTCCTGTCGCTGGTTCGAGGGGTACAGATGTGAATTCGCTGGCTATTCTTCTGTCCAGCACTA
>CAMDQF010000328.1 GCA_945905745.1 Litorilinea aerophila
GCCATTTCTGTGGTGCGTAGTGCGTGTACCGGTACGCACCACGCACCACAGAAATCATAGGGGTATTTACGCCAGGCTTTACCAGCCCAGGGAGGTAATTTCCACCTCTGGAATTCACAGGAGACCAGCGGGCTGTCGCCGATCAAAAAAGGAAGGGTGCTTTGCAGCCCCTTCCTTTTTTGTGTAACCAGCGCATAACCAGCCACGCCATCCACTTGCCTACGTTCCAGGCTCTACCCTTTCACCGCACCGGCGGTCAAACCCGCCACCATAAATTTCTGGCCGACGGAATAGAGAATAAAGACCGGGACAGCCATAATCATCGAAGCGCCGGTCAACTCACCCCAGGGCTGCACATCGCCGATGATCATCATACCCAGACCCACAGGCAGAGTCATCAGACTCTGCTTGGAGATGAGAATGTAGGCAAAGAGATATTCATGCCAGGCATTCGTCACGCCGAAGAGGAAGATCGCCATCAGCGCCGGTTTGGTCAGGGGCAGCACAATGCGCCAGAAGACCTGGAAGCGGTTGCAGCCGTCAATCAGACCGGCATCCTCCAGTTCCCGGGGAATAGAGGCGTAGTAGCCCATCATCAGCCAGATCGCAAAGGGCAGCGCAAAGGTGGAGTAGGCAATCATCAGCCCGTATAGGCTGTTGGTCAGCCCCACTTTGGCGAAAATCTGATAGATGGAGATGACCAGCAGCACACCAGGCATGAGATAGGCGGCGAAGACCGCGCTGGAGAGGAAGCGGCTGCCCTTCCAATTCAGGCGCACCAGACTATAGGCGGCCAGGGCGGCGACAACTGTCGATACCAGAGGCGTCACGGTAGAAATGATCACCGAATTGCGCATCCAGGCCAGGAAGTTGCGGGTGGGGCCAAGCAGCTTCTCATACTGTCCCAAAGTCCACGGGTCGGGATAGTAGAGGGATTGGAAGGAGACGATCTGTGCCTCTTCTTTGAAGGAGGTAATCAAAACAAAGTAGAAGGGAAACAGCTCAAAGATGAGCAGCAGCGCAAGGATAATACCCGCCACGATATTGACACGACGACGTCCCGCTTTGGCACGCATGGCCGATGCGTGGGCATCGTAGGAGAGCGGACGCGCTTTGCGGAAGGCGCCGCCGATCCCATCCAGAATCACCTCAATGCCATTGTTGACGATCCAGAAGATGGCACCAAAGAGGGAGACAATTATACGGAAGGGCCAGGAGATCAGGCCAAACAGACCTGTATTCTGTTCGGCTGCCGATTGGGCGGAGCGGCCTGTCTGGGTCGCCAGGACATTGCGCCCCAAAATAATAATCAGAATCACCAACATAGGCACCATCGACATGGCGGCAGCCACGGCTGTACCGATGCGGAAGCTGCGTGCCGCTTCAATGGCGAAGATTGTGTACATCTTCGTCGAACCCAACGGCCCACCGCCTGTGAGCAGGAAAACCTGGGTAAAACCGTTGAAGGTCCAGATGAAGGAGAGCAGCGCCTCGACCAGAATCACATATTGCAGACCGGGCAGGGTGATGTGCAAAAATTGACGCCAGCCGCTGGCCCCATCAATCGCCGCAGCCTCGTACTGTTCTTTGTCAATGGCTTTGAGACCAGCCACAAGTAAGAGTGTAAAGAAGGGGATGCCAGCCCACAGGTTGACCAGAATTACCGATGGCAAGGCCAATTGGGGCGTGCCAAAGAAGGGAATCGATGTCGTAATCAGTCCCAAGTCCTTCAAAAGTGGATTGACCATCCCATAGATGGGATCCAACAGCCCCTTCCAGGTGATGGCGCGCACCACTTCGGGCATAATCCAGGGCAACATCACCATCGCGGTAAAGATCGTGGCGAAGCGAGTCATCCGGTGTAAGAGCAGGGCCGCAATCATCCCCACAAAGAACTTGAGAACAACCGCCGCGATGGTATAGGTGAGAGAGATACGCACGGAATCCCAGAAAAACGGGTCGTTGTACAGGTTTACATAGTTTGTCAGTCCAATCCATGGACCAATTTCCAGGGTGGTTGTGCGTGTGAAGCCAGTATAAAATGCGCGCAGGAAGGGATAGCCTATGATCGTACCCAACATGAAAAGCGCCGGGAAGATGAAGAGATAGCCCTCCTTCCAGTCCGGCCCTAAGATATGGCGCAGACGACGGGTTGGTCTCTCTGCTTCGTACTGACGTTCGATGGCTGTGCGTGGACTTGTTAATTCCATTTCATTCTCTCTCAGTGTATTCGGAGGGAATACCGAATGCGGTCGAAGTAGGGGGCGGTCTGAGACTACCCCCTACTTCGACCGCCCCCTACGGGAAGAACTTTCTACTTCTCGCCGGGCAGACCAAATTCTTTGAAGACCAGCACCATCCGGTCGTGGGCCGTGGCCACAGCCTCTTCCACCGGCGTGCCGGTGATGAAGGCGTTGACCATATCGTTCCAGATACCGGTGTTCTCGATGGCGGTCAGAGCGGGCGAGGGGGGGCCAGGCCAGGCACCGGCATCGATGCCTGAGTCGTTCAGGGCTGCCGGCTTGATCTGCTGGGACATCTCATTGTTCTTGGCAAATTCGGACATATCCCACAGATTGGTGTAGGCCGGGATGGCGTAGGCCGGCGACGAGGCCAGCATGGCATCCATGCGTCCCAGATCGGTGGTGAAAGCCAGAATCACTTCCTTGGCGGCCTCGGTGTTGTGGGCACCCTTGAGGATGAACCAGTCTTTGCTGCCGACGCTGTTGAATTCCTGGTTGACCGGGCCACCGGGTTGCGCAAGATAGCCGGTCTTCTCGGCTACGGGCAGTTTGTCCTTCACCGCTTTGGCATAGACGGTGCCGGCGTTCTCGGTGTAGGCAATCACCTCACCCTGGAAGGCTTCGTTGTTGGAGATGTCATTCCAGGCCAGCACGCCGGGAGGCAGCATGGATGCCCACTGGGGATCCAGATAGGTATCCTTGAGGAAGTTCATGGCCTCGATCATCTCGGGCGAGTTGGCGGCGATATACTGGCCTGTTTCGTCCTGCCAGCCCGCGCCCCAACCACATTTGACGCGCTGGATGATGCTGTTGCCATCGCCAGACTTATTGACGGTGATACCCCAGCCGAAGAGTTCGGGGGTGGAAACGGCCAGACAGGCTTCGCGCAGCTTGTCGTAGGTGCGGATGCTCTGAATGTCGATACCCGCAGCCTCAAAGACATCCTTGCGATAGTAACCACCACCAGCTCGCTGGTGATAGGGGACAGCCCACCATTCCCCGTCGATCAGCTTTCCAATCTTCAGGACAGGTGCGATTGGGCCGTAGACTTCTTCGATAGCCGCGACCAGATCGGAGACGGGCTGGGTGGTGTCCAGGCTGTGCAGCAGTTGCGGGGAGAGGGTGTGGCGTACCAGGTCCGGGGGATCGCCCGCCTGCACAGCCGCGGAGATGCGTTCGGTTTCACCCGAGCCAGCCGCAAAGCCAGCCGAGTCGATGAATTCCAGCGGCCAGCCTTTGCCTTCTGCAAAGGCTTTCAACTCAGCCTGGGTGTACTCGTTGTAGGTATCGTGGAAGTCGACGTCCAGGATGACCCACAGGGGATGGGCGCTGTCTACCATTGTCTCCGCAGCCGGGGCAGCGGTGGCGGCGGGTGCTGCTTCGGCAGCGGCGGGTGCGGCCGGGGCCGCGGCGGGTGCGGCGGCCGGGGGTGCGCAAGCGGCCAGAGCCGTTACGCCCACAGCCCCACCAGCCAAGCGCAGAAAGGAACGTCGGGAAAGGGTCTTTCGGTCCACAGTTTGCCTCCTTAAGACATGCAAATGAAACAAGAATTGGGGAAAGGCGCAACAACGGAGAATCCGTTGCTACGAGCAACACATTTGTCGTTCGGACTGACGGGGTACAGAGGGTTTGTAAGGAAATCGTTCACCAGGCTGGGGGAGTTTTATCATTCTAGCAAAACCCTGGCAATTGTATCCGGGCAAACTATAACAGAGAATTGAAAAGCCGTCAACTAGCAAAAACGCGAAAAAGTGGTTATCCTCTTGTGCAAACCAGCCATATTCCCAGCAAAACCAGCTCTTCTACAAATTTAGATTTCTTTTTCTTTACGCCAACGTTCAAATTCGGCCAAAATTGCTTCATTGGGTGGATAGACACCCAGAATGCTGGCCCCGTTCGATATCTTCTCTTGAAAAAACTTTTCCCGGACTTCCTGCTCAAATGCGGCGTGGGCTACCGACTCGGCCATCTGGCTGGGAATCACCACAACCCCTTCGCCATCTCCCACAATCACATCGCCGGGTATCACTGCCACCCCCGCGCAGCCGATGGGCACTTGCATCTCCGCCGGGTGGTGGGCCACGAAGGAGGTGTTGGCATGGGCGGCGCGGATGTAGGCGGGCAATGGCAGTGTACGAAAGCCCGGCGTGTCGCGCAGCGCGCCGTCCGTCACCAGCCCGGCCGCGCCGCGCACTGTGATACGTGTGCCCAGAATGTGGCCCAGGGAGGCCGAACTGGTGTCATTGCGCGCATCGATCACCAGCACATCCTCCATGCCCACCGCTTCCACGGCCAGCCGCTGGACATTTTTGGTGTTGTCATAGAGTTCATCAGCCAAATCTTCCCGGGCCGGGATGAAACGCAGGGTGAAGGCGTAGCCCACCATCCGCAGGTCCGGGCGCAGGGGATAAAGCCCGGCCAGAAAGGTATTGCGCAGGCCGTGCTTGCCCAACTGGGAAGTCAGCGTGGCCGTGGAGACCTGGCGCAGCTTGGCCTTGGCGTCGTCCGAGAGCAGGTGCGGGCGTGGGGAGGAGGGAGGCATTGGGTAGGGTTTCCTTTGGTATGTGTGTTCCGTATTGCGTATTGCGTATTGCGTAAGTAGTGGTGATCGTGACGACGAAGGACGCTGTGTGGTTTGTGGAGTTGTTTGTTGCCCTGCCCAAAAAGCATCGAACGAAGCGACCAACGCTGTTAACTTACGCAATACGCAATACGCAATCAGCCCTTCAGCCATTCCGCCCGGCCGTACTTGGCCTGGACATAGACATATTCGTCCATCTTCGGATCGGAGATGTTGCCGCTGGAGGGATAGTGAGCGATGGCATCCTCCACAATATCAATCCCCAGACCCGGCGCGTGGGGGACGACAATTGCGCCCTGGACGATTGTGGGCTGGGGCTGCATCACTTCGTAGCGCTGGGGAGCGTCGTCCTCCAGATGCTCCAGAATCAGGAAGTTGGGCAGGGTACAGAGTAGATGGACCGCGGCCATCTCGGCCACCGGCCCCAGAGAGCCGTCGTGGGGGGCAAAGCTTATGCCGTGGGCTTCGGCCATCGCCGCCATCTTCTTCATTTGCAGCAGACCGCCCGCCCGTCCGGTGTCCGGCTGGATCACATCGACGATCTCCCGCTCGATCAGTTCGCGCACGCCGTAGATGGTGGCGTGACGTTCGCCTGCGGCAATGGGCAGGTTGACGGCGCGCGCCACTTTAGCGATGTTTTCGATATTCTCCGGGGCCACCGGGTCTTCGTAAAAGAGCAGATCGTACTCCTCCAACGCCTTGCCCAGGCGGATGGCATCAGGCACAGTCAGCCAGGGCGGGCCATGCACGTCGGCCATAATATCGACATTTGGCCCGACAGCCGCGCGGATGCGTTTGACCCGCTGCAACGGGTCCTGCACGCCGCCGGTTTTGATGCCGGTGAAGCCCCGCTCCACCAGTTCCAGCGAGCGTTCCGGGGTGTGGGCGTGGGTATAGAGGCGGATGGTGTCACGCATTTTTCCGCCCAGCAGTTCGTAGACAGGCACGCCCAGGGCCTTGCCTTTGATGTCCCACAGGGCCATATCGATGCCTGTCAGCGCGCCGCCGCCCACCACGCCGGTCATGCCGTGGCCCATCATCGCGATAAAGAGCTTCTGCCAGAGCTTTTCGATGGCAAAGGGGTCTTCGCCGATGAGCAGGGGCGTCAGGTCGTGGATGGCTGTCTCCACAACCCGGGGCCAACCGCTGGCTTCCCCCACACCGTAGATGCCCTCGTCGGTGAAAATCTTGACAAAGAGCCAGTTGCGTTTGTTCCAGCCACCGCCGGCCACGCCCGCGCTCATCAGGAAAGTTTTGATTTCTGTGATTTTCATGAGAATCTTCCGGGTATAGGGGGAGAGATCGGAGACAGTTGCGCATAGTATACCCACCCGCCGGAGAGAACGCAAATCGTTTTTCAATCCTGCCCATCGCATCGAGAACTGTGACATCTCCAGCAGTTCCAAATATAGAACGCGGATCACGCGGATGGAGCGGATTTTTGCGGATTTTACGGCGCAGGTTTTTGCTTTTATCCGCTTTGATCTGTCCAATCAGCGTCATCCGCGTTCTATTTCTGTCAAATTTGGAATTGCTGGTGACATCTCTGCCCCATTTGACAGCCGCGGCAAAGTAGGTTATTTTATAGCCTATACAGTCCTCTCTTGCCT
>CAMDQF010000329.1 GCA_945905745.1 Litorilinea aerophila
CCAATCAATCAACCAATCAACCAATCAACCAATCAACCAATCAACCAATCAACCAATCAACCAATCAACCAATCAACCAATCAACCAATCAACCAATCAACCAATCCTTTGCTCCTCCACCCAATCGCTGGTACAATCTCCACATGTCAGAACAATTTCTACCCCAGACCCAAGACCCAGACGATGAACTCTCATTGGCCGCACGGTTGGCTCTGGTGCAAGCCCGGGTTGCCCAGGCCGCGCAGCGGGCTGGCCGCGACCCGGCGGAGGTTACGCTCGTGGCTGTCAGCAAAACAAAGCCCTTTGGGATGATCGCCGAGTTGGCCGCGGCTGGGCAGATGGATTTTGGCGAGAATCGATTGGAAGAACTCTGGGAGAAAGTTGAGCTGACCGAGAGTCAGGGCGTGGCGGGTCTGCGCTGGCACCTCATCGGCACGATCCAGAGCCGCAAGAGCAAACTGGCTGTCGGCCCCTTTGCCCTAATCCATTCGGTGGACACCCACAAGCTGGCCGAACGCTTGAGCCGGGACGCCGCCGCTGCGGGGCAAACCGTCACCGCGCTGTTGGAAGTCAATGTCAGCGGCGAGGAGAGCAAGCACGGCTTCACGCCGGACGAAGTGCTGGCCGATCTGCCCGCCCTGTTGGCAATGCCCGGTCTGCATCTGCAAGGGTTGATGACGATGGCCCCTCTGGAAAGCGCCGCGGAAAGCGCCCGGCCCATCTTTCGCCGTCTGCGCCTGCTATTGGAGGAGATTCGCCAGCGTTTTCCCCAGGGCGATTGGCGGCATCTTTCGATGGGAATGACCAACGATTTTGAAGTGGCGATTGAAGAGGGCGCTACGATTGTGCGGGTGGGCACGGCTATTTTTGGAAAGCGGGAGATGGGTTAAATGCAACTGAGCGGAAAGATTGCCTTTATCGGCGGCGGCGCAATGGCCGAAGCCATTCTTAAACGGCTGGTATTGGGTGGGCTGGCCCAGCCGGAGCAGGTGGCAGTAGCGGAGCCTGTCCCGGCCCGACGCGACTATCTACGCAATGAGTACGGCGTAGGGGTCGAAGCCGAGAACAGCGCGGCGGCCACCGGGGCGTCGATTCTGGTTTTGGCTATCAAACCCCAGGTGTTGGACAAAGTATTGCCCGGTCTGGTCGGTCTGCTCCAACCGGAGACACTTGTGATCAGCATTATGGCCGGTGTGCGCATCAGCAGCCTGCGCCGGGGGCTGGGCCACGAACGGATTGTGCGCTCTATGCCCAATACCCCCGCCCAGGTGGGCAAAGGGATGACCGTCTGGACCGCTACGTCGGCTGTCACCCCCGACGACAAAGGCCAGGCCCAGATGATTCTGGAAGCGATGGGCGATGCCTTTTTTGTGGATGACGAACACGCCATCGATCTGGCCACTGGATTGAGCGGCTCTGGGCCAGGCTTCGTCTTCCTGCTGGTCGAAGCACTGATCGACGCCGGGGTCCACATCGGCCTGAGCCGGGTACAGGCCGAGCGGATGGTGTTGCAAACGATTGAAGGCAGTATTGCCCTGATGCGGGAGGGCAACCTTCACCCAGCAGACCTGCGCAATCGGGTAACTAGCCCAGGTGGAACCACCGCGGCCGGGTCACTGGTGTTGGAGCAGCGGGGCGTGCGGGCCGCGCTCATCGAAGCGGTGGCCGCAGCCGCAGCCCGCAGTGAAGCATTGGGCGATTTGAGTGAGACGGCCGAACATTCTTGAACCGTAACATTCTTGAATTTTTCATTGTATTTTTGATGAACCGAGAGGGTAGAGGAAATGTTTCAATTGTTGGCGAATGTGATTGAGATTTATACATTTGTATTATTGATCCGTATTTTGATGACCTGGATTCCCAATCTGGACCCGCATAACCCGATTGTTCAAATGCTTGTACAGGTGACAGACCCAGTGCTGGAGCCTGCGCGTCGACTGATCCCACCGATAGGAATGATTGATATCTCGCCCATCGTCGTTTTTATCGCCCTTGGTATCATCCAGCAGTTGTTGCGAAGTCTTTGAGGACTGGCTGTCGGAACATTCGTCTGCTGCACTTCGTCCTACTCCCAGGCGGTCGCAATGATCCGTCCAGACGGAAGAGTGACAGAGCCGTCAGGGAACTGTCACTGATGGATAACAGGGAGATGAATGAGTATGTCCAATGCGTTTGTGGTTCGGGGGAAGATTATCTGGAGCTTGGGCCTGCTGATGGCACTGGTTTTTCTGGTCGGGTGTGCTGGACTGCCCGTTGCACCGGCAGTGACTCCGCTTCCTGTGCGCAGTCTGGGCGAGCCAACAGCCACACCGCAAGTTGCATCGGCCACAGTCGAGCCGACCGCAACCCCAGTTGCGACCGAAGAACCAGCGACAGAAACCACAAGTGAGGGAATCGGCGTACCCCCAGGAGGCGAAATGGCAACAACCAACGGCAGTCCCACCCAATTGATAGAACGGGCCAAAGCAGAGGTGGCGGGTCTGGGCCGTTCGTCTGCCGAGAGCGTGCAGGTGGTCAGCGTAGAGGGCGTGGACTGGTCGGACTCCAGCCTGGGCTGTCCCAAAGCGGGGATGATGTATGCCCAGGTGATCACGCCCGGCTACCGAATTGTGCTCGAATCAGGTGGACGCACCTATGAGTTTCATACCACGCAAAACCCCGAAGGTCCACTGGTAAGCTGCGGAGGATAGACGAAGCAGATAGCCCAATAAATTAATAAAAAAGGGGCGAAGCCGTGAAAGCGGCTTCGCCCCTTTTTTATTGGATGTTCAGTATCTTCTCAGTATTGGAGATGACACGCGTAGGGGCACGAGGTAGGGCGGGCAGATCATTCGCCTTCGCCGGCAAAGTTCGTCCCGCCCCACCTCGTGCCCCTACTTATTGCGTGCCGGAGACCAGGGGCAACCAGAGATGGTGACGCAGGACAACCACTTCCCCCTGAAAGATGAAAAAAGTACCGGGTACAAGCGACCAATAGGTTACGCGCGGGGCTGCCCACGCGGGCACGAATAGCTGCGTCTCTATCCTACCCATCACCACCTCTGGGGATTGGGGCGCAAAGCTGCTGTTCAGGCTATAGAAGTTGACCTTCGTTCGATCCCAAATCGGGTTTCCATAGCCATCGGCCAACTCCAGGCGGATGGGGAGATTCACACCGCCCCCCCAATCCTGGGCAAAAATCCGCGCCGGACCGCGTACCGATTGAGCCGAGCCGGGCCGGATGGTGACATACGTCCGCTGACTTTGCAGCGCGGTACGCATCCCAATCTCGGCCACACCCGCCACCTCTCCCGTCGCCAATGTTTCGGTCAACAGCCCATTCATCAGCCAGACCGTACGCTGCTGGCTGCCATCGGAAAAGCTCCCCAGAGAGGTGGTCAGTTCGACCAACAGGGGGTCGGACAGCAGCTCGCCCTGTCCGCCTGTGGCCGCGCTGAAGACAATCTGGGTCTGCTCGCCACCTACACGCAGCAGAGGCTGGGCCACATCTGCATCCAACACCAGCGGTCCATCCTGCAGGGTGATGGGGTAGAGCCGCTCGTGTCCTGCCATATGTACCCGCAACTCATATCGCCCCACCTGTTGGGGTGTGCGCATCTCTATCAGCCCGCGCCCGGTGGCAGACGAAAAAATCGTGCCGGAAAGTACCGGTGTAGGGCCGCTCTCGACCGGGCCGCTCTCGACTGAACCGATCTCTGGCGCTCCGTTCAGTTCGTAGTGGATCAGTGCATTTACGACAGGCAGCGGATCGCCATTGGTGTCGGTCACTGCCACCTGTACTGGGATGCGCAAGGGCTGATCGACCGCGGTGTATTGGCCTGCCAGGTAATCCACGGTAAAGGAGATACCCGCGCCGGCCTGGGTCAAGGCAGCCGCGGCGTCGATGCGCCCATAGCCGATGTCGATGTCGAAGCCAGGCGAGATGACCCGATTGACATCCACCGCCGTGGCCTTCAGATGATCCTTCACCTGCTGCCAGTCCCAATCCGGGCGCAGACTCCACACCAGCGCGGCCAGCGCGCTGACGTGAGGCGCGGCCATACTGGTGCCGTCGTTCAGGTAATAGCTGTTGTTCTTGAAGGTGCTCAGAATCAGCGTGCCGGGCGCGGCCAAATCGGTCTGCGGACCGCGGTTGCTCCAGATGGCCCGGGTATCGTCCATGGACGTAGCGGCTACGGCCAAAGTATCTGTGTAGGCAGCAGGCCAATAGACCCGATTGCCGAAATTGCCTGTGGCTGCCACCACCAGTCCGCCTGTCTCGACAAAGGCATGAATAGAATCGGCTACGGCCAGGGAATCGAGACGCAGCACGAGGCTAAGATTGATAATCTGCGCACCTTTGCGCCGGGCATAGGCCAATGCATCCACCAGATAGGAGATGAAGCCGCTGCCCCGCTCATCCAGCACACGCAGGGGCAGGATCGTCAGATTGCGCCCTACACCGGCTACCCCAATCCCGTTGTCGGTGTCGGCCGCCAGAATCCCGCCTACGTGGGTTCCATGTCCGTAAGGGTCTTCGATCTGATTGTCGTTCTCCACCCAATCCCAGCCTGCAAAATCATCGACAAAGCCGTTGCCGTCGTCATCCTCGCCCGCAATCCCGTTCACCTCCAACTCGTTCGACCAGATCGACATCCCCGCCAGGTCTTCGTGTTGCAGATCGATGCCGCTGTCGATCAGAGCGACAATCAGGGCCGGATCGCCCAGGGTAGCATCCCAGGCCGCCGGCATATTGATGCGGGCGAGTGCCCACTGTTCGGGGTAGGAAGGGTCGTTGGGCGGTGGGAGGCTGGCGGCTTCGATGGCCCAGTCATTTTCCACAAAACGCACGCCTGGTTGCTGGGCCAGGCGCGCTTTGGCGGCGGTCAGGGCTCTCTCCCGGCTCTGTTCGCCCCCATCAGCAGTCAGGGTGACCGCCGCCAATCCAAACTCAGGCCAGTGGCGGCTGGTGATCAACCCCTGCCCGGCAAAAAGAGCGTCGGCCGCGGCGGGCGAGATCGTTGGGTCCAATCCCACGAGGAGCAGCCCGGAATGGGCAGGCAAAGTTGTGGGTGCTGGTTCTTGCATTGGGTCAGCGCTGTGTACGGCTGTCATACCCATCAGCCAAAGTAGCAGCGTGGCTGTGACGGATAGAATTCCTAAGACGACCCGCCAGCGCAGTCGGGTACGGGTCGTCATTGTATGGTCGATGGGTTCGGGGCTTCTCTGCGGTCGGTAAGTGGTGGCTTTCGTCATGTCCCCATCATAGATCAGGCTCGATTTTATGTCCACCAGTTGACCTCATGCGCGTTGCCGTTTGATGTGATACAATTGACCCAACGTATGCCTAGCTATTCACCGGAATCCCGCCCCCCCCATAGCCTGCATCTGCTGCCTGGAAATCTCCGTCAGCACACGCCTCGTCGTCGTTGGCCGGGGGTATTGTTGGGTCTGCTGGCGGTTGGTTTTTTGCTGCTCTCCGCATTGGCCTTTGTGGGAGCTGCCGGGCTGTTGGTTGGGTTGCGCAGCGCACCGGTAGCGGAGATTCCCAGAGCTACAGCACCACCCGCAACTGTAATTGTCGTCCTACCCGCCCCCTCCGTGTCCGCATCGCCGATGCCGGCGCCCGCCGAGTTGGTAGCGTTGGCGGCTGCGCCCCTGCCCGATCTGCCACAGACGGCTGAACCGATCCCCACACCGCTGCCTACGACCGCCGGACCGGCCCAAGCCGCTGTGGTATCGCCCGCGTCCCCTCTGATGGAAACTGCGCCCACGCCCGAACATCCAGCGGCCCAGGTCATCACCTACGCGGATCTCTTTCGCTCGGTGGGCGAGCAGGCCGGGGTTGATTGGCGGCTGCTGGCAGCCCTGGCCTATCGGGAGAGTCGGATGGATCCGGTGGCGTTGGGACGAGATGGCGATATGGGATTGATGCAGATTCTCCCCGCCACTTGGGACGAATTCGCGCCAAAAGTGGCTGCTACCAGTCCCTTTAACCCGGTGGAAAACGCACAGGTGGCCGGGGTCTATCTGGCCTATTTGCAGGATTTTCTGTTGGGGCTGGGGACGAACGATCTGCGCTGGGTGCTGGTGGCCTACAATTGGGGGCCAGAGCGGGTGCGCAGTCTGCTGGCCCAGGGCGGTAGGTGGGAAGATGTGCCCGCGCCACAGCAACGCTATGTGGCCGAAATTCTCTATGCCGCGTTTGGGGAGTAGGGGAGGGATTGGGGACTGGGGATAGGGAATCGGTGACTGGTAACTGATTACTGATTACTGATTACTGATTACTGATTACTGATTACTGATTACTGATTACTGATTACTGATTACTGATTACTGATTACTGATTACTGATTACTGATTACTG
>CAMDQF010000330.1 GCA_945905745.1 Litorilinea aerophila
CCATATTTGGTCCATGCATGAGCTTTGGTCTTTTCGGGTTCCCCCGCCCCCTTGGACCCCTCCCAAACGACGAGGACGTCCTTCCCAAGAGACCCTCAGACTCATCGAAAAGTGGTGCTCATGACTCCACGCTATTGTGCAGTCCTACCATCACAGTCATTGGGAGGATAATCCTTGAAATTCGGCGTTATAATCCCACCCGTATTGCTTTTATCCGATTGTTGTAATGATCGCTGATAAGCAATATACCTTCCCCCCACCAGGCCAAGCCATGCGGCTCATTGAGCATTGCCAGGGCTGCCAACTCGCCCTCTCCCCCATCTCCATCCATTTCACCGCCCGCGACCGTTTCCAGTCGTCCGTCGCTGTTGACCCGCCGCACGCGGTTGTTGCGGGAATCGGCGAAGTAAAGCGTACCGTTGGGGGCAATTGCCAATCCGTAGGGCGTGTCGATGTGGGCTGCCGTTGCCACCTCACCGTCCGGGGTGAAGCCCGCCTGACCGCGGCCAACGACGGTCGTGATGATTCCCTCCCCGTCGATGCGGCGCACTGTATGGCTGGCTCGGTCGGTAAAGTAGAGATTGCCCGCGACGTCAAAGCGGATGGCCGTGGGCGCACCGATCCGGGCGCGGGTAGCCGGTCCGCGGTCGCCGCTGTAGCCGGGGATGCCCACGCCGGCGATGGTCGTGATGATGCCGGTCTGGGCGTCGATCTTGCGGATGCGCCCAAAGGTGACATCACCCACATAGATGTTGTCTTCCCTGTCCACTGCCACGGCTTCAATGCCGCCAAAGCTGGCGCTGTTGGCCGGGCCATTGTCGCCCTTGTCCCAGCGCCCTTCGCCCCCATCCCAGGGCAGGGTTGTCCCGGCCACAGTGCGCAGGGTCCCATCCAATTCGACCCGCCGAATGCGCCCATGGCGGGTGTCGGCGATCAAAATGCGCCCCTGGCTATCCACAGCCACGTCGTGGGGATTGCCAATATAGGCTGCCGTAGCTGGGCCATTCTCACCGCCAAAGGCCCGGGCGCCGTTGCCAGCCACTGTACGGATGTGTCCCGTCTGCGGGTCAAGCGCACGAATGCGCTGATTCCAGACATCGGCGATGACGATTGTGCCATCCGGTGCAATCGCCAGCCCGCCTGGGCCGTTGAGAAAGCCCGCCGTCGCCACCTCCCCATCGTGGACGCTCGTTCCACCCAGCACAGTCGTGACGATGCCCGTCGCCCCGTCATAGCGCCGCAGCCGCCCAGAGCAGTCCGACCAGAAGACCGTGCCATCCGGGTCGGCCCAGATGCCACACTCGACCGAATTGACGTGGGTCTGGCTGCCGGGCAACCCCTCCTCGCCAAAGCCGGGCACACCGTTGCCGACCAGTGTGGAGGCGATCCCCGTGGCCGCGCTCACCTTGCGGATGCGGTAGCCATACTTTTCGCCCACATAGAGATTGCCGTGGCTGTCCAGACAGAGGGCGTCGGGCATGAGTGTACTCGCCTCCACTGCCGGGCCGCCATCCCCGTTGGAGGCGCGCTGGCCCGTGCCGAAGACAGTCGTGATAATCCCACTCTGCCGGTCGATGCGGCGGATGCGGTCGTTGGAGTTGTCGCAGACGTAGAGGTTGCCGTCCGGGCCAAAGGCCAGATGCTCCGGGTGATGGAAAGCCGCGTCAGCCGCGGGTCCGCCGTCGCCGTGATAGCCGGTCAGATTCAGTGCTGGTCCACTGGTGGGGCGGTTGGGGCCGGGGATGTTGGCCGCATTTGGCCCGGCGAAGAGGGTGATGATGCCGGTCTGGGCATCCACCCGGCGGATGTTGCTGGCCCATTCGCTGGAGAGAAAGATATTGCCCTCGTCGTCGACGGCCACGCCGCAGGTGGTGTCCATCTCTGCGTCGAGCGCGGGTCCACCGTCACCCCCCCGCCCGACTCTGCCCGAACCGGCCACCCGCGTGATGATGGCTGTCTTGCCGTCGATGCGCCGAATGACCTGATCGCCCAGGTCCGAGAGGTATAGGTTGCCCTGCTTGTCCTGGGTGAGGTCGTGGGGCCAGTAGAAGCGGGCGGCGAGGGCGGGGCCGCCGTCGCCTGAATTTCCGGGGATGCCGTCGCCAGCCAGGGCGTGGAGGATGCCTGCACTGTCGATGCGCCAGAGCCGGTGGGCGTGATAATCGACCACAATCAGATCGCCCAGCCAGCGTTCGGCGAGACTGCGCACCACACCCATCGGCCAGCCCGCATCCGAATCCCGGGCCAGACCCCCCGTCTGGTAGCCTGCACCCGCGATAGTGGAGATGGCGTGTGGCGCCATCTGTTGGAGTCGGTCTGCTAACCACATATTTGCCTCCTGCGAAGAGTGGCTAGGGCAGAAAGTGCCTGCCCACGTTACCAACTGTTCAGCCTGGCGCGCAACTCTGCCGGCAATCCTGCTTCGGCTGCTTCAAATGCCTGATCGATGTGGGCTGTGGTGCGGCCCCCAATCAGTGTCGATGTGATGCCTGGTTGACCCAGCACCCAGGCCAGGGCAAGCTGCACCATCGAGCGTCCGCTTTCGGCGGCTTCGCTGCGCAACTTTTCCATGCGCTGCATGGAGAGGGCGTTCTCGTAGACCGCCCAGTGGTCGGGGATGATGTCAAAGCGGGTTCCCTGGGGCGCTGTCCAGCTTTGGTTATACTTGCCCGTCAAGAAGCCTGCCCCCAGCGGGCTATAGGAGATGACGCCGATCTGCTGGTCGGCGCAGAAGGGCAGCATCTCCTTCTCGATGTCCCGGATCGCGAGATTGTAATTGGGCTGGACAGATTCCAGCCGGGGCCATCCATTTACATCCGCCCGCCAGAGGGCTTTGCAGAGTTGCCAGGCGGCAAAATTGCTGCAACCCAAATAGCGTACTTTGCCCTCGTCAACCAATTTGCTCAAGGCGGCCAAGGATTCATCCATCGGCGTATTTTTGTCAAAGGCGTGGACCTGGTAGAGATCGATCACATCTGTCTGCAAACGGCGCAGGCTGGCCTCGACCGCCTGGGGGATGCGCTCTGCCGTCAGGGGCGGGATCAGTTTGGTCGCCAGGATCACTTTGTCGCGCTTGCCACTCTCTTTGAACCAACGGCCAACCACCGTTTCCGAGCCGCCTTTGTTATAGGCTTCGGCGGTGTCGATCAGGTTGATCCCCCGATCCAGCGCGTGATCGATGATTGTGAAAGCAGTCGCGTCGTCGATTTCACGGCTGAAGGTCACTGCCCCCAGTCCAATCGCGCTGACTTTGAGATCGCTCCTGCCTAACTGTCGATATTCCATACTTTCGGCTCCTGATGTGTAGGTGGGGTTGTATACACGGATAAAAGGGAACACGGATTTGAAAAAATAGGACGCAGATGACGCTGAAAAGAATGATTGACGCTGATTATATCAGCGCAGATCAGCTCTTTCTGCGCAAATCAGCGTCCGCTTTGCGTTGTTATCGGTGTCAGCCGGTCGTGTGGCCTATGCGTTTACATAATTCAATAGGTCGCGTGTGATTGCATCATCCGGCTGCTGGTTAAGTGTGCGTTGGACGATTGAGGGTAACTCTGCGGGGGTAAATAGCTGCCCAGCGTGAATTGTACTATGCACATTGCTAATATCATCAATCCTGTGCAGCGGATTGCCCTCAATCGCCACCACATCCGCCACATAACCGGCGGCGAGACGTCCCACCCGTTCGCCAATACCCAAGACCCTGGCGTTGACCACTGTGGCCGCGCTCAGCGCTTCCACTGGGCGCAAGCCAGCATCCACATACATGGCCAGTTCGTCATGCACGCTAAAGCCAGGAATGAGATGGGGAAAGGGTGTATCAGTGCCCAAGGCCGTGACCACTCCCTGAGCATGGGCGCGCGCCATAAAGCGTTTCAAATGGGGTATGGCTGCCTGAAAACGCCAACGGCGATGGGGTGCGCCTTCACGACTCAGATAGCGTTGCCAGATGTCGCGGTGGACCGGATGTACCCATTGGCGGCGCTCGTCGTGGTGCAACGAACGATCCAGGATGCGCCCCAAACGATCCCAGACCACCAGCGTCGGGCACATTATCACCTGATGGCTGCGAAAGAGAGCGATCAGGTCATCATCTTCCGCTTCGCTTGCCGCGCGCCAGGCCACCGCGCACTGATCGAAATGCTCGATCTCATTTAGCCCGCTGAGGGCGGCCTCCTCGGCGCGTGTGCTGCCCAGGTGTGCGACGACAAATTTGCCCAACCGGTGCGCTTCGGCCACACCGGCCCGCACCATCCCTGCGTCGAGTCCCGCATAGAGTTTGATCTGATCCACCCCAGCAGCCACATGCAATTGGATCGAAGCCCGTAAGGCGTCTGCATCCGCATGGGGTCGGCCCATTGCCTTCCAATAGGCGGTAGGGCCATCGTGAAGCACACCGCAGCAGACAATCGTTGGCCCCAGGTTCGGATCGGCCGCGTGTTGGCTGCGGCGGTCGAGAATCCAGGCCAGATCGTTACCCACATCGCGGATCGTCGTCACGCCCGCGGCCAGAAAGGCTGCTCCCATCACCCCGCTGTAGTGGACGTGGGCGTCGATCAGGCCGGGCAGCAGTGTGCAGCCGGGCAGATCAATGCGCGGCACGTCGGGCGGAATCTCGCCGTTCGGGATCAATGCCTCGATTTTACTCTCCTCTACCAGCACGGCCAAACCTTCGGCAGCGCGCGCAGAGAGACCATCCCACACCCGATCCGCCATCAGCAGATAACGCGGCATCCGATACACCCCTTACTTATCTTTGTTGTAATTTTATTGTAGGTCGATCCGCCTGCCTGTGCGCGAGGATTCATAAGCAGCATCAATGATCTGGAGTACCCGATAGCCATCATCAAGTGTGACTGGCGGGTGCGCGCCAGTGCGAATGGCGCGCACAAAGTCGGCCACAAATTCATAACCCCACTGATCCGCGTAGACGGCACGGGGCGCGGGTTCTATCTGAAAAGTGCGCACCGGCGCATTCTGCCATGCAGATGTGGCGCTGCTGACGGTGAGTTCGCCCGTCAGCGGCCAACTGATCGCACCTGCCAGCCCGCGCAGAATGAAATTCATGTCGTTGCGTATCCCTGCGCCAGAGAGCAGATAGCCCATATGCAAGAGGGCATGAACCCCGCTGTCGAATTCCAGTGCTACGGTTGCGACATCCTCCAGCCCCGTCTCAATCCCGTCGGTGAGCCGGTTACAGAGCGCAGTCACTGATCGTACCTCTGCGCCGGTGAAGTAGTGAAAGAGGGTCAACCAATGACCGCCTTCCATATGCAGAATACCACCGCCCTGGGTGGCAGCGCGATACATCCAATGGTGCGGGTCGCGCAGACCCGAGCGTACCTGCGTTGTCACCAATCGCGCTTCCATGTCCAACAGTTTGCCCAGAACGCCCTCCGCCAGCAACTGCTTGATCTGGCGGGCGACGGGGTGGTGAGTCCACGGATAGCCCACTTGGATCACCACCCCCTTTTCTGAAGCCAAATCGCAAAGCGGGCCTAATTCGCTTGCCCGCCGTGCGCCGTTTTTCTCGATATAGAGATGCTTGCCAGCACCCGCCAGTTGCAGCGCGGCCGCAATCGCCTCGCTGGGTGGAAGCAGTATCACTGCGAGATCAAAGAGTTCCTGGGCGAGCAGATCGCCCAGCGCCGCGTAGAAATGGGCCTGGGGATCAGCGCGGCGCAATGCGTCCAGCGCGTCCGCCTGCTCCATATCCCATTCGCAATAGGCTACTACTGTCACATCCGGCTGGGCCTTGAAGGACTTGATCAGCCCATGCCCTTTGTCCGGCTCCAGTGTGCCGGCATGATTACGTAGGCCGACAACCGCGGCCCTGAGTGGATTGGCCATGGGTTTTCCTTAGGCGATTTCAAATAATAGAGTATACAGTCAAAGTCCCCGGCACTTTCTGGCCCTGCGAGTCTGTAGACTGGAATCCAGGCGTCGAAGTTCGTGAAGTGCCGGGGACTTTTGGGTACTTATTTTCGTGAAGTAGCCTTAGTTACCTTAAGAAGTGTCCAGCCACTTTGCGGATGGCGTGGCTGATATCGCGGATGTCTTCTTCGTCCAAGCTGGGGAGCATGGCGATATTGAGGCCACGCGACATCAGGGCTTCGCCGTTGGGGCATTGCATATGGCGGTACTCTACTGGTTTGTCGCGCCCGTAATCAAAGGGGAAGCGGCTGCGTCCATAGCAGTTTGGCTCGGCCAGGAATGGGTTGCGATAGAGCGGCCCTTCCCGGCCCGTGCCCAGGTAGGGGCCACCGGCCGGGATGCCTTCCTTGTTCAGCGCTTGGGCGAAATCCCAAGCGTTGCAGCCCAAGCG
>CAMDQF010000331.1 GCA_945905745.1 Litorilinea aerophila
GGGAGCACGTGGTAGAGAACGAACTGCTCATCGACGTGGCCGACTACAAGCACGTGGTGGATGGGCCGGGGGTTCTGCTCGTGGGCCACGAAGCCGACTACGGCCTGGAGGTGGTGGACGGTCAACTGGGACTGCTCTACACCCGCAAACGGGAGGTAGGTGAGAGCCTGACCGGCGCATTCCAGACCCTCTTTGCCCAGAGTGTAGCCGCGGCTCGCCGCCTGGAAGCCGAGCCGGAACTGGCTGGTCTGCGCGTCCACACCAACGCCGCCGATGTAGCGATTCTGGACCGGCTGGCCTTCGCCAATTCCGACGACGGCGTCAACGCCATCGGCCCGGCTCTGGAAGAGGTACTGTCCGGCATCTTCAGCGGCGGGGCTACGGCCCGGCGCGTGGAGAACGATCCCCGCCAACCGTTGACCGTGCGTGTCAGCGCGGTGTAGAACCGATTTGCAAAAATACCGATTGGCGAAAAAGAGGCCGAATCCAGCAGGGATTCGGCCTCTTTTTCAGTGACGAATCTGCGCAGAGTAAGCCACAATACAGCCAGCATTTTCTTCTTGCGCGGGGTAATGGCCGGACTGTTTTTGGAACGGTTTGTGCAATAGTTGGTCTGACTTCACTCCGGCGGAGGGGCATCCACCGGACAAAATTTCCCGTGGGAAACCATCCGATCTGTCGTTGTCAGGCCCGGCAATGGGAACCGGGTCTGGGTTGCGAAATCTGGATTTGGCGCGTACAATAATAGCAACGTTTGACACCAATTTCACCTCGTGGTAACGTTACCGCATAGAATTCTTCCCTGTAACTTCCCGGCCGAGCTGTCTAATGCGCATTACCCGCGTCGAGACCTTCCCGGTTGCGCCCCGCTGGCTTTTTCTGAAGATTTCCACCGATGAAGGCATTGTCGGGTGGGGTGAGCCAACCCTGGAAAACCGTGTCCATACAGTGGCCCAGGCCATCGCTGAAGTGGAACCGTATTTGCTGGGCAAAGACCCTACACGGGTCATGCACCACTGGCAGGCCATTTACAAACATGCCTTTTATCGGGGCGGACCAGTCCTCACCAGTGCGCTTTCTGGCATCGAGCACGCGCTTTGGGATATCGCTGGCAAAGCCCTGGGTGTACCGGTTTATAAACTCTTTGGCGGCCCCCTGCGTGACCGTATCCGGGTTTACGCCCACATCCGGGGCGATACCCTTGCTGAACAGATTGCCTATGTGCAGGCGCGTAAAGCCGAGGGCTTCCGTGCTTTCAAGACCGGCCCACGCACAGTCACTGGCCAAAGCGCTCACCGCTTCATCGAGACGCCTGCTTTTGTGGACGCTGTGGTGGATCGTTTTGCAGCGCTGCGGGAAGGCGCAGGCCGAGATGTGGACATTGCCATTGATTTCCACGGCGCGGTCAGCCCCCAGATGGCTGGTACACTCATCAAAGCTTTGGAACCCTTCCAGCCTATGTTTATTGAAGAGCCAGTCCAGTGCCAGAATGTGGATGTATTGGCCGACTTGGCCCGCAAAACCCATCTGCCCATTGCTACTGGCGAACGCATCTTTACTAAGTGGGGCTTCCGTGAGATACTGGAAAAAGGCGCGGCGTCGATTGTCCAGCCGGACATCAGCCACGCCGGGGGCATCTTCGAAGGGCGGCTGATTGCCGGGATGGCCGAGAGCTACTACGTGCTGGTTGCGCCCCACTGTCCTTTGGGTCCCATCTCCCTGGCCGCGGGCATTCAGCTAGACGCATCTATCCCCAACTTTCTCTGTCAGGAGCAGGTCCATCTGGGCGAGGGCTACCTGAAGCAGCCCTTTGTGGTGAAGGATGGCTATATTGACCTGCCCACCGGCCCCGGTCTGGGTATTGAGATCGACGAGGAGGCGCTGCAGGACAAAATCGGTGTTTTTCGTCGTCATCCGGGGTTGTTTCACCCGGACGATGGCGCGGCTATTGACCATTGAAGTATCTGCGTTTTTTGATCAAAGGAGAGAAGAAATGTCTGACAAGCGAAGTCTGTCCCGTCGTGATTTCTTGCGGACCACCGCATTTAGTGCCGTAGGTCTGGCTCTGGCCGCCTGCGCCGCGCCAGCAGCTCCCGCGCCTGCCGCCGCCCCCGCCGCTGGCGAAGCAGCGCCCGCCGCAACTGCCGCACCCGTAGCAGCGGAAAAGGTGCAAGTCCGTTTCCACGCCCGCATCGGCGCGCAGGAAGACGCCCTGTACGACATGATGATGCCCAAGTTCATGGAGGAGAACCCCAATATCGAAATCGTGCGCGAATCTTTCCCTGGCGCTGATTTCGTGACCAAAGTCTCCACCATGATGGCTGGGGGCACCCTGGGCGATGCCATGTGGAGCGCGCTGGGTGGGGCCACCATCTACTTCCATTATGCGCAAAACATCATTGCCCCGCTGGACGATCTGGTCGCCGCGCAGGCGGTTGATCTGAGCCAGTGGTACGAGGGCTGTCTCAACGCCATCACCATCGAAGGCAGTCTGCTGGGCATTCCCTTCAAGGCCCATCCCGGTTGGGGCGCCACCTATTACAACGCCAGCGCCTACGCGGAAGTTGGTCTGGCCGAGCCGACTGCCGACTGGACCCTGGACGACCAGATCGAATACGCCATGAAACTGCACAAAACCGAAGGCGACCAGGTCGTCCGTTTCGGTTATCTGCCCGGTGGGCTTGAGAACGCCTGGAAGGCTCTCTTGTGCGTCACGCGGGCCTACGGCGGCCAGTTGCTGAACGAGGACGGAACCCAATTCCTGTTGATGGAAGACGCGGCCCGCCAAGCCATCCAATACACCTGGGACATGCACAATGTGCACAACGTGGCCCCCAAGCCAGACCAAATCCTGGGTTCAGTAGGCGAGATGTGGATCGCGGGTGCCTTGGCTATGAACACAGCCGGCACCTTCCGCTCCAATGCAGATGCCGCCATCGGCGACACCTTTGATTGGATGGCCGTCGGCAACGCCAAGGGCCCGGCCGGCGTGGGCGGTTCCGACTACGAAGTCGATGCCTTCTGCGTCACCTCTGCCTCCCAGCACCCCACCGAGGCCTTCCAGTGGGTGCAGTATCTGACCAGCCAGGAGAGCGGTGTGCAATTGGGCCTCATCGGCGGCACCATCGGCGGTCGCCCGGATGTCTACGGTGACGAGCGCTTGTTGGCATTCCCCTTCCGCCGGGTCTTCAAGGACCTGATGGACAACGCCCAGCCGAGCCGTCTTGTGGGCAACTGGCGGCAGGGCGAAGCGGAAGGCGTTCTGGCCCAGATGTGCCAGCCCCTCTGGGCGGGCACCGAAGAGCCGACGGATGAGTACATCAGCAGCATTGCTACCGCTGTCCAAGATGTATTGAACAAACCGCGCCCGTAGTATCAGTAGACCGAAGATGACCGACGACCGACCACTGGAATCGCGTAGGTTGGGTTCTCCCGGCAAGAGACCGTAGCCTACTCGACTACTATGCGCCGGGAGAACCCAACTACTGCGGTCTACACAATCTCGTAATCTCCCAATCTCTGCCCTTGCCTGAGATTGGGAGATTACGAGATTGTGAGTCAACGAGACTCCCTGCAAACCTCAAAACGCACCAGGCCAAGAGGAGTATTCCCATGATCAATGCAGCACCAAAACGACGCGGGTGGCTTGGCTCCCCCCTCCAACGCAACGAGGCTCTGGAGGGCTATCTCTGGATCTCCCCCTGGGTTATCGGCTTTCTTGTATTCTCACTTGGCCCAATCATCGCTTCTGCCTATCTCAGCTTTACCCAATACAAGATTGCGAGCTCACCGATCTGGATCGGTCTGGCCAATTACCAGGAAGCCTTCTTTGTGGACAAACAGTTCTGGTCCTCCTTGTTGCGTACCGGATACTACTCAATTGCCCTCGTCACCCTCGGTATTTCGCTCTCCCTGACTGCCGCGATTTTGCTTAACCAGGAGATCAAGGGTCGCGCCTTTTACCGCGCACTCTACTATTTGCCCTCCTTGACGCCTGTGGTTGCCCTGGCTCTGCTCTGGCGCTGGCTGCTCCAACCCCAGGTCGGGCTGGTCAATTTTCTGCTGTCGAGGGTTGGCATTGATGGCCCAGGCTGGCTGGCAGATAGCGATTGGGCTATCCCTGCCTTGGTTATGGTTGGGCTGTGGGCCAGCATTGGCGGCGGGCGCATGATCATCTTTCTGGCCGGGTTGCAAGGTGTCCCCAAAGAGTTGTACGAATCCGCCGAAATTGACGGGGCCGATGCCATCCAGCGCTTCTTGTGCATCACCCTCCCGATGATCTCCCCGGTCATATTCTTCAACCTGATTCTGGGCGTCATCGGTAGTTTCAGCGTCTTCTCCGTTGCATTTATTGCCACCGAAGGCGGCCCCAACTATGCCACCTGGTTCTATATGCTGCATCTCTACTACAATGCCTTCAGCTATTTCCAAATGGGCTACGCCTCAGCGCTGGCGTGGATCTTCTTCGTGATTATTTTTATCCTCTCCTTCATCCAGATCAAGCTTTCAAATCGCTGGGTCTACTACGAATTCAGTTAAGGAAGTCCTACAATGGCCACAACTCCACAGAGCGCTCCTGTTCTGCTTTCTGGGCGGTCGTCCCAATCTGGGCGCGCCAAGCCCCTGAATTGGCCCACTCTCCTAACCAAAATTTTCGTCTATGCCAGCGCTACCATCATCGGCATCCTCTTTGCTCTGCCCTTCCTCTGGACAATCGGCAGCTCACTCAAGCCTCTGACTGAGATTTTCAAGTTCCCGCCTACCCTCTGGCCGCTGGAACCGCGTTGGGCCAATTACTCCGACATCTTTCGCATTGCCCCCTTTGGGCGCTTCATCGCCAATACCGCCTACATTACCGCTGTGGCGATGATCGGGCAGATTCTGTCGGCGGCCGCGGTTGCCTTCGGTTTCAGCCGCTTCCGCTTTCCGGGCCGGGATATGCTCTTCTTTGTAGTACTCAGCACGATGATGCTGCCCTGGCAGGTGACGATCGTCCCCACATTTCTGTTGTTTCGCTACCTGGGCTGGATCAATACCTACTTTCCTCTGATCATCCCCTCGTTCTTCGGTGGCGGCGCCTTTTATATCTTTCTGCTGCGTCAGTTCTTCCTCACCATTCCCAAAGATTTGGACGAGGCCGCCAAGATCGATGGCGCTTCCTCCGTGCGTATCTTCTGGAACATTCTTTTGCCTTTGGCCAAGCCGGCCATTGCCACGGTTGCCGTCTTCTCTTTCATCGAACATTGGAATGAGTTTATCGGGCCGCTGATCTATCTCAACTCTCCGGAGAAGTTCACTGTTTCGATTGGCCTGCGCCACTTTACATCCTCACCTTTTGAGAGCGATGAACCGCGCGAGGCCATTCTGATGGCTGCCTCGTTACTTGTCGCCATGCCGCCCCTGGCGCTCTTTTTCATCGCCCAGAAATACTTCGTCCAGGGCATCGTGACTACCGGTCTGAAGGGTTAATCCCATGCAACTTGTCCTCTTTGACGATTTCAAACTCGGAGTCTTAATTGACGGATCGGTCCACGACGCATCGGCTGCTGTGGCTGGATTGGGCCACCACTCGCCCCAGGAGATGATGCAGATGCTCATCACCGGCTGGGCGCAGATGGAAGGCCGGGTGGCGGAGGCTGCGGCAAAGTCGGCGGGCGTGCCTCTGGCATCTGTCACCTGTCGCCCGCCCCTGCCCCGGCCCGGTCAACTGGTCTGTCTGGCGGGCAACTATCTGGAACCAGCCAAACCAGAGCGCGGACTCTTCAACGCCTTCCTCAAATCCCCTAATTCGGTCATCGGTCACGGCGGCACAGTGACACTGCCCGACACCGAGGCGACGGTCTTCCACTTCGAGCCGGAATTGGCGCTGGTCATCGGCAAGCCTGCCAGCCACATCCGGGCCGAGGACGCGCTGGATTGCGTCTTTGGCTACACCCAATTTATGGATGTCTCGGCGCGCGGGCTGCCCGGCGGCTTCTTTCTGGGCAAATCCTGGCACACCTTTGGCCCGATGGGACCTCTCCTCACCACCCGCGATTCTGTGCCCAACGCCAACAATCTCTCCATCGGTCTGTGGATCAACGACGAACAGCGCCACGACATTTCCACGCGCGATATGGACCGCCACATCCCCGAACTGCTGGCCGAGGTGACAAAAGTGTTGCCGCTGCTGCCGGGCGATGTCGTCTCCACCGGCACCCACCACTTCGGCCTGACGCCTGTGCAGGACGGCGACAGCATACGCCTGGAGATCGCGGGGCTGGGGCCAGCGCTGGTTGTGTACTGTGCCGATCCC
>CAMDQF010000332.1 GCA_945905745.1 Litorilinea aerophila
TTTTTCCGCCCAGCGGGAGATGCCTAACATGGTCACTCGGCCTGTCATCGTCACCATCCCTAATACGATGACGCTCAATCGCCGTAGACTTACCTGATCCAAACATTGACTCAATACCTGAAGTAGCGCAATAATGTCCATGAGGAGCCTTTGAGTAGAGATAGATTAACCAACTTGTCCGTTGCTAATCTATCTTACTTCTTGGCTCCGTTTTTTCATCAACTTGGCGAAGGTATTGACCCTTGGAAAGTGATTAAAGAGCCACATGTTTACGGCAACTATGACTTCACTCGCTCAATGAGTCACCTCACAGACCTTCAAATAATAGTAAACCAGATTTTGTTATGGCAGCCGTAGAACTATCCCTCGCCATCCCCCATTACACTTCTCATTTTTTCCTCTGATGTGCTTTGTACAGAAAATAGCAAGTTGTAGTTAACTGCCTGCACAATAGGACTCCCCCAAATGCACCCGGCCAACCTCCTCTACATCCTCTCGGACCAGCACAACCGCAACCTGCTGGGCTGCTACGGCCACCCGACGGTGCAGACGCCCAATCTGGACCGGCTGGCCGCGCGGGGAACGCGCTTCACCAGCGCCTACACCACCTGCCCCATCTGCGTACCGGCCCGGGCCAGCCTGGCTACTGGGCGCTACGTCCACCAGATCGGCTACTGGGACAACGCCTTCCCCTACGACGGCGCGGTGCCCAGTTGGCATCACCGGCTGCGGGAGCAGGGCCATCAGGTCGATGTGATCGGCAAACTTCACTTTCGCAGCGCCGACGACGACAACGGCTGGAGCCACGAGATCGACCCCCTGCATGTGGTCGGCGGCGTGGGCGACGCCCTGGGCTGCATCCGGGAAAACGCATCTTTTCGCAACAAACGGGGCGGCATCGAAGAGGCCGGGCCGGGGGATTCCACCTATCTGCAATACGACGCCCGCAACGCTGACAACGCGGTGGAATGGCTGGCTGACGCGCCGCAAGACGGCAAACCCTGGGCGCTCTTTCTCTCTTTTGTCTGCCCCCATCCGCCCTACTTTTCGCCCCAGGAACTGTTCGATCTCTACCCGCCCGACGACATTCTCCTGCCTCCCCAGTGGCGGGAAGCCGACTGGCCCGACCACCCAGCCATCGACTACTTCCGCCGCTACTTCACCTTTGCCCCCCAGTTCGACGAGGCCACCATCCGCCGCATGAACGCTGCCTACTACGGCGTCGTCACCTATCTGGATCAGCAGATTGGCCGGGTGCTGGCTGCCTTGGAAGCCAATGGGCTGGCGGACAACACCCGCATCGTCTACACGACGGATCACGGCGAGCATCTGGGGGCCCGGGGCATTTTTGGCAAATTCACAATGTATGAGGAGTCAGTGGCTGTGCCGCTGGTTCTGGCCGGGCCGGATGTGCCCGCAGGGAAAGTCTGCCGCACGCCGGTCTCTCTGGTGGACAGCTTTCCCTCTGTGCTGGAAGCCGTGGGCGCAACCCCCGCGGCCGAAGATGGGTATCTGCCCGGCGCGTCCTGGTGGCGCATCGCCAACGAACCGGACCGGGAGCGCACAGTCTTCAGCGAGTATCACGCGCTGGGCACGGAAGCCGGGATTTTTATGCTGCGCAACCGGCGTTACAAATACATCCACTACACCCACCAGCGACCCCAACTCTTCGATCTGCTGGCCGACCCGGATGAGTGCAATGACCTCTCCCGTTCGCCGGAGCACCGGGCAGTGCTGGCCGGTTTGGAAGCAGAACTGCGGGCGTTGCTCGATCCGGAGGCGGTGGATGCCCAGGCCAAGGCCGACCAGAAGGCGAAGGTTGCCTCACTCGGCGGAGAAGCGGCCCTGCGCCAGCGGGGTTCTTTCGAGAATTCACCTGTGCCAGGGGAAAAACCGAAGTTCAAACTGGTGTAGAGGCCCTTAATCATGCACAACACATCCTGGCATTCGGTCGGCAACTCGATGGACGAGTGTATCAAATGCAATATCTGTACCAGCTACTGTCCTGTGGCGGAGGTGACGGAAAAGTTTGCCGGACCCAAATATTCGGGTCCCCAGGCCGAGCGCTTCCGTGCCCTGGACCAGATCGCCGCGCCAGATCATTCGGTGGACTACTGCTCCGGCTGCCGGGTCTGCAACGAGGTCTGTCCGGCAGGGGTGAAGATCGCCGAAATCAATGCCCGCGCCCGTGCCCAGATGGCCGCGGACAACGGCATTCCCCTGCGCAACCGACTGCTGGGGCGCAACGAACTGCTGGGCAAAGCGGGCAGTTTTGCCCCGACCCTGGCCAACTTTGCCCTGCACAATCCCCTGAGTCGGCTGTTGGCCGAAAAGGTGATGGGCATTGCCGCCCAAGCACCGCTGCCCCGTTGGAGCACTGATGGCACCTTCAGTGACTGGCTGGCCCGCACAAAGGCCCACCGACTGCGCTCGGAGAAGAAAGTCGTCTACTTTCACGGCTGCGCCACCCAATACTACGAACCCTTTATCGGTAAGGCCGCGGTGGTTGTGCTGGAACACAACGGCTACGAAGTGATTGTGCCGCCTCAGAACTGCTGCGGCCTGCCTCTGCTCTCCAACGGAGAATTCGGCGCGGCGGAGGGCTATCACCAGGGCAACCTGGCCCGGCTGGGTGGTTACGCCCGAGCCGGCTATCCGATTGTGGGGACGAGTACCAGTTGTACGCTGACGCTGAAGGAGGAGGCCCCGGAACTGCTGGACCGCCACGACGAGGCGACGCTGGCTGTGAAGGGAGCCACCTGGGACATCTTCGAATGGCTGCGGGAACTGGCCGAAGGGGGCGAGCTACGCACGGATTTCCGGCCCCTGGGCGCGGAAGGCCAGCCCCTGGTTTTGCCCTATCACGCGCCCTGCCAATACCGGGCGCACCGGGTGGGCAAGCCCAGCCTGGACCTGCTCTCCCTCATCCCCGGCGTGGAGGTGCGAGAGAGCCGCGCCCGCTGCTGTGGCATCGCCGGGACCTACGGCTATAAGGTGGAGAAGTACCAGATCGGAATGGATGTGGGCGCGGAGTTGTTCGGTTTTGTGGCGGAGCAGGGGCCAGTCTCCCTGACCGCCTGTGATTCGGAGACCTGTCGCTGGCAGTTGGAGCACGGCACAAACATTCCCAGCCGCCATCCGATTGAAGTCTTGGCCGCGGCCTATGGGCTATACGATTTGAAGAAAAGGGGAATCGCTGAAAACCCGTTCTGAAAATAGAACACGGATGAACACGGAAAGGACGGAGCCACACGGATTGAATCTGCGCAATCTGCGTCCTCTGTGAAATCTGCGTTCCTGTTTTCGTCATTACTTCGTTTTCGCCTCCCGGCCCTGCCGGCTTCGTCGGATCAACCAGCGCAGCAGCCAAATCAGCCCGCCCAGCGGAATCGCCGCGACCAGCACCAGGGGCAGGAAGAAGATGAGCAGCCAGATAGCCGCGGAGCCAAGCCATTGCAGTGCAGAGATCAGACCCCGCAGCGCGGAGCGGGCCACACCCGTCGGCTGCCAGCCCGCCACCACAATCGGACGGTTGAGCGCGTCCGGGGTTAGGTTCACATCCACTGTCGCCAGGCCGATCAGATTGTCCATCAGATTCCGGCGCCCCTGAATCACCTCGATCTGGCCGCGGATTTCACTCATCCGGGCGTGGACCTGCAAAATATCCTCGGCGGTGGAGCCGGGCCGCTCCCGCACATCGCTCAATAGGGCCAGCAATTCCTGCTCCGTCGCCTGCAAATTGGTCAGTTGCGCGGTCAGGTCCGTGTACTGGTCGGTCACATCTTCCCGGCTGATTGAGCGGGATTCCACACTCAGGGCCAAACCCTCCAATTGGGCAAGCAGCCCGTCCAAACCCTCTGCTGGCACGCGCAGAGTCATCGACCCGGCCAAAGCCCGGTCTGTATCGGAGCCGCTTTTGTAGAAGCTGGCATTGGCGACAAAACCGCCCGCGGCATCCACTGCAGCTTCGATGGCGCTGACGGCCGTGTCCGTGTCCGCCACCACCAGGGAAAGGGAAGCTCGCCCGATGACTTTGCGCTCCACTGCATTGCTCAGGCTGGCATCGCCGTCGTAGGCCAGAGTTGTGCCACCAGATTCTTCCCGGGACATCTCCGCTGCGGGGGCCGCGGCCGGATACTCCATCGATGCAGATTGAGACATCGGCGCGCTCGCACAGCCCGCCAATAAGAGAGCGAATACCGCTAATAACACACCGAAACGCATACGAAGTCTGCCCATTTTCGCTTTCTCCTGTGCTGTCTGATTTACAACCGACGTCCAAAATGCGAGGGTCTGGGGTCACTCGTCTGTAGCCAATTGTCGCTCTTCGCTCGGTTGCCTCCCCACCCCACAAATGATAGACTACTATCAATCTGTATTTGTTCCCAGCCCCCACCCAAAGGAAGAGACCCGATGTTGAGCCAAACCCTACGCTATTTGGATAACGGTAACATTGAACTGTTTGAACAGGAAATTGGTGATCCCCAGCCAGGGGAGGTGCAATTGAGCGGTGGCGCCTGCGGCATCTGCTCCTGGGATATTGCCACGGCCCGCTATGGCAAGGATATGCACCCCAAGGCTCCGGCCGGCCACGAAGGGGTGGGCTATGTGGCGAAGGTGGGGGCAGGGGTGAGTGGACTGCGTGAGGGAGATCGGGTGGCGGGTGGCGGCTTTGCCACCCTGCGTAACCTGGCCGCGGAGCGGGTCTACAAAGTGCCCGATTCCCCCCTGGCCGACGAATTCTGGATCGTCGAACCGGTCTCCTGCGCGGTGACCGGGCTGGACCACTGCCGGTTGCAGCCGGGCCAGCGGGTGGCGCTGATCGGCTGTGGCTTTATGGGCCAGTTGATTCTGCAGGGGCTGCTCCACGCGCCCCTGGCCGAGCTGGTGGTCATCGACATCGCTGACAACCGGCTGGCTCTGGCCCGCCAACAGGGCGCGACAGAGACCATCAACAGCGCCCAAGTGGATCGGGCCGAGCTGGTCGCCAGCCTGAAAGCCCGCAATTTTGATGTGGTGGTGGACACCACCGGCAGCCAACCGGCCCTGGACCTGGCTACGGACATTGTGCGCCGGGGCGGGCTGATCAATCTTTTTGGCTGGATCAAAGGCAGCCAAGCGACTTTCGACCCAACCAAATGGCATCTGGGCGGTTTTTCGGTAGTCAACTCCTCGCCCAGTTCCCGGCTGCGGGACCCCTTCCCACCTGCCATCGATCTCATCCACCGGGGCATCTTCGACCTGCGCCCCCTCGTCACCCACACCGTCCCTCTGACCGACTACCCGGACCTGATGGCGGAAATTCTGAGCGGCGGCGGGGGGTATGTGAAGGGGGTTGTGACGTTGGAAGCGTAAGCAGTAATCAGTGAGCGGTAATCAGTGGGTCGGGCAGACATTGATTACTGCTCACTGATTACTTTTTCAGCATCCTCACACCGATCTTCGCCTGTAATTGCCATACATTTGAGAGCGCAAATGTCCATCAAAACCTTCGATTCCCTCGCCGATCTGGGCGACTATTACAGCAGCGAAGTCTTCCGCTCGATGGACGACGACACGCTTTTTGTCTTTGACAACCGTCAATATCAGTGGTTGCGCTATCGCTGGAGCCAGGGCCGCCGGGAGGTGCGCTTTGTGGAAGTGATTAGCGGCGGCCTGCCGATTGTGACGCAAATTTATCCGTGAAAGGCGTTACGGGGCCACAAAGCAATTGGACAGGGAAGGCCTATGGCGCGACAATTGGTGTGAATTGTGCGTAGTGTTTCCCGGCACAATGCCAGCGCGGAGTCGTTGGATGCTTTTCGATGCCATACGCTGGAACAAATAGTATCCGAAAGGGAGCGAACGATGAGTGACATGAAGCAGAAAAAGAAGTGGAGTGAGTTGTCTGGCCCGGCCAAAGTTGGCTCCGTATTGATGGGGCTGATCCAGGTCGGTCTGCTCGTGGCCGCGCTGGTTGATATCTACCGCCGACCCGCCGCAGAGATCAATGGCAGCAAAGCCATGTGGACTGGTCTGGCCTTTATCAACTATGTGGGGCCGATCGCCTATTTCATCAAAGGCCGCAAGCAATTGCCCGCCGTGGAAGACTCTTTGAGCTAAGCGCGGCTGATACAAAGAGATGCCGGGTTTTCCGAAAACCCGGCATCTCTTTTTTGTGACCCAATCACCCAATCACCCAACCCACCGGAGGCCCCCCCAATGCCCGCAGCCATTTGCGCCCCCCAGCCCGACGCAGTTGACGCCGGGGCCACAATTCTACGCAAAGGCGGCAACGCCATCGA
>CAMDQF010000333.1 GCA_945905745.1 Litorilinea aerophila
CACTTCTGATTGGGTATTGCCAACTCTACCCAATCGTCCCGTCAATAATCTGCACGTCCTGGGGTTCCTGCCGATAGGCAGTCACCGCAGATATTGCATCTTCCTCCGGCAGAAGCAGACCGGCGGCGACGTAGAGCAATACACCCATACCCACGCTGCCCACGGAGAAGGCCACCCAAATCAGACGCACCAGATTGGCGTCAATATTGATGGCCTTACCGATGGCCCCACAGACACCGTAGAAGATGCGGTCTGTGCGGCTGCGCTTGAAGGGAATGGCGGCTTTGGCTTTGCCCAGCCCGCTCTTGACGCTCTCCCGGTCCAGACGCACAGAATCCTTCACCTTGCCCGAACCCTCGCTGAAGCGAGCGCGCATCTGCTCCCGGCCTTTGGAAAAGCGGCTGCGCAGGTCCCGCTGATTGTTGAGCAGCAGCATCCCCGCGCCGATGAGCAGAGCAGGCCAGAAGATCAGACCCACCGTGCGCCAGAAGGCGGCCCAGAGCCAGGGCAACACACCCACATTCGCCAGCAGCCAGAGTAGACCCAGACCCACCAGCAGCATCCCGGCCCGCCAGACATTGCGCTCGTTGAGTTCCAAGGTGGCGGGAGACTCGACGCCGCCGTTAGCCGTGCCCACGGGCAGGAGCAGCCAAAGGACGAGATAGGCCAGGAAACCCGCACCCGCACTGCCCACTGTCAACACTACCCAGAGAACCCGCACCAGAGAGGGGTCCAGCCGGGTATACTCGGCGATGCCCCCACAGACGCCGCCGATCAACTGGTGGCTTGGGTGGCGGTAGAGCATTGCGGGTTGTCGTTCCCCTCCGCTCGCTCCGCCAGCATCGGCTGATCCAGAGTGCCGCACCCGTTCTTCTGGGGCTGTCTTCACCGCCGACGGTGCGTCGTTCACATTCAGCACCGGCACTTCGTTCGTAGTAAAATCAGATTGCACTTCAGGGGAGCGTTCCTCGCTCATGGGATTTTCTCCTCGTTGCTATAGTCGTGACATCCGAGCCATTTTTCGGTTCGTCCTACACTACGCACCACTGCCAGGGAAGTTTCAGCAGAAATGCCAACAGAATTATCGTCCCGTCTGCGCTTGCTCTTGCAACAGAAAATTCATGTGGCTGCCGATGCCTATGCCGGGAGTGGACGGGCCGCGCAGTCGCGCTTTCCCAGCGCTTGGAGCGCGGCCATGGAGACAGCCCGTCTACTGGCCGATCTACCGGAGGGGGCCATCCACTGGTGGGCCGAGCAGCCCGCGGGCCACCTGCTGCTCACGGCTGATGACGATTCCTATGCGGCGACACTTTCTATGGATGGGGAAGAATTGCAGGGAGTAGCCCTATTGCCGATGGCGTGGCTGGTGGGCGAACGGGCGCGCGCGCTGGCTGCGGCTCTGCGCCCGCTGGATCACCTGCTGGGGTGTGGGGGTGGGACGGACGGACGCTGGCTCTCGGAGGGCGGAGGGATCAACCCGCGCTGGCAGCGGGTGGGGGAGCAGATCGCCCAACTTTTTCCGCTGGGCTATGGGGCCACCGAAGCCAGCCGCCAGAACCCTCGCGTCTATCTGGCCGAAGGGTTGGCCCTGGCTTTGCGAGACCGACAGCGGCTCAACACCCAAGACCCCAAACTGGAACGGCTGTTGGCGGCCTCTCTGCTGGCGGCTGGCTTCTGGCGCAATTTCCGGGCTGAATCCGATGCGAGATAGGGCGTGGATGCCTCGGTCGAAGGACCAGACCTGGCCTGTGCCGTATTGAAAGAGCAAGACCAAGACCGAATTGATCCGTCAGAACAGCAACACGAGGGGCAGACATCAGTAACGACGAAAAGAGGGACGCAGATTCACGCAGAAACAACTGATCTGCGCAGATTTTTATCAGCGTCAATCATCTTTTTCAGCGCCATCAGCGTCCTATTTTCAGGTTAGTTCGCATACTCTTCACTATCGTCGCCCAGATTATGTCAGTCAACGATGTGAACCGGCATGCCCAGATAGGAGAGAGCAAAGAGAGTGGCCGCGTCCTCGTCCAACAGCATGGCGCAACCAAAGGTGGCGGGCTGGCCAACCAGTGTGTCCCACAGCTTCTCCCCCGTACTCCATTCCACAGGCAGGCCGTGGATGCCATTCTCGTATGCACCCACATCGTAGATGCCCAACCAAAAGGGCATATCGAGGCGATAGGCACTGCTCTTGGCCATCTCTAATTTGGTTTTTACGGCAAAAGTGCCTGTGCGAGTAGCCCATTGGCCTTGGCCTGTGCTGCAACGCCAATCGTGCAGAATAGCGCCATTCTGCATAACCCAGCATCGCTGGCGGGTGATACTGACCACAAACTCAGACCCGGTCTCTGGCGTGGACAGGCGCAGACGGTTCAGGACAGGCGGCCCATAGGGAATACGGACTTCCAAACCCGCATAGATGGTTTTCTCGTCGGGCAGGCCGTTGTAGCGAACAATTGCCTGGGGAGTCGTATCGTAGATTTGGGCCAGTTGCGACATTGTTTCGCCGGGCTGCACATTGTGATAGTAGAAACCGGCCCGGGCCGGTCCGACAGAAGAGGCCTGGCCCGCGCGCTGCTCACCTGGGATCACCAACTCCTGATTGGGTTGGACTGTATTGGGGTCGCCGATGCGATTGACGGCCATTAGTTCCGACACAGAAATATTATGGGCCTGGGCTATCAGACCGAGACTTTCCCCTGGTTGCACCACATAGACCCGATCCGGATCCGCCACCAGCAGGTCTTCAATGGTAGCGGGCAAGAGCAATTCCTGCCCGGCACGGATGATGTCGGCAGCGCTGCTTAGCCCGTTCAATGCCAACAGCGCGGACAAATCCACCCCATACCGCAATGCAATGCGCCCCAGATTGTCGTCGGGGCGCACGCTCACCGTGCGGTTCAGGTTGACAATCTGCCCTACCGTTTGGGGCTGGGCGGGAAGAGCTGGCTCGACGGTCACTGGCGGGCCTGGCGCGGGCAGACGAAGCTCGCGGCCCACACCCACAGAGTCGGCATCCCTGATGCCGTTGTAGGTCAGCAGCTCGGCCAGGGAAATGCCATAGCTTTCGGCGATCTGGCTGAGGGTCTCCCCCGCGCCCACCGTATGGGTAGGCGGCGTTTCCTGAGGCCCTGTTTGGGCCACTGCACTGCCGCTGTTGTGTATCAACAAGAGTGACAGAAGGAGGCCAAAATTGAGCAACCAGCGTGCGGATGCACGCCAGTGGGATAAGAGCGGAGGATAGGGGTAGTTGTTCCGGTTGCGGTGGAGAGTCACATTGTGTACCCGATGAACCAGCAGCGCGAATGGATCGATTTCTCCTACAGCCTACCCATAACTAGCAGGTTTGTCAAAGCGTACGCTTCTCAAGAAAGGTGGACGGTTCGGAAACTGTCGAATCGCTTGAGACGAAAATTGGTTCACTATCCAGGTGGAGATTGTGAGTGCTTCGGGCGCTATGTTATGATTTGGCTATCTTCTCACCACTTTCCTTCGGTGATTCTGCAATGCTGCAACCAAAAACATACCCACGCATAGTAGGACAGGCTTTGACGCTGGAGCCTGCCCCGTTTGTCGAGATGACAGACGACGATAACCCCTGGATCGAAGGGCTTTTCCTGGTGTTTGTGATTGGCCTTGCTGTAGCCTTTGCCCGGCTGATCGGTGGCTTGCTGCTGACTGCCAGCCTGCCTCTCCCTGATTCTGTGCTGGAGGCAATTGTCACTGCCATCAAGCAATCCCTGCTGGGCGTGGCTGTGGACCAGACCCAGGCCGAAGTGTTGCTCCGCCAGCTATGGCCGTGGATCACCACATCGCTCCAATATGGAAGCGGCTGGCTGCGCATGTTGACCCTCATCGCCACCCCATTGCTCTACATCTGCCAGTGGCTGGGCTACGGGATTCTTTGCCATTTGGTGGCTCGCCTGCTGGGTGGCAGCGGCTCAACCGGGCAGACCCTGGGCGTGATTGCGCTAAGCTTGGCCCCGCGGCTTCTGCTGGTTGCAATGGTTATCCCCTTCGTCTCCGTCAGCGGCCTGCTTGTCCATGGGTGGGGGATACTCATCGCCTATCGGGGATTGGAAGTGGCGCACGATTTGCCGCCAGCCAGAGCAGCAGGTGCGGCGTTAGCCCCGCTTGCCTTGGGGGCGATTGTTCTGCTAACTGTCACTTTCGCCGCTCTCACGTTGTCCGCCTTGACAGGAGGTGGCGCATGAACTGGCATCTCTGGCTGCCTTCCCCCCAACACATCAGCAATGCGGCCCAATTGCGATCAGCGGCCTATCTACAAAACACAATGCGGCAGGCCATGGGTATGATTGTGATACTGGCTCTGTTGGCAGGGTTCCTGCCATTCATCTTCCAGTGGTTCCTGGCAGCCCAGGCCGATACGGTTGTGCCCATCGCCCAGGCTATGCGAGCCAGTGCCGAGGCCCAGGATGTGGCCGGTCGTATAGGTATTCCCACCCCCTGGTTCTTCAATTCGGCAGCCCTGCGCGATCTCTATCAGACTGTGGCAGGGATGGATCAAACCCTGCCCGGCTGGCTGGCGGGCGGCCTGAGTGCGTTGGGCGAATGGCTCAACTGGCCATTGTATTGGCTTACTCTGTGGATTGTCTATGGAGCGATTGTGTTGGTTGCCAACAAAGCGCTGGGGGGGAATGTCACCATGCAGCGCTTCTACGCAGCCACCGGCTATGCGGCAGCTCCTCTGCTGCTTATCGGTCTTTCCCCGATACCCTGCCTGGGCGGACTGGCCGGACTGGTGGGTATCGGATGGTCCCTGGCCGTCTATGTGCGGGCCAATGCCGTAGTTACGGGTTTGCCTTTGCCCCGAGCTGTGGCGGCGGTCTTTCTGCCCTTGCCCGTTATTGGACTTGTGGTTCTGCTGGTCGGGGGATTGCTGGTTGCGCTATCCGCGTTACTCATTGCCCTGTAAATCTCTCATTGATTGGCGTTTTTTGACAGCGGTTTTCTCTCTGTGCTAGGATGGCTACACGCATTATTCAGTCCTCATGACCGCTCTCGACTCTTACCGTTCAACACAATTTTCTAACTAAATACCCCTTCCTGGTACGAATTTATACCCCTTCGAGGAGCCTTTATGTACCCCGAAAGCGAGATTCTCTTCCCGCATCGTGCAATCTCCCCACTGCGTCGGGAAAGAGGCGAGGTTTGGCATGAATTGGTGTGTCAAGTGGCCGGCCAGCCTGATGGACGCGAAGATACTCTGGCCTTTTCGCTGATGATGATTCGGCTGTGCGATTGTCTGCACTGCGATCAGAGCAGTTACAAAGCGTCCTTGGGCTGTGTTTCTTGCGCCCAGCGCACAGTGGCCGCTGAGAAGACATCGGACCTGATGCTGCGCCAGACCTTCGAGCAGACCCGTCAGGAGATCCGCCAACAGTTGCCTGTGCGCCCCAATTAAAAAAGAGGCGGACGCAGATGGCACTGAAACGAGTGATTGACACTGATAGATAGTCAGCACAAATCTGTTGTTTCAGCGTTCATCTGCGTCCGCTTATCGTTACCCCGCCATCCCCGCCAGCACATCCTTCGCCAGCACGCCCCCTTCGGCCAGCAGCGCCTGCACCTGCTGGCGGCTGTGGGCCTCGGCGTAGACGCGCAGCACAGGCTCCGTGCCGCTGGGCCGAATAAGCAGCCAGCTATTGTCGGCCAGAATGTATTTTACGCCGTCCCGGTCGCTGCTGTGATGCAGAGGAACCCCGGCCAACTGCTCCGGCAGTCGGCCCATCAGCCCGGCCACAAGGGTTGCCTTTTTGAAGGGCGTCACCGTCTGATCATCCCGCCCGTAGAAGAAATGGCCCATATGGGGCTGCTCCATCAGCTCGTCGAGTAGCTGGGAGAGACTCTTCCCCCGCTTCGCCACAATCTCCGCCAGCAACAGCCCCATCAACACCCCGTCGCCCTCGGGAATATGGCCCTGAATGCTGATACCGCCGCTCTCCTCGCCGCCCAGCAGCACATTGTCATTGAGCATCAGATCGCTGATGTGGTTGAAGCCTACGGGCGTCTCGTGGATAGGCAGGCCGTAGTGGTCGGCCAGCCGGTTGAGCATCTGGGTGGTGCTGACGGTCTTGACCACACTGCCCCGCAGCCCCCGGTCGTGGACCAGATGTTCCAGCAGCAGGGCCATAATGGCGTGGGGATCGATGAAGCGGCCATCCGGGTCCACCGCGCCGATGCGGTCAGCGTCGCCGTCGGTTGCCAGACCCAACTGGTATCGGCCTGTGGACATTTCACGG
>CAMDQF010000334.1 GCA_945905745.1 Litorilinea aerophila
CTTTGTCATCCTGATGGTGCTGTTGCGTCTCTTCCTCTACCAGCCGGTTTTGGGTATGCTGGAGAAGCGCAAGGAACGCATTGCCCAGAGCCTGAAGGATGTCGAACGCTCTTCCAACGCTGCCGCCGAGGCAGAGAAGGAACGGGCGAAAATTTTGGAAGAAGCCCGTCGCGAGGCGCAAGAGGTGCGTGCCCAGTCGGCGCGGGATGCAGAACGGATCGCACAAGAGATTCGCTCCCGGGCCGATCAAGAGGCAACCGACATCCGCATGAAAGGCCAGGCTGACGCCGAGGCCCAAGTGCAAACAATTTTGACCGACGCCAAGAAGCAGGTCGCTGATCTGGCGATTGCCGCCACCGAGCACTTGTTGGGGCGGGAATTGCAGAATCGATCCGAGCAAGAGCGCTTTGTGAATGAGTATCTGGCGCAACAGGGCGGGAGTGGCAAATGAGCACACAGCGCATGAAAGCCGACCGCTATGTGCAGGCTATTCTGGAAGCGATCGTCGAGCAATGGCAAGAGACGCTCGCTTCTGTCGCTGATGCGCTGGCGCAAGGCAACACCCTGGCGACATTGAACGATCCCAGCCAAGACCTGGACGGACGCTTGGCCCAATTGGGCAAGCTGCTCCCGGCCGGCTCTTCCGCCGAGGTGCGTAACTTCCTGCATATGCTTGCCCAGGAAGGCGATCTCAATCTGCTCGCTGCGGTGAGCGCCGCGTTGCGCGGCAGCCTGAGTGGTCAGGCTGCGCCGCAAGAGGCGGAGATCGTCAGCGCGGTGGAATTGGGCGAGGCGGAGAAGAACCAATTGCGCCAGCAATTGACCGCCAAGCACGGCGATGGGCTGGTCTTTGTCTTCCGCGTGGACCCCGCTTTGCTGGGTGGTCTGCGTGTGCGCGTAGGCGACAGTCTGATCGACCACACAGTAGCCAGCCGCTTGACTGCCCTGCGCGAGGTCATCGCCTCGACGGTGCGCTAGTCGCAACCTGATTTTGAAGGAGAGGGACGCCCATGGCGATTCGTACGGAAGATATTACCCAGGACTTTACTGCTTTACTTAAAAAGCAGATTCTCAATTTCAAGCCAACCCCCCGTCAGGTGGATGTAGGCGAAGTGGTCGAGGTCGGTGACGGCATCGCCATTATCTCCGGTCTGCGCGGCGTTATGTCTTCGGAACTGGTGGAATTCACCAAATCCGGCGTCGTGGGGATGGTTTTGAACCTGAACGTGGATACGGTCGGCGTCATCATTATGGGCGAGTATACGTCCATCAAAGAGGGCGATCTGGTGCGCAGCACGGGCCGCATTGCTTCGGTGCCTGTGGGCGACGCCCTGATTGGCCGGGTGGTCAACGCCATCGGCCAGCCTCTGGACGGCAAAGGCCCCATCGACACCGACAAATTGCGCAATGTGGAGCGCATTGCCCCCGGCGTCGTCACCCGCAAGTCGGTGAATACACCTGTGGAAACCGGCATCACCGCCATTGACGCGCTGATCCCGATTGGCCGCGGCCAGCGCGAGCTGATCATCGGCGACCGGCAGACAGGCAAGACCGCCGTCGCCATCGACGCCATTATCAACCAGAAGGGCAAGAATCTGATCTGCATCTACGTCGCCATCGGTCAGAAACAATCGACTGTGGCACAAGTGGTGCAAATTCTGGAAAACAACGGCGCGATGGCGCATACGATTGTGGTCACGGCTTCAGCCTCTGACCCCGCCGCGCTCCAGTTCCTGGCCCCCTACGCCGGTACTTCGATGGGCGAAGAATTTATGGAACAGGGCCGGGATGCGTTGATCGTCATTGATGATCTCTCCAAGCACGCCCAGGCTTACCGTCAGGTCTCTCTGCTTTTGCGCCGCCCACCCGGACGTGAAGCCTATCCCGGCGATGTCTTTTACCTGCACAGCCGTCTGTTAGAACGGGCCGCGCGTATGGATCCCGCATTCGGCGGCGGCAGTCTGACTGCTCTGCCGATCATCGAAACCCAGTCCGGCGACGTTTCCGCCTATATTCCCACGAACGTCATTTCCATCACCGACGGTCAGATTTTCCTGGAGAGCGATCTATTCTACGCCGGTATTCGTCCGGCGCTGAATGTGGGTCTTTCCGTGAGCCGGGTGGGTTCTTCTGCCCAGACAAAGGCGATGAAGCGTGTGGCTGGTCGTCTGAAATTGGAGTTCAGTCAGTTCCGCGAGCTGGCGGCTTTTGCCCAGTTCGGCAGCGATCTGGACGCCTCCACCCAGCGCCAACTGGGCCGCGGGCAGCGTATTCAGGAAATTCTGAAGCAGCCCCAATACCGGCCCAGCTCCCTGGCCCATCAGGTCTTTAGTCTCTTTGCTGTGACCAATGGCTTCGTGGACAATGTGCCCGTGACTCAGGTGAAGAAGTGGGAATCTGATCTGCACGCGCATATGGACGCCAATCACGCTGAGATCGGCCAAAATATTATGCGCAGCGGCACCCTGCCCGACGATGCAGTGGATTCCCTGCGTCTGGCCCTGGATGACTTCAACAAAGGTTGGAGCGCCGGTTAGAACAGGCAAAAGGCGGACGCAGATTTTTATGATTTATTTGGATTGATCTGCGCTGATAGAACACGGATTACAGAATTCACGGATTAAAAATCTGCGTAAAATCTGTGGTTTCTGCGTAATCTGCGTCCGCTTTTCCGATTTAGAGGGAGGGGTCTTTTGCCCAGTACACGAGAAATTCGACGCCGTATCCGTTCTGTCAAGAACATCTCCCAAGTCACAAAGGCTATGGAGGCGGTGGCTGCGTCCAAAATGCGCCGGGCGCAGAATCAGGTGTTGGCAACCCGCCCTTATGCCAAAAAAGCCCAGGAAGTTCTGAGCTATATTGCCCGCCTTAACACCACCGAAGGCGGGCTGGACGCGCTGATCAACGAGCGGGCCGATATCAAACGGGTGGGCATTCTGCTTGTCACTGCGGACAAAGGGCTGGCTGGTGGTTTCAATGCCAATGTGATCCGCATGGCGGCCCAGTTTATCCGCAAGCAACGGGCCGAGGGCAAAGAGGTGGAAGTGGTAACCGTCGGGCGCAAAGGGCGGGATTGGCTTATGCGCTACGACCCGGTGGTGCGGGCTGAGTTTATGGGGTTGGGCGATGCGCCCACGACCAACGACATTGCTCCCATCACCCGTATTCTGCTCGATGATTACCGGTCTGGCCGTTTTGACCAGGTGTACGCCATCTACACAGATTTTGTAAACACCCTTGTGCAGCAGGCTGTTGTGCAGAAATTGTTGCCTGTGCAGCCCGCTGAGCCGTCGGTAGCGATGGCCGCGGATTATATTTTTGAGCCGGACCCCCAGACGGTCCTGACCGAAGTGATTATCGGGTTTACCGAAGTGCAGGTCTTGCAGGCCGTCTATGAGTCTTCGGCCAGCGAACATTCGGCCCGGATGGTTGCCATGCGCAACGCCACCGAAGCCGCCAACGAATTGGTGGATGACCTGACTCTGCGCTACAACAAAGCCCGCCAGGAAGGCATCACCCGCGAGTTGATGGATATTGTGGGCGGCAGCGTAGTAGCGGACTGATTAGTAAACAGTAATCAGTTCTTCATGCGCTATCGTACGCCACAGAGGACGAAAAGCGGAACGCAGATTTCGCAGAAACCACAGATTTACGCAGATTTTTATCCGCGCTAATCAGCCCAATCCGCGTCGTCCGCGTTCTATTCTCAGGGCTGGTGTACAAGAGATATTGCATAAAACGTAGTCATTGAACTACCGAAGTATACGGAGCGAACTATGGCAGAAAACGGAAACAACGCCAGGATTGTCGGGACGGTTAGCACCGTCGTCGGCCCGGTGATGGACTTTGCTTTTCCCGGCGGGGACTTGCCCGAAATTTACGATGCTGTCTATGTGGATTTGGACGGTGGCAAGGTTTTGACCTGCGAAGTGCAGCAGCACCTGGGCAACAATGCCGTGCGCGCCGTCGCTATGAGTACCACCGAAGGTATGCGCCGGGGTGTGGAGTGTTACTCCTACGGCGAGCCGATTACCGTCCCCGTTGGTCCCGCTACGCTGGGCCGCATCTTTGATGTGACCGGCAAGGCCATTGACAGCGATGAACCAGTGGAGGCAACGGCCTATTATCCGATCCACCGGCAGCCGCCTTCCTTCTCTGACCGTAGCACGACAGCCGAAATTTTCGAGACCGGTGTGAAGGTCATCGATCTGATTGCTCCCTTTACCAAAGGTGGCAAGACCGGTATTTTTGGCGGCGCGGGTGTGGGCAAGACGGTCGTCATCACTGAGCTGATCAACAATGTGGCCGAGTTTCACAGCGGCTATTCGGTCTTTGCCGGTGTAGGCGAGCGCAGCCGTGAGGGCAACGACCTCTGGCACGAAATGAAGGATTCGGGCGTGCTGAAGTCTACGGTGATGGTTTTCGGTCAAATGAACGAGCCGCCCGGTGCGCGTCTGCGCGTGGGGTTGACCGGCGTCACGATGGCCGAATACTTCCGCGATGAGGGCCGGGATGTGTTGCTCTTTATTGACAACATCTTCCGCTTTGTGCAGGCCGGTTCCGAAGTCTCCGCTCTCCTGGGGCGGTTGCCCAGCGCGGTGGGCTATGCGCCGACACTGGGCACGGATATGGGCCAGTTGCAGGAGCGCATCACCTCCACCAAGACCGGCTCGATTACGTCTATGCAGGCTGTCTATGTGCCCGCCGACGACTACTCCGACCCGGCCCCGGCCACGACCTTTGCCCATTTGGACGCCACGATTGCTCTGGAACGCGCCCTGGCCGAGCAGTCGCTCTATCCGGCTGTAGACCCGCTGGGTTCCACCAGCCGTATTCTGGACCCCAACATTGTGGGTGAGGAACATTACGCCATTGCCCGCCGTGTGCAGCAGACCCTTCAGCGCTACCGGGATTTGCAGGATATTATCGCCATTCTCGGTGTGGAAGAGTTGAGCGAAGACGATAAACTGACTGTGGCCCGTGCGCGTAAGGTGCAGCGCTTCCTGACCCAGCCCTTCTTTGTGGCCGAGGTTTTCACCGGTCAGTCCGGCAAATTTGTGAAGATCGAAGATACCGTGCGCGGCTTCAAAGAGATTCTGGACGGCAAGCACGACGACCTGCCCGAACAGGCTTTTTATATGGTGGGACCTATTGAAGAGGCCGTGGAAAAGGGCGCGCGGCTGCGGGCGGGGAACTAATCCGGCTGCTGGTTCTGCTTTCGATTGTTTTAGTGCATCTGTATTGCGTATTTCGTACTGCGTATTTGTGACGCCGACGACCCACGCAATACGGAATACGCAATACGTTGCGCGAGGATAGACGTATGACCATTCAAGTGGAAATTGTCACCCCCCGCCGCGAGTTGTTCAGCGGCGCAGTGCAGATGATTACCCTGCCCGGCATCGAAGGCCAGATGGGTGTGATGGGCCAACACGCGCCGTTGTTGACGATCCTGAACATCGGCGAGATTATTCTGCACCGGCCCGGCGAGGAAGACGACTATATCGCCGTCACTGGTGGTGTGGTAGAGGTGCGCCCGGACAAAGTGATCATCCTGGCCCGCTCCGCGGAACGGGCGGATGAGATCGACATTGCCCGCGCCGAGGCCGCCATGCGCCGGGCGGAGGAATCCCACCAGAACCGACCTCCGGGTGAGCAGCGCCCTATGGAGTTGGCCCTGCGCCGCAGTCAGGTGCGTCTGAAAGTGGCCCAGCGTCGGCGTGCGCGGCGGCCGGGGATGGGTCTTCACGACGACGCGTAGGGCGTGGGGTCTGTCCGCTAAATTGTTTGTTACTGCGAAAAAGCGTTGTGCTAGGAGAGAACGAGAGGGAGGACCTGATGTTGAGTCCAATACAAGTCCCGGCCCTGATTGAGCATCAAGGTTTTGAGGGCAGCAAGGCCATCGCTGGTGTCAAGACTCCAGTGCATCCCCTGATGTTTTTGCCGACGGGCAACAATGAGATCATTGGCCTTTTCGACGTGTCCACTGCCGATATATTGTTGTTGACGGCGGCGCGCCTGATAGTCAGGAATGAAAGGTTGACGCGCCTGCAAATAGGCGATAAGTTCGTCTAATTTGTCGAGGTTTTTGGCTTGGTCGCGGTAGTTGGACAAAAAGTGAATGGCGGCCGGGACATGGCCGCGCCAGAGGTGATAGTATAAGGTGGCAAGGAACTTTCCTTTAGCCAATTTGCCCCGGCAAATCATGCTACTGAGTTGATAGCCCTT
>CAMDQF010000335.1 GCA_945905745.1 Litorilinea aerophila
GGACTTGCCTACATTGTTCTTTCCTGTGATTAAGTTCACGCGTGCCAGGGCTGGGATGTGTAGCTCTCGAAAAGCTCGAAATCGACGGACAATGAGTGAATCTAAGGGCAAAGTGCGCATAGGTTAAGTTATTCCTCTATTCCTGATCGAACAATATGCGTAAACCGATTGTAGCATAACCCCAGAGGTGAATCCTATGCCCGCGGCAGGTCACCGATGGACATGGCGCTGGCTGCGTTGATGGCGTCCAGGGCAGGGCGACTTCGATCAGTTTTTTGGTGGGGGTGGGGGTCATGGCACTTCGATTCCGGCGATGGCGCCCACAGTACGGGCGAGATGGAGAAAGTCTTCGTAGCAGCTACGCACAGCTTCAATGTGGGCACCGATGGCGCCATCTGCGGGTTTGAGCAGAAACATCGGCTTGCGCGCCTCCTGGGCCAGGGGCATCAGACTGCGGTAGTGCTTGAGCAGGGCCAGCCGCTGAGGGTCCGGGCTGGGCGGAACTGCCCCGCTCTGGCCCAGAACAGCTTCCTGATAGACGGTTGGAATGCGCTGCATCCAGCGTTCATAGGCCCGCACAGGACGATCCAGACGTACCGCGTGCTGCATCACCACATAGCCGGCGGGCGTCATCTCGCCGGGGGGGATGGAAAAATGGACATCTTCGGGTTTGCGCTCTTTGCGATCCTGCCATTCCCTGCGCCAGCGACGCAGGGTGGGGCCAAGATTTTTCAACCCCTGAATGGAAAAAAGATCGGGGGCCAGGGGCAAGACCAGATGCTGGGCGCAGAGCAGCACAGCCCGGTTGAGCGCGCCCAGGTTGGGGCCGACATCAATCAGGACGATCTGGGCATCCCGCTCAGCCGCCGCTGCTTCGATGATGCGCCAGAGAGCCGACAGCACACGAAAGGCGCGGGGTTTGCTGTCCAACGCGTTCGGCCATTGGGTCGAAAATTCATCTTCTACCAGCGAGAGGGCCAGATCGCCCACCAGCAGCCCTAGCTGATCGGTGAGTACTTCGATATGGGCAACCCCCACATCGCCCTCGCCCACAAGCAATGGCCGCAATGCGCCATAGACGGTGTGGGGGTGTTCGCCATCCGGCCAGAGCTGTTCGAGCCGTTCTTCTTCCAAAAACATGGCCGTCAGATTGGCCTGGGGATCAAAATCAACCGCCAATACCCGGACACCCCGCTCGGCCAGCATCCAAGCCAGATGGTAGACCAGAGTCGTCTTGCCGACGCCCCCTTTGTTGTTGAGAAAGGCCAGAGTTCTCATGCGCTTTTCCTTACCAGGGCAAGCAGATGACCCGAAGTGGGTTGAAATTCGAGTTCGGGGTTGCCATTCTCGCGCAGCAGCCGTCTGGCCAGGGCGATGCCCACCCCGAAGCGTTGGACAAAGCCCAGCGCGCGCATAGCCTCGGCCAGGTTTGGGTTGCGATAGTCGGTAATGCCGGGCTGCCCAAAGTTTTCCGCGGTGACTTCGCCGTAGGGACCGCCGGGATTCATAATTTCGATGCGGTCGCTGAACCAGTAGACGCGCACGGGTGCATTGGTACTCTCGTAATTGCGGTGCAGAATGGCATTACGGGTAAGCTGTTGCAGGGCGGCCAAAGGGTAATCAGAATGACGCTGCTCGACGGAGCCACCCACAATATCCACCCGCGTCCGGTTGTGGGCTGTCAATTTCTCGTCGATTTGTCGAATCTGGTCCGCGACTGTGCCGGTGATCGTCTGCTCGTCAATGATAGGATCGCCGAGTTCTTCGCCTGCCACGCGTAAAAACTGGATATAGCCACCAGGGAGAAAAGCCCGTGTATCTTTGCCCAGAACGAGCAAACCCAAGACGGTAGGCGTAGGATACGCATTGCTGGCAACCATTTTGGCCGCGGCCAGCCGTTCCTCGTCGCTGCGTTCGTTGGCGACCAGCACATCGGGGGCCAGCAAGGAGGGCAGATACTCCTGCTGGAAGCGGCGCAGGTCCAGGTCTTGCAACTGGGCGTGGCTGATCGGGTGTACGTCGAAGGGCCGATCCTGAAAACGGCGTTTTTCATTGAGAATGCGTTCGTCCTGGGCCGATGCCAGCCCGCGGCGCGGCCCGATGCGGATGAAGATACGCCCTTTGTAGCGCACCGGCGGCGAGTCGGCCGGCCAGACGGTGATGACAGCCACATCGCGGCCCGACAGTTGCTCTTTGCCAACAGTCAAAGTTGGCGGCGGTGTGATATTCCCATCCGTTTTGATATCCGCCAGAGAGCGCAGAAGTTCGTCGGTGACCGCCAACCCTGTGGGGCTGCCTTTGTCGTTTACCCCGACACAGACAACGCCCGGTCGCCTGTGATTGGGGAGGTCATTGGCAAAGGCGCAGACCGCCTCGCGCACACTTTCGGGCGCGCCGCCGCGAAAACTCTCCTTGCGCTCGGCCAGATCAGATTCGAGATCCGCTATCATTTGTTCGAGTTCTGGGGCCGTATAGGGCTGTATCATTAGAGCGTCCATCTCTGTTTTTGGTCTGTTTGGTTTGGGTGAAGAATTGCGAAAGCCGACAGGGATGTCGGCGATCCCAGGATTCATCGCGGCTCCTCAGAACGCGCCAGCAGTTCGGCGAAGGTGTAATTCACACTGGCCGCGCCAAAATCCGGCTCCCGCTGGAAGGGGCGGCGCAGGTAGTGGACCCGGTGGGTACGGTCGTCTATGAATTCTACCATAGCCAGGATGAAGTCGTCCGGTCTGTTCAGGGAGTAGAGAATCTCGTTTTTGGTGACGGTAATCGTCTCTGCGCCGGCGACACGGCCTTTGACTTCGAGAAAGCGCAGACGGCCCGTGCCGGGGATGTGGCTTTCGATGTCGTAGCCCAGTTTGTCGAATTCCCGATCCACCGGCTCGAAGCCCAGCCCGCGCTCCACCTCCATCACAATCGCCCTGGCCCGGGCCCCGGCGGCGTGGGTATCCACAGGGCCGGATGCTGTGCGGGCGGGCTGCGTATAGCCCCAGCGCCGCAGCAGACCAACGGGGATCACCAGCAGGCCACCCATCACTACCGGGGGCAGGGGGGAAACCTGCCGTTCCAGGGCCAATTCGGTCATACGCCGGGCCAGACGCTCCTGCAAGAGATCGGCCCGTTTGGCTGCTTCCCCAGAGTTGAGCCGGGCATTGGGCTTGCCTGTCTGCTCCTGCAACTTTAGCTGTTGCGCCCGGTGATCCCAATAGCTGATCTCTTTGGTCAACCGATCTTTGACCGCGGCTTCGGTCTTGGCGATCAGCGCCAGCCTCGGTTCCCGCACCTCGACCAGATGTTCGGGAACCACCTGGGCAATCGCATAGCCCTGGGCACGCTGTTCCAGCCCCTGCCCAATCCAACCACATTCAGGCCAGGCCAGAATCGTCGCCACATCTGGCTCGTCGTCGGCCAGCGGGCGGTAGTCCAGATAGGGCGCGTAGTGGAGGTGGCGGGTCTGGCCCTCGCCGTCGATCTCCACATAGAGCATCCGCCGCGAGATGACCCGCCGTTCGCCGTTGCGGGTCAGACTACCGTCCTGGATGGCGTGTTCCAGATAAAAGAGCAGGCGGGGGCGCAGGCCCTCGTCCTTTTCGTCCACCAGCAGCGCGCCCCGGCGCAACAGCTCCCGGTGGCGTTCCAGGGTGAGGTCGATGGTGGCGTCCAGCAGTGCGTGGCCGGGGCAGACAAAAGCCGCGGAGACCAGACCCGGCGGCGCGATCTCTTTCTTATCAAAGGTGATGCGTTCGTAGCGGGCCAAGACCGGCTCGCCCAAACCGATCATCCGATCCCGCTGGCGCACGGCGGCGGGCACGTGGGTTACTTCGTAGCGGCGGCCTTCCCGCTGGCGCAGGTTGCCGCCCAGCCGGGCAAAGGCTTCCACAAAGAAGGATTCGATGTAGTGGGGTTGCAGACGGCGGGACTCGGCGCGCTCCATCTCCTCGCGGATGCGCTGCACCCGGCTGATGTCCATCACATCTGCGGCCAGGGCCTGTTCCTCCAGCAAATCCCGAATCTGTTGCGGGTCGAAAGCATCGGTCAGGGCCTGGGACAGACGGGCGCGCACATCTGGTTGCTCGCCGTAGCGGATGGCCCGGATCAGCAGATCGCGCAGGGGCTTGCCGTCGAATTGCAGCTTGCCCAGCACATCAAAGACCTGTCCGCCCAGGCTTTGGCGGGCCTGCTCGATCTTTTCCAGCAGCGTGCGGTAGACATCGCCCTCCCGGGTCTCGTCGGCCACCAGATTCCAGAGATGGCAGACTTCGCTCTGGCCGATGCGGTGGATGCGGCCAAAGCGCTGTTCCAGCCGGTTGGGGTTCCAGGGCAGGTCGTAGTTGACCATCAGATGGGCGCGTTGGAGATTGATCCCCTCGCCGGCCGCGTCTGTCGCGATGAGTACCTGGACTTTGGGATCGTGGCGGAAGGCCTCCTGTATACGCGTCCGTTCCTCCCGTTTGATGCCGCCGTGGATGGTGACGACGGCCTCGTGGCGGCCCAGCAGGGTGCGGATGCGGCTTTCCAGATAGGTGAGCGTGTCCCGGTGTTCGGAAAAGATCACCAGCTTCTGGTGGACGGACGGGTTGGGTCGGGGCAGGGCCGGGACTGTGTAGGGTACTCCGCTCTCGGCCAGACGGTTGGCGATGGCCGCGGGGGTGAATATCTCGCCGAGCAGGCCAGCCAGCTCCCGCCACTTGCGATCCTCGCCGCTGCGCCGCACAGCCAGGGCCAACGCTTCCAGCCGTTTGAGGGTCTCTATTTCGGTCTTCAATTCGGCGATGGTGCGGGCGGCCGTGGCCTGATCCAAAATCTCATCCTCCACCGCGACCACTTCGCTCTCCGGCGCTTCTTCCAGATCCTCCAGGTCTTCCTCGTCCAGCTCCCGCCAGTTTGGCGCAAACCCAGCCGGGCTGCCCCGTTGGAGCAGTTCCAATTCAGCCAAGCGGCTTTCCAGCCGTTCCCGCCGCCGGGTCAGAGAGCGATAGATGGCTTCGGGGGAGGAGGCCAGCCGTCGTTGCAGGATTGTCAGGGCAAAGCCGACTGTGCCCGCGCGTTTGTCGTTCTGCAGGGCTTCGGCCCGGTTGAACTCCTCCCGCACGTAGTCTGTTACCTCTTTGTAGAGTTGGGCCTCCTGATCCGAGAGTTGGTAGGCGACCGTATAGGCGATGCGTTCGGGGAAGAGGGGCGTAGTGTCGAACTTGACCAGTTTCTCCTTCACCATCCGCCGCATCATATCCCCCACATCTGCGGTGTGGACGCCATCCCGGAAGCGCCCTTCAAAGCGGTCGCCGTCGAGCAGAGCCATAAAAAGCTGGAAGTCCTCCTCTTTGCCGTTGTGGGGCGTGGCCGTCATCAGCAGAAAGTGGCGGGTCAGGGTGGAGAGCAGTTGTCCCAGCCGGTAGCGCTTTGTATATTTGATCTCGCCGCCAAAGAAGGTGGCGGAGAATTTGTGGGCTTCGTCGCAGACGATCAAATCCCAGCGGGCGTCCGGCGTCTGGAGCTTCTGCTGTACATCTTCGTTGCGGGCCAGTTTATCCAGGCGGGCAATCACCAGATTGGTCTCCAAAAACCAATTGCCTGTGCGCGCCGCCTCCAATTTGTCGTTGGTGAGGATGTCGAAGGGCAGATGAAAGCGGCGGTAGAGTTCGTCCTGCCACTGCTCGGCCAGGCTGCCGGGGCAGACAATCAAACAGCGCTGCAAGTCGCCCCGGGCGATCAACTCTTTGATCAGCAGCCCGGCCATAATTGTCTTGCCCGCGCCGGGGTCGTCGGCCAGGAGAAAGCGCAAAGGCTGGCGGGGCAGCATCGTCTCGTAGACGGCTGTGATCTGGTGGGGCAGGGGATCGACCACAGAGGTATGCACGGCCAGCACCGGGTCGAAGAGGTGGGCCAGGTGGATGCGGTGGGCTTCTGAGACCAGCCGGAAGGCCCCGCCGTCGCCGTCGAAACTCCAGGGGCGGCCCTGCTCGACAACTTCCAGGGTACGTTCGTCATCCCGATAGAGTAGCTGGTTGGCGACTCTGCCCGCAGCCGTCTTGTAGGTCAGCTCCACAGCAGCCGAGCCATACCACTGCACGCTGACAACCGTAACCAGTGAATCGGGAAGAATGCCGCGTACCGCTGCGTTCGGTGTGAGTTCTTCGAGGGTAGACACTGGGCGGTCCTTTTGTGGTTGGTATTGGGAGCGCCGCC
>CAMDQF010000336.1 GCA_945905745.1 Litorilinea aerophila
GACGAGCGGGGCATCTATCACCATCTGGATGATCACTTCACGATTCCCGACAGCCAGCATTTGGAGCCGGTGGATAGGGCAATGATGCTCAACCTTACGCCCCTGCTCACGGAACGTTTTCAGCGCTTTCAGCTTGTCTATCATCTCCGGCTGCTGCATCTCTTCGACCACATTCTGTTGGGCGGCTTTCACATCGAAGAGGAGATCTACGGGCCGCATTACTATTACCCCGGCGTGTCCACAATCGGCGTGCGTGAGTACGAACCGGAGATGCCCGGTGACACAATCCTCGTCCATCTCACGGCCCGTGCCGATGTCATACGGGCGAGAATGCGGAGCGCGCCTCACAGCCACACGTTAATCGCAGATGGCGACATCCCGATGCTGCTTGACCGCTTTCGCCAGAAATATCAGGAGTCCTGGATCAAGCAGAAATTCGAGATCGACACCTCGGACCTGACACCGGAAGCGCTGCTCCAGCGATTCCTCGACAAGTCGTTGCCACACCTGAACACGCGTGATATGCTGACCCGGTTGGCAGAGATGAAATTAGTGGGTCCCGGGAAACTATAACGCTCACCCAGCGAAAAATTGGTACTTGACAAGAGGGGGGGTCACACTGTATTATGTGGAGGTGAAGGCGGTCTTGAATTTCCTACCCGTTGAAATGAGGAAACACAGAATGCGTCAATCCAAGCCGATGACCCCCGGAGTAAACAAGCGACTGTTATTCGATGAGGCGAGCGTTGAAGCCAAGGAAGGGTTCACCACGGTCATGAATCCAGCCCTCCGCACGGAGGCACCCGTCCTGACACCTGAGGAACCCTGGGAACGACACGGGTGCTGCGCGCCCACAGTAATGTTGGACTCTGGGGTGTATAAGATGTGGTATTGTGCCTACGGGGAAGATGACGTTGCCCGGTCCTGTTATGCCGTTTCTACGGACGGTATTCACTGGCAGCGGCCCAATCTCGGTCTGATAGACTACGCCGGTAGTCGCGACAACAACATCGTTATCTCTTTTCACGGGGGCGTTTTCCAACATCACGGGAGCATTTTCAAAGATCCGGCTGACAAACCTGAACGACGCTTCAAGTGCATCTATGGCGGGGGATTATACGCGTATGAGTCAATATACGGAGGCGGAGCGCGATTTCGTTACGATGCCGTGCTACCTGCCACCTGGCACTACTCCGGTATTGCCGGCGCATATTCACCCGACGGGATTCACTGGACGCCCTATGAAGAACTCATTATGCCCTGGTATACGGATACGGTAAACGTAGCCTTTTGGGATGACCGAATTCAGAAGTATGTGGCCTATGTCCGCTGGAATGAGTACTTGCGAGTGGAAGCGGGGGCGCTCAAGGGATCCTTTGATTACCGCGCCATTGCCCGGTCAGAAAGCCAGGACTTTGAGAACTTTCCCTTGCCGGAAAAGATCTTGGAGCCTGACTTCAATCACCCAGAGGATGCGGATATGTGGGGTGGCGGCCTCTATGACACAGCCGCCGTCAAATATCCCTTTGCGGCTGACGCGTATCTAATCTTCACCGCTGCCTACCACCATACCAACGACACATTGGATGTGGAACTCGCGACTAGCAGCGATGGCGTACACTTTACGCGATGGCGGGAACCCTTTGTACGGCTGGGCCCTGCCGGTGATTTCGACTCGATGATGATCTATATGGGGGTTGGCATGCTTCCCATAGGCGACGAAATCTGGCTGTATTACGGCGGCTTTGACCAGCCCCACGACCAAGTGACAGAAGGGAAATACCGACCGGCTATCGGTCGTGTACGGGTCCGTCTCGACGGCTTTGTCTCGCAAGACGCCGGTGGACAGGGTGGCTGGCTGACCACGCGCCCCTTTGTTCTTGAAGGCGATCACTTGGAGGTGAACCTGGATGGGAGTTCACGTGGGTGGCTCAAGGTCGAAATCTTGGATGAGACGATGCAGCCCTTGCAAGGTTTCACGGAGCAGGAAGCGGACCGCCTTGTGGGCAATGATGTCCGCTCTGTTGCGACCTGGGGTGGCAAACGCGATCTGTCTGCCATCCGTGGAAAACCGGTACGTCTGCGGTTTGTGGGAAGTTCGGTAAAGCTCTATGCGTTCCAGTTAGCGTCTTAGGGCGTGTAGACGAACTGATCGCCAAGACTTTAGTGTGGAATGGGGCTGCCGAGTCGCTGGTATAGATGTTAAGACAGATATTTTCCGTAGGGGTATCCCCTTGTGGGTACCCGCAGCGGGCAGGCTGCCCCTACGCTTGGAAAATCTTTTCCCTGTAGTATGATCATGAAGTTCACACCATCACGCGCAAAGATAGTGACCTAAAGTCAAGGAGAGGAAACCATGCAAAGAAAGTCGTTCGTCACCCTACTTGTGCTCTTTCTGAGTGCTATGATTGTTGCTGCCTGTGCTGTTCCACCGGCGCCCCAGACGGTGCCGAGCGGAGAAGTGGCTCAGCCCACATCGACCGAGCAGGAAGGCGGTGTGATCACCTTCCAGTGGCAGTTCTGGGAGAGCGTTCAGCCACCTACCAATAACCGAGTCCCCCGCATGATCTTTGGCCGATTGATCGACGCCGATGCCGATGGCTCCTTGCATGCAAACCTGGCCGAAACCTGGGAGGCCAGCAGCGATGGGACGCAGTTTACCTTCAACCTCCGTAAGGGAGTAAAATGGCACGACCTGCAGGACTTCACCGCTAAAGACGTGGCCTTCACCATTACCTATTTATGTTCCAAGGCGGCACTGCTGTTTGCCGGAGATTCGTGCGCCCCGAATCATTTGGGGGCCATCCAGGGCGCTGTTGCCTATACGGAAGGCCAGGCCACGGATATCGAGGGCATCGAGATCGTGGACGACTACACCATCCGTCTAACTCTGGCGGAACCCAATGTGGGCTGGCTGTTAACGAGTATCGCGCGGCGCAATATTATTCCGGAGCACGTCTACGCGAAGATCAACCCGGAAGACTTGAAAGAGGCAAAGTCACCGGTCTATTTCCAGAAGGATATTCAGGTAGGCACTGGGCCCTTTAAATGGGTCGATGGCGAGGATGAAAAGTTTGTGCGCCTCGAGCGCTTCGACCAGTTTTGGGGTGGCAAGCCGATCCTGGACGGACTTCTGTTCCAGAACTTTGGCGACGCGGACACGGCATACTTGGCCAATCAGAAAGGCGAACTCGACGTCCACACTGGCAATGGCGATAATTCAGGGGTAAGTGGCGTTTTCTATCAGCTGGCGCAGGAGGTAAGCCACCTGGATGTCGTGATCTTCCGGCGCCCTTACCATCGCCAGCTGGCAATCAACCTGCATAAACCCTACCTGCAAGATGTACGGGTGCGCCAGGCCATTTCCCATGCCATCAACCGACAGGAGCTCATCGATGGGCCGCTGATGGGACTAGCCGAGCCCCGCTGGACTTTTGTGGAGAACGACAAGTGGACTAACCCCAATGTGGTCACATATCCCTATGACCCAGCGAAGGCCAAGGAGTTGCTCGCCGCGGCGGCCGCGGATGGAACGTGGGACCCCAACCAGGAGATTGAGCTCATCTACTACTATCCTGGTGCGCAAGCCCGCGAGTTCATGTCTGCCATGCAGCAGTATTTCACGGCTGTCGGCATCAATGCCCGGCTACTCTACGCCACTGGGACGGCTTTGGAGGAGAAAATAGCGAACCTTGAGCATGATTTGATCTATCAAGGTGTTGGCTACCCTGCGGACCCCGCCGCTTACGAGTTCCTCTATAGATGTGACGACCAGACCGGCGGTGTGTTCCAGGGTGCCATGCCCGAACTTTGCCACCAGATGGCCGATCTCTTCAAGGCAGGTCGGTCTGTGGCCAACGAAGCCGAGCGGCGTAAGATTTACGACGAGCTGCAGTTGCTCGATTCCCAAAACTTGCCGCAGATTACACTCTACCAGTTGACGGCGGCTGTCGCCATCAATCGGCGCGTCGGTGGGTTTGATCAGAGCGCTCAAGCCTGGATCCTTAGCTGGGAGTACAATAACTTCCATGCGCAGGATTGGTTCATCCGGGCCAACTGAAGTGTGATGTAGCATAAGTCGTTTTTACGTATCACCTTTCTCCCTGCGCCGGGCCCCCGGTCTCGCACAGAGACCGGGGGCTGGGTAACTTTCTTTATGCCCAAACATCCGGCTAGCACGAGGGTTGTATGGCCAGATACATTGTGCGTCGACTCCTGATCTCTGTTCCCATCTTGTGGGGTATCACCCTCATGACCTTTGTCATGGCGAGCTTGATGCCCGGGGACTACGTGGACAGTCTGATCCCACGGGAGCAACGGCAGTTGGTGAGTCCTGAGTATCTGGCCCGATTGCGCGAACACTATGGGCTCAATAAGTCGGTCCCGGAGCGGTATGTGATTTGGATGCGGGAGTTGCTGCGCGGGAACTTGGGCTACTCCTTTAGCAGTGGGGAGCCGGTGCTTAACGAGATGTTGAAGCGGCTGCCCGCCACGCTTGAGCTGACCATCAGCGCTATGCTTTTTTCCGTCATCGCGGGCACAGCCCTTGGGCTGATCTCGGCAATCAAACAATACTCCATTCTGGATCATCTCCTGACATTCCTTGGGTTTTTTTGGATTTCTACGCCGAACTTTGTCTTCGCTCTGGCTGCTTTGTTCCTCTTCTCTTTCGTGTTCCGTCTTTTTCCGACAGGGGGTGAAGGGCCTGTGGGAGAAGAGTTCGGCTTACTGACACGCCTTCATTATCTTTTTCTGCCGGCCACGATCCTGGGCCTGGAGGGTGTAGCTGGCTATATGCGTTATACACGCTCCAGTCTGCTCGAAGTGCTTCGTTCTGACTACATCACCACCGCGCGGGCTAAGGGGTTGACTAAGCGGGTGATACTGCTACGCCATGCCTTTCAAAATGCACTGTTACCCCTGATCACAATTATGGGACTCCAACTGCCCGGCCTGATTGGTGGTGCTTTTATCATCGAAACCATCTTTGTTTGGCCAGGCCTGGGCCGGTTTAGCTTACTTGCCATCACTGAGCGCAATTACCCTGTCATTATGGCTGTGAACCTGATCGCTTCCAGTATGGTACTCTTATCCAACCTGGTTACCGATATCGTCTACTCTGTGGCAGATCCCCGCATCCGCTATGAGTAAGGAATACACAAGGCGCCATGTATGGCAACGGAACCAGTGAACCGGCAACGCGATCGAACATCTGCCCCTACGACAAGAAAAAGCGGAGAGGGGGAGCAAGAGCCTTCGCACTTAGCTCTCCTTTCTGTTTCAGAGCCCTCCCCCCGCAGCGCCATGAGGCGTTTCATCCGTCGCTTTCGCCGGCATCGTTTAGGTGTGCTTGGTGTGGGCCTCCTGTTAGCGCTTGTAATGATGGCGATCTTTGCTCCCCTCGTCGCTGGCCAGGATCCTTATCTGGCAAACTTACGCTCTGTCAACACCCCGCCGTCACCAGCTCATATCCTGGGTACGGATGCCATTGGCCGCGACACGTGGGCACGTCTGGTCTACGGAGCGCGGGTCTCGCTGTCTGTGGGTCTAGTGGCAGTAGCGATCTATGTGACCATCGGTGTTATCCTCGGTGGCATCTCCGGCTATTTCGGCGGGCGTGTGGATATGTTGATCATGCGCTTTACCGATGTGGTCATGTGCTTCCCTTCATTTATGCTGATCATCACTGTAGCAGCGATCTTGCCGCCAAACATTTTCAATATCATGGTGATCATCGGCATCTTCGGCTGGACCGGCGTCTGTCGGTTGGTGCGGGGACAATTCCTATCACTGCGCGAAACGGATTTTGTCCTGGCTGCCCGTGCCGTGGGCGTCCCCTCCCTACGGATCGTCTTCAGTCATATCTTTCCTAATACCATCGCGCCGGTAGCCGTAGCATCAACACTTGGTCTGTCGGGAGCGATCCTGGCCGAGGCGGGCCTCAGCTTTCTGGGGCTGGGCGTGCAAGAGCCTATGTCTAGCTGGGGAAGTATGCTGCAGACAGCCATGGCCCTGCCGATCCTGCAGAACATGCCCTGGCGCTGGTTACCACCGGCGATTGCGATTTCCCTGACCGTCCTGGCTGTCAATTTCGCGGGCGACGGTCTGCGGGATGCCCTCGATCCACGGGCCAGCCTGGATTAAGGGCTCGTCAAGAAATAACTTCCCG
>CAMDQF010000337.1 GCA_945905745.1 Litorilinea aerophila
CAGACAGCCAGGGCTTCCTGCTCCTTCTGCCGCCACTTGTCCTGCTCCAGCATATCCCAGGGCGTGGCCTGGCGAACCACCTGCTTCATCTCGCCGATAATATCTTCGTCCGACACATTGTGGGGTGACTGGACAATCTGCACCAGTTCCTGCCCTTTGGCCGTGTCCACAATCACATAATCATTGGGCATCAGATTGAGCAGGGAGACAGGATCGAAATAATAAACCTTTGTAACTGGCTTAAAAGCAGCCCCGATAACGGTTTGCATGGAATGCTCCTGGGTAACGACTGGCGTGAGCCATCTGTAACAATCAGCGGCTTGTCAGCGGTCGTGGAAGTTGTAAGAGTAACACATCGAGGGCCAGGGTCGTGTTGACTGTGTGGTGCAAATAGCCTTCGATTCGCCTCAATGTATACAGAAATGAGTGGACATCTGCGGGAAGGAAACTCTGGGCATCCCGTTCAATCTCGGCCTGGTGATCGATATTATTACAGGCGTCCAAACAGCCCGCCTGAGCCAGCAATACGTCCCGCCACCAGCCGGTCCACAGTGCCAGCAGGCCAAAGAGCCGCTCGTTCTCCCGATTGCCAGAAAGGGATTGGGAAAAGGCCAGTCGCTCCACCCGGCTGGCACGGGCCAACTGCCAGAGGGAGTGCAAATCTTCCTGCCGCTGCTGCTGCCCCCCCTTGCTTTGCAGTTGGGCCATGGCCCAGCCAAAGCGCCCATTGGAGAGCCGGGCCAGCAGATCGGCTTGCGCGTGGCTGGCTGCACCCGGGCTTTCCAGGGCCTCGGCGATCAATTCGATTGGAAGGGGGCGCAGTTCCAACACCTGACAGCGGCTGACAATCGTGGGCAACAGCTCGGCCCGGTCGCTGGCCGTCAAACAGAGAACGACGTGGGCGGGCGCTTCTTCCAGAGTTTTCAGCAGCTTATTGGCAAAGGTATCGTTGGCCCGCTGCGCATCCTGAATCAGGACATATTTGTATTTCCCCTCCACAGGCCGCAACATAGCATCCCGCACAATCGACGAAGCCGCTTCGCCCCGCAGCAGCCCATTCGCCCGGTCAACTACCCCGTCTTTATCCGTAGGCTGAATCAGCCAGAAGTCGGGATGGCCCGTCTTTGCCATCAACTGGCAGGAGCGACAGCGGCCACAGGGCCGCCGCTCCGGGTCGGTGCAAAGCAGGGCTGTGCCAAAGGCACGGGCAAGGGTTGATTTCCCACTTTGAGGCGCTCCCAGAATCAGGTAGGCGTGGCGCGGGCCGCTGCCACCGCTCTGCGCAAGCGGACGAAGCAGATCGACAGCCCATTGATGGCCGACTACTGGCCACGCCCCTGCCTGTGTGCCCTGCATAGGGTCATCCCTCGAAAAGGTATGGGTAGAGAAAAATTATAACACAGAGGATGAGCTGTCGCCAACCCAGTCACCCAGCCCGAAAGGACATCTACTCCTTCGGCCATCCAAATCTGAACCGAAGCAGGTCGAAGTGTGCTATAATCAACGGCGCAACAGAGACCGGGGCTGGCTTATTTTCCTGCCGCCTCCGACCCCAATTGTTTGACAGGACACCCCGCATGTCTTTTCACCCATACCGACAAACAGAGAAGATAGGGTTTGGTCTGTTGATTGTTCTCATCCTACTGTGGATCAGCGGCTGCCAAAACAGGCCAGCGCCGACCAATCAACCGGAGCAACCTTCGGCAAGTCTGCCGCCTGTCAGCGGTCAACCGGTTGCTGGCCTGGGGACCGACGCCCAACCGGCAACCGGAGGCGACGCACCGTTGACTTTGTGGGTTCCTCCGTTCTTCTCAATCAACACAGCAAACCGGGCCGACGCGGTGCTGGCCGCGGCTCTGGCTGAATTTGCGCCAACCGGATCGGGATTGTCAGTCGCACTCGTTCCCAAAGCCGAGCGGGGCACGGCCGGGTTGCTCGCCTATCTGTTGACCGCCCAGCCGGCTGCACCGGCCCTGCTACCCGATATTGTGCTGATCAACAGCTACGATCTCCCTCGGCTGGTCAGCGCGGGCATTGTGCCTCCCCTCTCTGATGAGGAGAGCGGCCCTTTTGCTGGCATACCGCCTGCGCTTCTGGCCAGCGCCAAAGTAGACGATTTGCTCTACGGCCTGCCATTTGTGGCAAATCTTGAGCACCTGATCTATCAGAAACAACACCTGTCGCTCCCCCCAACCCGATTGGCTGACCTTCTGGAACAGGATCAGCGCCTGTTATTTGCGGGGGGAGCCGTCGATGAGTATTCCCTCAGCTTTGCTTGGACTCTCTATCTGATGAATGGGGGCGCGGTGGATGATCAGCTTCACTTGACCAGCCCCCAGGCAATGGTGGCTGTATTTGACTTTCTGCGCACCGGCCGGGAGAAGGGTCTGATTCCCGACACGACCCTGACTCTCTCCAGCGCCCAGGCCGTGTGGACTTTTTTTGCGAACGGGGATGCCGAGATGGCGGTCGTTCCCGCCAGTCTCTACTACAACCAGCAGGGAGAAGTGGGTGAAATCGGTTTTGCCCCGCTCCCCAGCCTGGATGGTCAGCCTCGTTCCGTCATAACTGCGTGGAGTTTCGCCATCATCACCCAAGCACCCGAACGCAGAGAGCAGGCTCTGCGCCTGTTACAGGCGCTGTTTGAACCCCAACTTCACGGCGAATGGAGCTGGTCGGCTCGCCAGTTGCCCACCCAGCCGGATGCGCTGGCCTATTGGGATACAACGGATCTCTACATACGCTTTTTACAGAAGATGCTCGTCGATAGCGTCCTCGCCCCCAATCCCCATGCGCTCGGTGATCTGACCCGCACTGTGGCCCAGGCCCAGAAAATGTTGCTGGCCGGTGAAATTTCTATACAGGGCGCGCTGGAGACCCTGCCTTTCCGTCCCTGACAGGACCTGCTCACCCCCACCCACCCTCCCCCCGATTGGGGGAGGAGTCGTCACAATCCCCTCCCCAATCTGGGGAGGGTTCCGGTGGGGTGGCTGACCCGTTGCCCAGTGTTGCGCCACGTTCAATCCACATTCATCCCAACCTTTGTGTGCTATACTTTTGTCGGGCTACACTTACGCCATCCGGTTACTGCTCGATACATAGTTCCATCTTTTTTCAATAGGAAGAGTAACCTGCTGGCAACTATCGCGCCGGCCTACTCTGCATAGGTGGGATTTTCTTATCGCCTTCCCGCCCGAAGATATGATCGAAGGGTTTGTATGTATTCTACCAAAGGCTCAATCCACAGGAATCCGAGCTGGCTGAACGGGAACGCGCATTCGGCTGCTATCCCGGTGCAGTCCGATTTAGGCGCGGCTTTCGAGCGCATCACCCCGAAACAGCTTGCGCCCCTGGCCTCCCCTGGCCGAGGATGCGCAGGCGGCCGAGGAGGTCTGTATCGAATTGGGGCTGGGCGATCTGTTGGAGCGCATGCCCGGCGGTCTGATGCAGGAGGTGGGCGAGAGCGGCTGGCAGCTTTCGCACGGGGAGCGTAGCCGTCTGTATATGGCGCGTGCCCTGCTGCAAGGGGCTGAATTGTTGGTGCTGGACGAGAGCTTCGCCGCTCTGGACCCGGACAGTTTGGAGCAGGCCCTCCAGTGTGTTTGGCGACGCGCGCCCACGCTGCTGGTGGTGGCCCATCCGTAGATAAGACAGCAAGAAAGGTTTGGTAGAAAAGCGTATGCCAATTTTGGAAATCGCAGTAGCCGCTGGGGTGCTTTATGGCGGGACACAGGCTATGCGGAAGCAAAAGCAAGAAAAGCGGAGAATGCAACACGTATTGAATGGCAATGAAGCCACCAGCCTCACCGGGCAGGCAGCGACGGTTTGGAGGCAGATGGCCTGGAAGATGCAACACTTCACCAACGCCTCTGTGGACCGCATTTGGGGAAGGGAGCGCAACCAGCAACTCCAGGAGATGGGGGCGAGCAATCCGGATGCCAACGAGACCCTACACCAAGATGACATCGCCTTTGCCATTTCTGTAGGCTGTCTGGGCCTGACCATTGTAGGGCGCGTTGTGTACCCACCGCTGGCATTGTTGAGCGCCCTCGGACTCCTGTACCTGCTTGTTCCTGTTGTAAAAGATGGTATTGAGAAGCTGGTTCAGGAGCGCACGTTCAAATCTTATCTGATTGACGCGATTGTTTTGCCTGGCGCAATTCTGGCAGGATTCATCTTTGCCAGCGCTTTAGGGGCCGTGCTCTTTTTTGCCAGTCGTGTTCTTCTGATTCGTAGCGAAATCCGGGCACGCCGCAGTGTCACCAACGTCTTTGGCCAACAAACTGAGAGCGTCTGGGTCATTGTGGATGGTGTGGAAGCCGAGGTTCCTTTTGGACAGGTGCAAAGAGGAGATGTTGTCGTAATCCAGGCGGGCCAGATGATCCCCGTGGATGGGGTGATCCAGGACGGAATGGGGTTGGTCGATCAGAGGATGTTGACGGGCGAGTCTCAGCCAAATGAGAAGAAACCGGGCGATGAAGTATTGGCCGCCACGATTTTGCTCTCTGGCCGTCTCTGCATCGAAGTACAGAAGACTGGCAAAGATACAGTTGCTGCCAAAATTGGTGATATCCTGGCCAACACTGCCGACTTTCAGGTAGCGATCGTCTCTCGTGGTGAGGCAGTGGCCGACCGGGTTGTGCCCCTCACGCTGCTGTTGAGTGCCCTGGCCTGGCCGCTGTTGGGTGTAGAGGCCGCACTGGCTGTTATGATGTCCTACGTGGGCTACAATATGCGTATCACTGCGCCGATGAGTATGTTGAATTTTCTGGACATTACTTCGCATAACGGCATTCTGATTAAGGACGCGCGATCCTTGGATATGTTGAAGAAGATTGATACGATTGTTTTCGACAAGACAGGCACCCTGACCCTGGACCAACCTCAACTTGGCTGTATCCATTGTTTTAACGGAGCCAGCGAGGACGAAATTTTGACCTACGCTGCCTCGGCAGAGGCGCGGCAAAGCCATCCTATCGCCCGGGCTATTGTCCAGGCAGCCCAATCACGTAATTTGCCTATCCTGCCGATTGAAGATGGTAGATACGACCTGGGCCTTGGCATTAAGGTACATCTGGCAGATCGGGAGGTCCGGGTTGGCAGCAGCCGCTTCTTCACCCAGGAACAGATCGCTTTGCCTGCGGATCTGCCCCGAATCGAAAGCGAAGCCCAGTCGATGGGCCATTCACTGGTACTGGTTGCCTTTGACGATCAGCTAGTCGGTGCAGTGGAATTGAAGCCAGCTCCACGGCCAGAAGCGTTGAAGGTGATAAACGCGTTGCGTGCACGCAAGTTGGAGTTGTACATTATCTCCGGCGATCAGGAGGAACCGACCCGTAGCCTGGCCGACAGTTTGGGTATCGACCACTACTTCGCCAATACCTTGCCCGACCACAAGGCCCAGCTTGTCGAGCAGCTCCAAGCAGAGGGACGAACCGTCTGTTTTGTGGGTGATGGTATTAACGACGCCATCGCGCTGCAACAGGCCGACGTTTCCATTTCCCTGCGCGGGGCGAGTACCGTTGCCACGGATACGGCGCAAGTGATTCTGATGGATGGGGATTTCCGTCAATTGACCCATCTGCTCGATATTGTTGATGACTTTGATGCCAACATGAGGGTCAACTTGATTAGCAGCCTGGTGCCAGGCATCATCTGTATCGGCGGCGTCTTCTTCCTGCATTGGGGGTTGGTCACTGCGATCATGATTTACAACGTCGGGTTAATCACAGGTATTGGCAACGCCATGCGACCTCTCTTGCGCAAGAATGCAAGCCATCAGCCAGGTTTGCCATCGCAAGCACTGAATCTTCTAAAGACAGAGCTACCTCCTTTGTCGCACTAATTGGGAAAGGATTTCGATGTCTCACTCTAGCATCTCTCAGCGTTTCCTGAACCGGCGTCATTTTCTCCAGCTAATGGGTGGAGCCAGTTCCGTCTGGCTGCTGGCGGCCTGTGCCGCGCCAGCGCCATCTTCACAGTCGTCGTCAGCGTCCCAGGCCGAAGCCCAAGTTCCATCAGTACCCCGGCGCGGTGGCTTGTTGCGTCTCGCTCCTTCCGATGTTCTCATCTCGCTTGATCCCGGGTTTTTCGTGGCATATGCTGACCTTATATTTTGTATGGCAGTCTATGAGTCGCTGGTCTGGGTTG
>CAMDQF010000338.1 GCA_945905745.1 Litorilinea aerophila
GGACCCCTCCCAAACGACGAGGACGTCCTTCCCAAGAGACCCTCAGACTCATCGAAAAGTGGTGCTCATGACTCCACGCTATTGTGCAGTCCTACCGAATAGTGAATTATGAATTGTGAATGGGGGGGCGTAGCGGCTGGATTTCAGCAATCGATTCCAATATTGTATCGGCCAGAATCTCCAACTCCTCGCGGCTGGCTGGCCCGGTGAGAACCCCCACACACAGCCCTACCCCCGCAGCCCGCCCCATCCGCATATCTGTCAGCGAATCCCCCACCATTACCGCCCGCTCTACTGGGACGCCAAAATGGGTACAGGCCGCCCAAATGGCCTCGGGCGCGGGTTTCCTTGGATAAGCGTCGTCGCTGGCGATCATAAACTCCACCGCCTCCCCCACCCCCAGAACGTTCAGTGTAAAAAGGGTCTGGGCGCGCTCGTCGCTGGTGATGACGGCGAAGGCTAGGTTCGCCTCTGTCAACGAGCCAAAGAGCGCGGGCAGGTCGGTCGGCGCTGTGAGCAAAGCCGGGTCGATAGGCGCATCCATTGCGGCCAGAAAGGTGCGCTTTGCCAACGCTTCGGCTGCGTCCCAGTTGATCGGAGGCTGGGCGTGGCGGTACAGGACGGTGGCGACAACTGTGCCGACGGTAGCGTTGGCCGCGGTGGCAAAGGGGCCATGGGTGGAAAATCGGCTGTGCGCTGGATCGTAGCCCAGGGCGGCGTGGAGTTCGGCGGTTACAAGCGCCGGATTTTCCACCTGCTCTGCCACGGCATGGACAGCCGAACGATAGATGCTTTGCCAGATTGGATCGAAGAGGGTGAGGGTTCCATCTTTGTCAAAGATAATCAGACCGGCGTCGAAGGTAGTGGAGCCGAAGCGGACAGAAGGCATGGGTCTCTCGCGTGTGGGGGAAAGGGGCAGCTGATGACCGACGGCGGAGCGCCAGGATATCTGCGGTCCGCCGTCAGCCGACTGTGGTCACTTCATATACATCAACCCAATCCCGTTTGGACCAGTGTGGACGGCGATAGCCGCGCCGGCGGGTTCCAGCAATACATCGCCGCCCTCCGCCACAAACGGGCGCAATTCGTCAATCAGTGACTCTGCAATCTGCTGTGCCTCGCCGCTGGTATAGATCAGCCCCAGCCCGCGCACAGGGGCCGCATCGGCCAGGGTATCCTTCAGCCAGGCCAGGCCCTTGCGGTGGCTGCGGGTGCGGGCGGCTACATCCGCTGTGTTGTGGGCAACCCGCAAAATGGGTTTGATGTTGAGAAGGTTGGCGATCAGCTCCCCCACCCGGCCAATCCGCCCGCCTCGGCGTACAAATTCCAACGTGTCGAGCAGGGCATAGGCTTCCAGATGTGCGGTCTCGTCGCGCAGGGATTCGGCAATCTCGGCCAGTGTACCGCCAGCTTCAACCAGGCGGGCGGCTTCCAACACCAACAGCCCCAGGGCCAGGGATGTGGTGCCGCTGTCCACCAGTTCCACTTCCAGTTCGTACTCCTGGGCAGCCAGCCGTGCGCCGTTGAATGTGCCACTCAGCCCACTGCCCACAAACAGACCCAAGACTTGGGTGATACCCCGGCGCTGGACTTCCGCAAAGGCCGCGGCGTAATCCTCACCCGATGGCAGGGATGTGGCTGGCATACTGTTGCTGGTGAACATCCGGTGGAAGAGTTCCTCCCCGGTCAGGTCTACCCCTTCCCGATAGACGCTCTCCCCGATTCGCACCTGGCAGGGGACAACAATCAGTTGATAACGTTCGATCAATCGGGCGGGCAGGGTAGCAGTGCTGTCTGTGATGATGGCAATTTGATTCATTGTCATTTCTTTCTTGGCTATTCGATTGAGAATATAAAGCTGTAGTTGGGCTGTCCCCCGGAGTGGCATTCAAATTCCATCTCCGAGAAGCCTGCTTCTAGCCCAGCGCGCAGCGCCTCGGCGCTATCTTCATTCTGCCCTTCTCCATAATAGATGGCGGCGAAGTCGTATTTGGACAAATCAACCTGGCCAAGAATATGCTGGGCTACGCCCAATTCATCCTGACCAGCCGCGGCCAACTGACCGTCCAACAGGCCGATGACATCTCCTTCCTGAATAGCAATCCCATTGATGTTTGTGGTGCGCACAGCCACAGTCAGTTCCAGCGTCACCACCTGATGGATGGCTCCCGCCATCACCTCTGCGTTGGCCGCGGCATCTTTGCTGTAGTCAAACGCCATCAACGCGGCCAGCCCCTGGGGAGCCGAACGGCTGGGGACGACGTAGACCGCTCTGTCGGCCAGCGTTGCCGCCTGTTGCGCCGCCATCAGGATGTTCTTGTTGTTAGGTAGCAATATAACCCCCTGGGCCTGGACCGAAGCAATCGCTTGCAGGAAATCTTCGGTGCTGGGGTTCATCGTTTGGCCGCCGGTGACAATCGCACTGACCCCTAAATCCCGAAATGCCTGGGCCAATCCATCCCCCGCAGCCACTGCAATAAGACCCACTCCGGTTACGCTTTCGGTGGTGATACCCTGCTGGCTGGCAGGGGTGATCTTCTCCGCCTCGGCCTGTTTTGCAAAAAAATCGGCAAATTGCAGGTCCAAATTCTCCACTACCACATCGTCCAGCATCCCCAGCCCCGCGCCGTAGTCCAGGGCCGGGCCGGGGGTGAGGGCGTGGACGTGAATCTTGACCAGTGTTTCGTCGCCCACCACCAGAGGGCAGTCGCCCAGGCCGCCGATATAGAGCCGGATGGCGGGGACATCCAGATCTTCGCCCCGGATCAGGTATTGGATGTCGTAGCCGTAGCGCTCGCCGTCCAGGGTGGGGGGTGGCGCGTCCAGATGGACCTGCATTTCCGGGCCAAAACCGGCCGCGGCTGGAACCGTTTCGGTTGCGCCCTCGTCCTCGGCACTCTCGCCCCGCAACTGGCGCATCATCCCTTCCAAGATTGTGACCAATCCCTGGCCGCCGCTGTCTACCACACCGGCCTCTTTTAGAATGGGCAGCATCTCCGGCGTGCGCTGCAAAGCCGTGCGCGCCGCCTGGGTGGCCCGGTGGAATTGTTCGCGGATGTCTTTCGTTTCGCGGGCCGCCTCTTCTGCGCCCTCGGCCATGGCCCTGGCAACCGTCAGAATCGTCCCTTCCACCGGCTTCATCACTGCCCGATAGGCGCTTTCGCTGGCCTGGCGCAGAGCATGGGCCACATCGGCCGTAGTATAAACACCCTTGTCTTGGCCCGCTTTGGCAAAGCCGCGCAGAATCTGCGAGAGAATGACACCGGAATTGCCCCGCGCGCCCATCAGCGCGCCCCTGGCGAAGCGATCTGCCATTTCTGCTGCGCTGTGGGTGGTGAAATCCTTAATCTCTTTCATGGCGCTACGCATAGTCAATAGCATATTGGTGCCCGTGTCCCCGTCTGGCACAGGGAAGACATTGAGCGCGTTGATGGTGTTCGCATGGCGTTCCAGCCAGTGTGCTGCGGAGCGAAAGAGTTCTTTCATCTGCGCGCCGTCGATCTGGTTGAGCGGGGCTGTCTGTTCGTCTATCACCGCCGGGAGGATGGGTGCAGTTGGGTCCCCTCTGGATGTCACCAGGCTGCTGCCGTCACCGTTGCGATCTTCGACTTCACGCTCAATAGAGGGTTGGTCCATGCAAAATCTCCTGAAAATGGGGAATGAGGAATCTCCCCCCTACTCTACACGAAAGCGAGCGGGTTGACAAACCGCCTTAAACAGAAGCAGCAGTTCCAAGTATAGAACGCGGATCACGCGGATGGAGCGGATTTTTGCGGATTTTATGGCGCAGATTATTGCTTTTATCCGCTTTGATCTGTCCAATCAGCGTCATCCGCGTTCTATTTCTGTCAAATTTGGAATTGCTTAAACAGAAGCAGCCGCCCTGTGAGCAGGAACGGCTGCTTATTCTGAACCAATGGCAGGGTACGAGGGATCACCTCACGATTAAATCATCCGATTGGGTGCTGCTTGCCAGTCTACTATGGGGTGGTCTCAAGGACGTTTTTGAGGAAATCCTGGCCGGCAATGATGCGCAGATCGACTGTGTTGCTTAGAATCAGTCCGTTGAGGGTAGGCAGATTGTTCTGGAGTTCCAGTTCGCTTCCCATCCGGCTGACCAACAGCGGGTCCGTGTTGTAATTGACAATCAGCGTGCGCCGATAATCGCTGCGGTCGGCGTCGCCAATGGAGACTACCTGCCAGCCCCGCTCTTGCAGCAGGTCCCGGATGCGGGCCGCTACGCCAGGATAGCCAGTGCCATTCAACACTTCGACGCGGGTCGCGGCTGGCTCCGATACCAGCCGTGGCTCAGCCGGGTCCAGTTCAGCCGCTTGGGAGGCGATAGTGGAGATCAGTTCATCCCCGGTAGCAACCGTCACCCGTTCGTCCGCGTCCGCGGGAGGTGCTTCGAAGAAAGTAGCCAGCGCGGGTCGAATCAGCGCACGGTCGGGCAAGAGTATCCACGCTCCATCGTCGCTGTAGCCCTCTTTTCCGTAGCGGTCATCCAATACCAAGCGGCGTACCTCCCGGAAGGAGTTCTGGCGCACATATTGGGCGATCTCCACCGCGGCAGCCAGAGACATATCTGTGCTTACACTGTCGCGCATGGTAGCGCTGAGCTGGGGCAGTTTCGCAATCAGGGTGGGAATCATGTCCGCCTGGGTCACTTTGTCGATGACAGCCTGAATCACCTGCTGCTGGCGGCCTGCCCGGCTATAGTCACTGTCCATATTGCGGGTGCGCACATATTTCAGGGCGGTTTCGCCGTCCAGATGCTGCTGGCCTGCGGCCAGGTGGAATGTCTCGATACCGTAGTTGGCTGTGGGATATTGCTCGTCGTGAATCGTTTCGGGAACAAAAACGTCAATGCCGCCGATCAGATCGACGAAACGCACAAAGCCATTGAAGTTCACCCGCACGTAATGCTCCACCGGGCGGCCCACAAAGCTGCTGACCGTATCCTTGGCCAGTTGGGTCCCACCGCCGGGATAGCCCCGTTTTTCACCAATCACATAGGCTGTATTGATCTTTGTGGTGATGTCATAGCCGGGAATGGGGACCCACAGGTCTCTGGGCAGGGAGATCATCCCGGCTGTGCGGTGTTCCAGGTCCAGGTTCAAGAGCAGCATCGTGTCTGTGCGGGGCGGCTCGTTGTCGTCAGCCCGCTCATCGGTGCCCAGCAGCAGAATGGAGAGTTGGTGCTCCGGCATGGGAACCGCCGCTTGAGAGGTGGTTTGATCCCCATTTCCAGACGCGCTGGATACTTCTCCACCCGTTGGGGAAAGGAGCGCATCAGTGGTCGTGGACGGGCTGTTGGGGTTGGCCTGCACCACAGGCACGACGGCAAAGCTGCTGCGGGTCCACTCGTAGAGTAGGTTGCCGACTACCAGCGCCAGGGTTAGAACAACGACCGAGTAGAAAGATGCCAAAAGCATAGCCAGCAGCCGCTTTTTCGGGCTGACTGCACTTTGTTTTTCTGTCATTCTTTCGTTCGGGTCCGGCTGCATACCTTGTGCCATAGAAATGGATTATAGCATAAGAGAATTATCTGTGTACAACCGATCTTTGGCTTGGCAGCCAAAAAGTATATGCACAAATGTGTTGCAATTCAGCCAGGAAAGAGCAGAGCGCTCATTGTTGATAGAATGTGGAACAAGCGTAGGCAAATCGTTGCTTATCTCAGGCAAGTGTTCATGCCCAACCGGACACAAGCAGCAACGGAAATAGGGACGCCGAGGTCGCCAGCGGCGCAGAAACAACAAATTGCGCAGATTCTGTAGTGGTCAACGAGATGGTGAAATTTTGGACGCAGATGAACGCAGATTTTTTCCTCTGGATCAGCGTGTATCCGCGTCCAAATCTCTTTTTATGATGTCGTTGACCATTACAAAATTGCGCAGATTCTTATCAGTGTTCATGCCCTAGGGGGCACAATCAGCAATGAAAAGCGGGACGCAGATTCACGCAGAATATAGTTGACCCCGTTGTCAAGACCACGAGAGGCTCGAAATAAGAGAGAGCCTGGTGTGTATGTCGAGGGGTGATGAAACCCTGCTCCCGTCGTCCGTCGCCATCGCAGGCAAGAGTAGAGCGCTGGCTTGCCGCTTTGTCAAGGGCC
>CAMDQF010000339.1 GCA_945905745.1 Litorilinea aerophila
TCGCTGGAAGGATCGATAGCCGGGCGCTATTTCCAGGCCCGCAGTGGCGAAGAAGTGGACGGGGAGCGCACCGAGTGGAGCCTCTATCTGCGCCGACCGCTCTACGCAGTGCAACAGCGGGCGACGCTGCAACAGCGGGCGACGCTGCAACAGCGGGCGGCGCTGCAACAGCAGGCGGCGGTGCAACTGCCCGGGGACGAGTGGCTGCTCCATCTGCCGCCGGACGAGGACCCCGGCCATGGCTGGCTGCGGCGACAAGCAGAGGGAACGGCGGTCGATCTGCTCGGCCCTTTTGGCAACGGCTTTGCCCTGCCCGACAGCGGACGCAATCTACTTCTCCTGGCCGATCTGACCGACAATCCGGGCTGGCTAGCCCTGCTCCTGGCCCTGTTGGAGCCGATGCTGGACCGGGGCGGACGAGTAACCCTGCTTCTGCGGCTCGACGGGACACTGGGCGAAGCTGCCCTTTCCCATCTGCCCATCGCCGTGGAGGTCCACACTGCTCCCGACGAAGGCGCCTGGGAGAAAGCGTTAGCGACGGCAATTCCCTGGGCGGACCAGATTTGCGCTGGGGTGGGTCGCAACCGCTATGGGTCCCTGGCGCGGACGATTCAGTCCAAACGCTTCCGGCTGGAAGAGGGCTTCTGCCAGATACTCGTCCAGGCTGACATTTTGTGTGGGGTGGGTGCGTGTCTGGCCTGTGTGATCCCCACAGCCAACGGCGGCATCACCCGTGCCTGTACCCACGGGCCGGTCTTTGATTTGACTCGGCTGACCCAGTGACGCGAACTGCTCGTTCGCCAGAGCGCAAGCCAACAGCCTGGGATACGAAAATATGACTCCAGCCAACACTGACCAAATAAAGGGATTCTATGCGCGACAGCAAAGGTTGCGTGATCAGTGTCAACGAAACGCCGCTCCCCAGGAAACATTCGATTGGCGGCAGCCTGGATATACGATCCCCGGACGTATTGCAGAGATGGCAGACCGCTATCCAGACCGTTTGGCGGTCTACGATCAGCACTCCCAGTTGTCCTATCGAGAACTTGACCAGGCAGCCAACAAATTCGCCAATGCAATTCTGGCCGAAAAAGGTCATACGGCACCAGTAATCGCAATTTTTGCCAGCCTCGACGTTACGGCACTGGTGGCTGCCCTGGGTGTGTTGAAAGCAGGCAGGGCGTATGTCGGTTTTGACGATGCCCTGCCCGACAGCTATTGCGCCCAAATTCTGAGAGACGCCGGGAGCACACTGATTGTGAGCGACGCAGCCCACGCCGATCAGGCCAGGCGACTGGCGAGCCATCAGCAGCGAATTATCTCAATCGCGCAGTCTGCGAGCTACCCGGCTCAGCCGCCAGCCACACCGATTTCTCCCGATACGATGGCTATTCTCAATTACTCGTCAGGCTCTACAGGGCAGCCCAAAGGCGTTGCCCAAACCCATCATTCGGCGATGGCTCAGGCAGCCGGCTTTGCCAGTCAGTGCCACCTGGGCAGCGGAGATCGGGTCACAAATTTCAGCGCATTGGCCTGGGTTGGTGCTTTCTGGACATCATTCGGCCCGCTTCTCTTGGGTGCCGTTGTGGCCACTTGTGATGTGCGCGGCCATAACAGCAGCCAGCTACTCGACTGGCTGGAGCAGACAGACGTCACAGTCATTATGGGATCACCCTCTCTTGTCTGCCAGATAGCCGAGCAGGCGGAAGGGTACTCTCTGCCCGGGGTACGTCTTGTCCATATGGGCGGTGACACGATCTACCGTCGTTATGTGGAGAGGTGTCGACGGGCGTTCCCCACTGCGCTGATCAGCGCAGGGCTGGGCACCAGCGAAGCAGGTCGGCTAGCCGAATGGCTGATCGATGCCGACGCCCAATTCGACGGGGAGACGGTTCCGGTTGGATTGGCCTTACCGGGCATCAAAATTTTGCTATTGAACGAAGAGGGCGAGGAAGTTGAGGAAGGCGAGGCAGGCGAGATTGCCGTCCAGAGCAGTTACCAGGCCAGCGGCTATTGGAAGCGGCCCGATCTCACAGCCGCCAAATTCCGCATAGACCCGCGCTTTGGACCTCTGCCCATTTACCTAACCGGCGATATCGGACGCTTTGAGGCCAATGGAAGCCTGCGTCATCTGGGACGCAAAGATTTTCAGGTCAAAATTCGGGGTTACCGCGTCCACATCAATGAAATCGAAGGACACCTCATACGCCAGTCGGGGATTTTGGAGGCGTGTGTGGCTTTGCAGCGCACTCCCAATCAGAATGATGTATTGGTCGCATACGTGGTAGCAGCACCCGAATCCACAGAGCGGATTGATGAGTTACAGGCAAGTCTGGCGGCTGATCTACCAGCTTATATGATACCTCAACGCTTTGTCTTTCTGCCGGAGTTGCCAAGAACACCCAATAAAAAGTTGGATAGGAATCGCTTGCCTGGGCTCACTTCAACCCGCCCCGACCTGAGCAACCGCTTTGCCGCCCCGAATTCACCTATGGGACTTCGGCTGACAGCCATTTGGGAAGAAGTTCTAGGCATCTCCCCTATCGGCATCAACGATACCTTTCTGGCGTTGGGAGGAGATTCGCTAAAGGCAACCCAAGTAGCAAATCGCGTGCTACGCTCATTCGGATTGAACATACCGCTGATGACAATCCTTTCCGCGGCCACCGTAGCCAAAATGGCTTCTATCGTTCTTGAACATCTGCTCTCCGAACTCTCTGATGAAGAGTCCAGAGAGCTTCTAAACGGGGAAATGAGAACTACATAACCGTGACTTCTCAACGCACCGCCTGGAATCAAGCATCCGACGCCTATAACTCGCTACACGAAAACGATCTGGGGTTGAATGCGCTGGCAACCTGGGAAGTGCTGGCCCGGCTTGGCCCACCCGCTGGATTGGATGTGCTGGAAATTGGCTGCGGGGATGCGCGTGCCTGCGTGGAAATGGCGCGCCGGGGGGCGCGGGTGACAGGGGTGGATGTGAGCGACGCCCAGATCGCTCTGGCCCAACAGCGGGTGGAAGCGGAGAGCGTCCCTGTTCGTCTGCTACAGACAGACGCCGCTGACCTCTCCCCCCTGACCGACGCCTCTTTCGACGCGATTGTCTCGATTTACGTCTTCCCCTATGTGGAAGCGATGGCAGCCTGTCTGGCCGAATGTGCCCGGCTGCTGCGCCCCGGCGGACGGTTGATCTTCGCCCAGGACCACCCCATCCGGTCGTGTTTTTGGGACGAGGAGATGGAGGAGGAATCGGTCCTGCCGGCGCGCAGCTACTTTGAGACCGCGCCCATGCGTTGGCGTTTCCCCGAAACCGCTGCGCTGATGAGTTCCCACCACCGCACACTGGATTGGTGGCTCTTTTCGCTACACGAAGCAGATTTTATTGTAACCCACCTGCGGGAGCTGCCCCTCCCCGACGGCTGGGCCGACGACCCGGATGTGGACGAATACACCCGGGACATTGCCCGCTATCTGCCCCAAGTGATGGTTATCGAAGCAGTCAAGAAATAATGGGATGATGAGATGATGGATACGGCCTTCACAATTCACAATTCGCAATTCGCCCTCCCCCAGCGGGTGCGCATTCTCGACATTCAGACCGACAACTACCGCACAAAGACGTTTGTCCTGGACGCCAAACTGGACGCCTACCCCGGCCAGTTTGTAATGGCCTGGCTGCCCCGCTTCGACGAAAAGCCCTTTTCGCTGGTCAATGCCGACCCAGTGACGCTGATGATCACAGCCGTCGGTCCCTTCAGCCGTCTGATGCACGCCAAGCAGCCGGGGGATCTCATCTGGCTACGCGGGCCGTTTGGGATGGGCTATGGGGTGGAGGGGGCAGGCAAACGGCTGGCCCTGGTGGGCGGCGGCTACGGCGTGGCTCCCCTGCATTGGCTGGCGCGGACGCAACTGGGCGTGGCGGCGTCGGTGACGGCGGTCATCGGCGCACGCACCGGGGAGGATATTCTCTACGCCGAGCGCTTTGCCAATTTGAGCGGTGTGGAAACGGTCGTCACCACCGAAGATGGCAGTCGGGGTATCCACGGACGGGTGACCGACGCGCTCGCCCCCCTGCTGGCAACGGGGAAAATCGACGCCATCTGCGCGTGCGGTCCCCACGGGATGCTGGCCGCGCTGGAAAAGCTGGGCCAGCAGTTCGGCGTGGAAACCCAGCTTTCCTGGGAGGCTTATATGCGCTGCGGGATCGGCATCTGCGGTGCGTGTGAGTTTGAGGGGAAGGTGCTGTGTATGGATGGGCCGGTTTTGAAGAAAGTGAAGAGTGAACAGTAAACAGTTATCAGTGGATCGTGTGTTCGTAACTGATGACTTTTCACTGCTTACTTTGGCAGCGGCAACGGGGACAGATCGGAGGCGGCGGGCAAACCAAACCCAGCACTGGCATTCCGCACCCCGTCCAGCACAGCCTCGGCGACGACTTCGGCGGCGATTGCACCGAGCAAACTGAGTTCGTAGGGGATGTTCAGGCCACCCGTGCCCAGGGCAAAGAGACAATCGCCATCGTACATTGTGTGGGCCGGGCGGGTGGTGCGGGTGATACCGGCCTGGGCCATCTGGGCTAACTTCGTGGCCTGGGCTTTGGTCAGGGGCAGATTGGTGGCAACGACGCCGATGGAGGTGTTTTCCCGCACAGGCGGGCGGCGAAAGAGGAAATTGTCGAAGCGGGCAGTGAGAGTGGCGAGGGCGTCGGCCAGTTGGCCGCTCTGCGGGTCACGCGCTCCGGCGATGATGCGGGCAGCGACCGGGTCCACAATGTCGCCGATAGCGTTGACCGCCACCAGCGCGGCCACAATCGCGCCGCCGGGCAAGGTGACCGATGCCTGGCCCAATCCGCCCCGACTGGCATTGGCAAAGCCCAGCATCTTGCCCACTACACAGCCGGTCCCCGCGCCGATATTGCCCCGGCTGGTGTCGCTGGCTGTGGCGGCCTGACAGGCGGTATAGGCGTCGGCTTCAGTGGGATAGATGGCAGAAGCGTTGAAGGCCAGGTCGTAAAGAATGGCCGAAGAGACAATCGGCACCCGGGCCGCGGCAGTGGGCCAGCCGTAACCATTCTCAGCCAGCCAGCGCACCGCGCCGTGGGCCGCACCCAAGCCATAGGCTGAGCCGCCGCTCAGAACAATGGCGTGTACCCGATCCACATTGGTGATGGGATCGAGCAGATCGGTCTCCCGTGTCCCCGGCGACGAACCCCGCACGTCCACCCCAGCGCAGGCGCCGTCCGGCGTCAAGACGACTGTACAACCCGTGCCGTTGGCCGCATCGGTCCAATGGCCTACGAGGAGGCCAGGGATGTCGGTGAGAGAGTTTGTCATTGGTCTGCCCTCTTATAGTGAACAGTAATCAGTGAACAGTTACCAGTGAAGATCGAGGCGCGCCACTGATTACTGATCACTGTTTACTGCTCACTTCTCACGTTTCACTGTTCGCCCATCTTCGCCACAACCTGCCGCTTGAGATAGCCCATCAAGGCGTGGAGACCGCGCAAACGCTGGTGGCTGATAGCTTCGTGCAGGCCGAGGAGGTAATGAACATCCTCCGGGGTCTGCAACACTGCGTCGGGGGACGCGCCGTCCAGCCCTTCGGCGATGATGGCTGCATAGCCGCGCACGGTAGGGGACTCTCTGGGCACATCAATGTAGAAGTGGACAGCGCCCTTTTCGAGTTCGGTAAAGACAAAAACCGGCGTCTGGCACTCGTGGACCTGATCCATCTCGTCCCGATTGGATTGGAGCCGCTCGGGCAAGTCGGGCATCTCCATTGCGAAATCGAGCAGGTATTCCAGACGCTCGGCTGGCTCCACATCCCGGAAATCATCCACAATTGCGCGCAGGGCTGCGGGCAGGGCGTCAAGTTTTTCTTCGGTGGTCAATTCTAGCGACATCACACAATTTCCTTCACTTGTTCATAATCCTCGAATACAAACAGGTGACTGTCGCCAACCACAGCGGCAGTCACCTGTCTTGTACTCCTCTAAACTTCGAGGCTCTACTTGTCGCGCTTGAGACCAGGCAGGCCGTTCTTGCTTT
>CAMDQF010000340.1 GCA_945905745.1 Litorilinea aerophila
TGTTGGCGATGGGGCTTGACGAAATCGCCAATCCACGGGTGAGGCGCAGTCTATGAGTGAATCAGTACTGGAAGTGCGCAACCTCCAGGTCCATTACGCTACCCCGCGTGGGGCCGTCAAGGCCGTCAACGATGTCAGTTTCGATCTGCATCGAGGCGAAATATTGGGGTTGGTGGGTGAGTCTGGTTCGGGCAAAACTACGATGGGCATGGCGCTGGTCGGTCTGATCCGCTCCCCAGGGCGGGTGGTAGGTGGAGAGATTCTGCTCAATGGCCGCAATCTGGCTGGGCTTTCCGAGGATGCCTACAAGGAAGTTCGTCTATCCGAGATTGCGTTGATACCCCAAGGGGCGATGAACTCGCTCAATCCTGTCACGCGTATCCGTGAGCAGATGTTGGATGGTCTGCGGGATCACCGCGTTGTGCTGCCGAAGAGGGAAGCAGACGATTATGTGGCTTCGTTGTTGCATAAGGTGGGATTGGGTGCGGAAGTTGCCAACATGCACGCCCACGAACTGAGCGGCGGCATGAAACAGCGTGTGGCCATGGCCATCGCCATCAGCATGAATCCCAAAGTCATTGTGGCCGATGAGCCGACCAGCGCGCTGGATGTGGTGGTACAAAAGCGCGTGATCGAGACATTGCAGGATGTGCAGAAGGAGTTGGACGCCTCGATCATCCTGATCGGACATGACATGGGGCTGATGGCGCAGACGGTGGATCGTCTTGGTGTGATGTATGCCGGTCGTCTAGCCGAGATCGCGCCGATCCGCGACATCCTGACCGCGCCCCAGCACCCTTACACGCGCATGCTGATCGAGAGTCTGCCGGCTGTGACTGCAAAGAAGCCCCTGCAGGGCATCCCAGGTCTGGCTCCCCAATTGCTCAATTTGCCGTCGGGCTGCGCTTTTCACCCGCGTTGCCCCAACTGCTTCGATCGCTGTATCACCGAAACACCGGCCTTTCGCATGACCTCTCCCGGTCGCTGGGCCGCCTGTCACTTATTGGACGATTGATGTAGGGATGACGGGATGACAAGAGGGAGGGATGACAAGACAAGATACGCATCCCTTTCTCCCTTCATCGTGTCACCTTGTCACCCTTTCATGCTGTCACCTTGTCATCCTGCCACCCTGTCTCTTCAGGTACTCTTATGCCCCCACTGATCGAATTTCGCAATGTTTCAAAAATATTTGGCGGCGGCTTGTTTGATAAAAAGCGGACTATCGCCCTTGAAAACTTCTCAATGACCATCAACGATGCGCCTCCATTGATCACTGCTGTGGTTGGTGAAAGCGGCAGCGGCAAGACTACCCTGGCGCGTCTGCTGCTGGGTGTGGAGACGCCCACCCACGGAGAAGTTCTCTATCGGGGGCAGAGCGTGGCAGGAATGCGGGGTCAGGCGCGTCGCCAGTTTCTGCACGACGTCCAATTTATCTTCCAAGACCCCTACGGTGTCTACAACCCTTTTTACAAAGTGGACCACGTCCTGACCAAGCCGATTGCTAAATTCAAACTGGCCAGCTCGCGGGCCGAAGCGCGCAAATTGATCGACACTGTGTTGGAGACGGTCGGGCTGCGCCCCGAAGAGACCTTGGGTCGCTACCCCCATCAGATGAGCGGCGGTCAGCGGCAACGGGTGATGGTGGCGCGGGCGCTCCTGCTCAAACCCCGTTTGATCATCGCCGATGAACCGGTCTCCATGGTGGATGCGTCGCTACGCGCCACTATATTGGGTAACCTGCAGGAGTTGAACGAAAAATTTGGTATCTCGATCATCTACATCACCCACGATCTGGCGACTGGTTATCAGATCAGCCACAATATGATTGTGCTTTATCACGGGGCCGTGACCGAAGCAGGGGACGTGGAGCATGTGGTGCAAAATCCTCAGCACCCCTACACCCAGCTCCTCATGGACTCTATCCCGCGGGCGGTACCCGAACGCACCTGGCATCGCGACAAAACGATGGCCAGCATGTCCAAACCTGACGCCGGGCATGTGGGCTGTAAATTTGCCGATCGCTGTCCCCATATCATGGCCCAGTGCAGCGAATCCCAGCCGCCTCTCTATCAGACCGACCCCCATCGTGTCGTGCGCTGCTTTCTCCATTCCGACGTTCCCGTCCTGAAAGGGGATGGTCTGGATGCAGTCTTTGCTAACCAGTGACGAGAGCAGCGGATGTGCTGTCCCGCACAATCAGCTTTGGCTGGATGACAATATGCCGCTCCCCGCTTCCGGTAGCCCCCTCGACAGCTTCGTGCACAGTCCGCAGGGCTACCCGTCCAATCTCAAATAGCCCCTGATGGATGGTCGTCAGCGCCGGCCAGAGGTAACGGGATTCGGGGATATTTTGGTGAATGGGTGATTTGTTACCCACTCCCACTGTTCCAACCATCTTCTACGTTCCCTCCCACTCCAAAGAAGGAAATCAATGACAAAGGTTGCATTTATTGGCGCAGGCAGCTTTGGCTTCACCCGCAAACTGGTGCGCGACGTTCTGACCTTCCCCAACTTGGCCGATGCCACCATCTGTCTGATGGATATCGACCCCAAGAAGCTCGGCTTTATCGAAAAGGCCATCAATCGCATTGTGAGCGAAGGAAATTACCCGGCCAAAGTGGTAAGTACCCTCAGCCGGGATGAGGCTCTGGACGGTGCAGATTATGTGATCGTCACTGTCCTGGTCGGTCATATGGACATCTGGCGGCACGATATCGAAATCCCGATGAAGTATGGGGTCGACACCAACATCGGCGATACCCGCGGTCCGTCGGGCATCTTCCGGGCCATGCGCACAGTGCCGGTGATGCTGGACATCGCGCGGGATATGGAGCGGCTCTGCCCCAAGGCGGTGATGCTCAACTATACCAATCCGATGGTACTCAACTGCCGGGCCATCCAGAGCCAGACGAAAATTGTGGCGACCGGTCTCTGCCACAGTGTGCAGGGAACCGCCGAGATGCTGGCCCGCTGGATCGGCGCACCGATGGAGGAGATTACCTTCACCTGCGCCGGTATCAACCACATGGCCTGGTATCTGGAATACAAGTGGAGGGGGGCCGATGCCTATCCCCTGATCCGCAAGGCCATCACCGAGCGGGCAGAGGTCTACAACGAGGAGCAGGTACGCAACGAATTGTACCTGCACCTGGACTACTACCCCACCGAATCCAGCGGCCACCATTCGGAGTACAACCCCTGGTTTCGCAAGCGGCCCGACCTGATCGAGAAGTATTGCACCCACGGCACCGGCTGGAACCCCGGCGAGTACGCCTATGTGGTCAATCGCCACGGAGAACGGGAAGCTACCTGGGAGACGCAGATCACCGACTGGCTCAACGACCCGGCCCCTCTGGATTTGGAGAGGGGCCACGAGTACGCTGCCTACATTATCAACGGGTTGGAGGGGGGCACGCCCTTCCAGTTCAACGGAAACATGCCCAACAATGGGCTGGTGGACAATCTGCCCCAGGGTGCCTGTGTGGAGATTCCCGTGTGGGCCAGCCGGGACGGGCTGCAATCGGTGCGGGTGGGCAGTCTGCCTGCGTCCGTGGCGATGTTGACCGGCCTGACTTCCCAGTTGGAAGAGATGGCGGTGCAGGGCATCATTGAAGGCGACCCGCGCAAAATCTTCCAGGCTATCCTGCACGACCCACTCTCCTCCGCGGTGCTGACAATGGCGGAGATCCGGGAAATGGTCAACGAGATGTTCGCGATGAACCGGGACTACCTGCCTACCTTCCGCCACTTCGAGGTAGAAGGCGACCGGCCCATGCACTTGCTGGCGGCCTAAACAAACGAACACGGATTGAAACGGATTGAAGGGATTTACACAGATAGATGTCTTATCTATCATCCGTGCAAATCCGTTCTATCCCTTCAACCCGTGTCTTTCTTTTCCAAAGGAGAAAATTCAATGCTCTACGAACTGCGTATTTACGAATGTCACCCCGGCCAACGGGACAATTGGGTGCAGTATATGGAAGAGGAGATCATCCCCTTCCAGGTCGCCAAAGGGATGGTGATTGTCGGCTCTTTTGTGGATGAGCAGAACCCGAACACCTACGTCTGGATGCGCCGCTTTGTCGATGAGGAGGAGCGGGTGCGTCTCTACGCAGATGTCTACCAGTCGGACCATTGGAAGAACAACCTGGCTCCCCGCAACCCGTCGATGATCAACCGGGAGACCATCAAGGTCATGCGCTTGAACCCGACGGCCAAGTCGGTTTTGCAGTGATCCGATAGACTTCGCGCTCCCTCCTGCTCCCTGCTGCTCCGTGACCGGCGGCGGTTGTTCACCAGACACCGCCGTGTCACGGACGCAGCGAGAGCGTAAAAAACACTTCCGGAGAGAAAAATACCCCAATGCAAATCAATTATACCCAGTTACTCAGACCAATCTTCGTGTCAACCTTCTTCGCTCGGCTATTGATCATCGTTTGCGCTGTGATCACTGCCTTGCTGGTCGCGCCGACACCTGCGTTTGCAGGCACCTCTACCTGTACCGCCACAAAAGATGGCAATTTTTCCGACCCGCAGATTTGGATGTGTGTCGGCGGCGACACCTATCCCAACATTGACGACAATGTGGTGATTGATGGCAAGACAGTGACGATGGATGTCGGGGCCAATGTGTACGAATTGACCCTCAATAACGCCACGATCAAAGGGGGCAAGACGCTGAATGTTTCGATCAAAGCTACCATCAGCAACAGCACCGTGCGCGGTGACACGGCTGACGCCATTTTCAGCGTCTCACTGGGCATTCCGGTAACGGTTGTTGGGACGTGGATCATTGACAATCGCGTGGTCAAGATGGGTGGGCATGTCACCTGTAACGGCTGCACCATCCAACTGGCAAGCGAAAGCGTCATCTACACCTTTTCCAATGGCAGCAAACTGGTGGCAGATAGTTCGTCGAACATCTACGGCACTGGGTCGCTGATCTTCGATATGGGACCCTTCAACTCGGGCAGCGGCGCGGGTCAGGCGACGATCAGCGGTAGTTTTGATGTGCCAAGTGTCAAAATTAGGAGCGGCATCGTCAGCTTTGCTTCGAACAGCACGATCGATCTCAACGAAGTGGAGATGAGCGGCGGTGTGCTGGAGAACAAAGGCACGCTGATCAGGCTTATCAATGTGATGGAGGCTTCGGGCGGTACGATACGCGGCAACAGCAAGGACGAACAGGCGCTCGCCGTGGGTAATGCCACGCTTAACCTGAGCGGCGGCGTCACCTTTAGCAAGATTAAAGTGACCTGTGTGGGTGGCGAGATCAATCTGGCGCAGAACACCACCGTCCTGCTGGACGCGGCCGAGTTCGACCTGATCTGCAATATGAAGCTCAACGATGGCTCGTTCGACGGCACGGGCTTTGTGCAAAGCGCAGCCGTGATCCAAAAAGCCGGAGGCAAAGGCAGCTTCCGCGTGCGTCAGGGTGTCAAGTACGAAAGCCGGGGATTGGGCACGGATGTTGTCAGCGGCACACTACAGATCGAAAGCAGCGGAATGCAGTACAGCGTCTTCAACATCGGCGACGGCGCGACGCTTGATCTGAAGGGCGAAGCGATCACATTGACCTCCGACGCCAGCGTGCAGGGATTCGGCACACTGAAGGTGACGGGCGGTAGGACGCGTGTCGAGGGCAAATATCTGCTGGAGGGGCCGACCGAAGTGCTGGGCGGCGTGCTTGATCTGAGCGGCACAGAAGGAGCGACGACCTTCAAGAAATTGACCATCAACGGCGGCGAGTTACGCGGCAGCGACGACCTGAAGGTGACAGAGGAGATGATTTTTGTCGGCGGTCTGCTGGCGGGCGAGGGCATCAGCCAGACCTTCACCCTCGACAGCAGCGCCAAACTGAAATATGGCGGTACAGCAGCCGACGCTACGATCCGCAACCGTAAATTTACGAACAAGGGTGAAGTTAGCTGTCCTTTCTCGCTCTGTTCGCTGCTCTTGAGCAATGGCGCGTGGTTTGAGAATCTGGAAAAGGCCACTTTTGTTGCGGGCAACGGTCGGATTGGCGGCAATAACGGC
>CAMDQF010000341.1 GCA_945905745.1 Litorilinea aerophila
GCCTGCATCTCCGTAATGCCGGGGATATGGGGCGTGATGGTCATTGTGCCGCTGCCGCCGCAACTGACAATCCCCACCGGCAAGCCGACAGACCGGCACGACTCCACGCTGGAAAGCAGCAGCCCCACCGCTTTGTGGATGCCCGCTTCCCGCTCGGCTTCGGGCAGGGCCAGGGTGTGGCCCTCCCAGGACATCAGCCCGTCCAGGCGCAGACCGGGGGTGTGGTGAATTTGGTGGGCCAGCTCGACCGTAGCTTCGCCCGGCTCGGTCCCGGCCCGGTTCATCCCGCCGTTGACCTCCACCAGCAGAGGAATCTCGACACCCGCGGCCAATGCCGCCGCGCTCAGGCCTGGCAGGGTGGAGGCATCATCCACCGCGGCGATGACATTGGCCTGCCGTTGCAACGCAGCCAGCCGCCGGTATTTGTGGGGGCCGACGGTCTGGTTGGCGATGAGAATATCCCGAATGCCTGCGGCCACCATCACCTCCGCTTCACCCAGCTTGGCACAGGTGATCCCCAGCGCGCCAGCGGCGATCAGTTTGTGGGCAATGGCCGGGGTTTTGATGCCTTTGGTGTGGGGCCGCCAGCCCACCCCTGCAGCCCGAAAATAGTCGGCCACGGTCTGAATGTTGGCGTCCAATTGCGCCACATCCGTCCACAGAAAAGGGGTGTCCAGCTCGTCCAATGACAGTCCTATCGTATTCACAATCTTTCTCCTTTTGACTTCAAATTTTGACTTTAACCCTCTTTACCACGCAGTCCAGCCCCCATCCACCACAATGTTCTGCCCGGTCAGATAACTGCCCGCGTCGCTGGCCAGGAGGACGACCAGCCCCTTCAGCTCCTCCGGTTCGCCCATCCGCCCCATCGGCACTTTGCTATTGAGCCGCTGGATAAATTCCGGCTGGGATTCCCGCACCTTTGGCGAGGGGAAGGGGCCGGGGCTGATGGCGTTGACCCGCACCCGGTCTGCGGCCCAATAGACGGCCAGATGGCGGGTCAGATGAATCAGCCCGCCTTTCAGCCCGTGATAGTTGGGCGGGCTGTTGACAGGCAGACCGGTGTAGGCGTCCGGGTAGCTGGCGACGACGCCGTACATACTGGCGATGTTGATGATCGATCCGGCCGCGCCCCGTGCCCGCAGGTGGCTGTGAACTTCTCGCGCCAGCAGAAAATAGGCAGTCACACCCGCGTGGTAGGCCCGGTCGAAATCCTCGGCAGTGGCTGTGTCGATGCTGGGCGCGGTGGTGCCGTAAGCGTTGTTGACCAGCACATCCACCCGGCCCAGGCGCGCCACTACTTCAGCCACAAAAGCAGGAATCTCATCCGTCTCCTCCTGGGAGAGGGCCAGGCCGATGTGCCCATTGCCAGGCAGGGTAGCGGCGAACTCCGCCGCGCGGTCAGCGTCCCGGCTGGTGACGACGAGGGTCGCACCGGCTTCGGCCAGGGCACGGCTCATGGCCGCTCCCAGCCAACCCGCCGCGCCAGTGACAATCGCCACTTTGCCGGTCAGGTCGAGGAGTTGGTGGATGGAACGTTCTGTCATTGCGAAGTCTCCTGAATGGGACTGCGGAAGGTGGACCGCAGACGGCGGACGGTGGACCGCTATGAAATATCGTCGGAACGTCCTCTTGCGGTCAGCGGTCGGTCGTCTGCCGTCTCTTTATCCCAACCGCATTCCCAGCAAATACCCCCCATCCACCGTCAGCGCCGTGCCGGTGATGTAGTCGGCGTCGTCACTGCACAGAAAGGCGGCGGCTTTGCCGATGTCTGCGGGTGTGCCCAGCCGGCCCCAAGGCATCTTTTGTGCGCCCGCGGCAATTTCGGCATCGCTGGTATAGCGCCGTTCGCCGGGGGTGTCGATCCAGCCGGGGTTGATGACGTTGACGTTAATGCGGTGGGGCAACAGTTCCGCAGCCAGCGTGCGGGCGAAGTGGTTGACCGCTGCCTTGGCCATATTGTACGCGCCGCTGGTGGGGAAGGGAATCTGGGCCAGAACTGAGCCGGTGACGAGAATTTTGCCGCCAGACCCTCCGGTCTGCTGCCGTCCATTTTCCCGTTGGCGGATCATCTGCTGGGCGGCCATCTGACAGGTGTGGTAGACGCCGAACTGGGCCACGCCGATGACTGCTTCGACATTTTCCCAACGGGCCTCGACGGTCAACTCCCGGATGGAAAAGGCGGCGTTGGCGACGACCACATCCAGGTGGCCGAAGTGTTCGACGGCGGCGGCAAACAGCCCGGCCACCGCGTCCCGCTGGGCCACATCCGCCTCGTGGACCAGCGCCCGCTGCCCCAATCCGCGAATAGCTGCCGCCGCGCTTTCGGCATTTTCGCCATCCCCCAGGTGGTTGATCACCACATCCGCGCCCTCTGCCGCCAGGGCTTCGGCGATGCCCCGGCCAATCCCACTGGACGAATCTGTGATGAGAGCAACTTTACCAGCAAAGCGAACCACACACGCCTCCTATGGGTGAGAAACGGAACCGATCTAACAATACCCGAAGTCGCCATTTTGCGCTATCTGGCAAACCGGAAGGCAGATGACTTGAAAATAGGGACTGGGGAATGGGGATCGGGGACTGGGAGTTGCGTCCTTGTCACCGGCAAACTCTGTCTTCATCCCTGCTTGTGCCCAATCGGGCGTGAATACTGACCTGGCAAAGTATTGACCCAGAAAACACAGAATAGACGGAAAGATCGAGATTCCTTCTTTCCGTTCGTCTATTTCGTGTATTCCGTGGTCGGCTTTCCTGCTTCCAACTCTCCTGCTATACTGAGTGGAGCGTCAATCTGTCAACGGACTTTTCTCTATGGCCTATACATTCATCGATCACTATCGCCCCATCCGCGCAATGCTACGCGTGGATGCGCTGGTTGTTGGGTTGGGGCTGGGGCTGGTTTTGCTGATTCACCCAGTGGATATGCTCACCGGGTTAGGTTTTGGCATGGGGTCGCCCCTGCTCTCCCGGTTGGCTGGTTCCGCGCTGCTGGGGCTGGGGATCGGTCAACTGCTGGCTGCGGCCGAGGCCGATCTGCGGGCCGGGACCCTGGTGGCCGCGATTATCAGCAACGGGCTGCTGGCGGCTTCGCTCTTTGTGGCCTACCTGAGCGGTGAGTTGACCGAGCTGACCACCTGGGGCTATCTGCTGCTTCTCGTTCTTTTTGTCATCTCTCTGCTGAGCGCGGTCTTGCCGATTCCCTTCCTGCGCCGAGGGATCGGGCTATAGTTCAGAACGTCAGGCGGTTCAAAGTCGTACACCATCCACAGATTTTACAGATGGACGCAGATTTCTCCCTCTTATCTGTGAAAATCTGTGCCATCTGTGGATGGGTATTTCTTTGAGAAATCCTCCTATCATGCGAAGCGCGCCGGGACAAGCCGCTGGATGGAAAGATCAGCCAGGGTGACCGGCCCGTCGCCCGCAAAGAAAGTCACCTGCACCGTTCCCCCCGCCGAGGGGAAGAGCTGCTCCGTCATCGAGAGCAGGCCGCCCTGGGCCAGAATCTCCAGTGACGATGTGTCAACGAAAAGCTGGAGGGAGAGTCTGCCATCAGCCGGGGATACTGGCCCGCTGTGGAGTGCGGCAAAATCCGGGTTGAAATCGACTACACCGGACAACCGCCGATCCACCAGCAATGCGCCCCTCCGCCAGGTCACAGTCACAGTCGAGCCATCTGTCCAGCGCAGACGCAGACCGCAGCCGTCGCCGTCGCCCTGACCCACCATCTCTGCCTGAATCTTCCACAGACTGCCCGACTCGGCTTCCGGGGTGTAGACGCCCCCCGCGGGAATCGTCACCGACCCGACCCGGAAGGGCTGTCCAGCGGAGAGGGGCGAAGTGTCGACCACCGCTTGGCGCAGACGGATGCCCTCCGCAGTGGCGGCCAGAGAGAGCTGGCGGGGCAGGGTCATCGCGCCCCGCCAGACGCCGGTAGGAATCTGCTTGGCGTAACCCCAATTGTTCATCCAGGCGATGGCAAGACGGCGACCGTCAGCCACATCGCTCCAGCTTTGGGCCGCGTAGGAATCCGCACCGTAATCCGCCCACAGCGCCACGGGCTTGGGGTTCTCGCTGGTAAAAGTCTCCCCATTGAAGTGGCCGACGAAGTATTGCTGACCAGAGTCACCCGCTGGCGCGCCCCGGTTCACCCCCACAAACAGCACCCATCGGCTTTCGTCGCTTCCCTCCACGGGCAGACGGAAGAGGTCTGGCGTCTCCCACACCCCTTCCACCGAGCCGTGGCCGAAGCCGAAGCCGAAGCCGCCACACGCCTCCCAGTCGATGAGATTGGGCGATTTGTAGAAGAGGATAAGCTGCCCCGCGGCCAGACACATCACCCAATGGCCGCTCTCTGCCGGGCCATACCAGAAGACTTTGGGGTCGCGGAAATCCCGCATCCGATTGGTAGGGGGCAGCACAGGATTGCCCGCATATTTGGTCCAGGTGCGCCCTTTGTCCAGGCTGTAGGCCAGGCTCTGGCTTTGGGTCTGGGTTTCGCTCGTCCTGGTGTGATGGGTAAAGATCGCCACCATCGCCTCTGGGCCAAAACCCGCGCTGTTGTGCCAGTCGATCACTGCGCTGCCGGAGAAGATTGTCCCATGTTCATCCGGGTAGAGGGCGATGGGCAGCTCCTCCCACTGGAGAAGATCCCGGCTGACCGCGTGGCCCCAGTGCATCGGCCCCCAGACGGTACTTTCCGGGTGGTATTGGTAGAAGAGGTGATATTCGCCAGCGTAGTAGACCAGCCCGTTGGGGTCGTTGATCCAGTGGGCCGCGGGCGAAAAGTGAAATTGGGGGCGATAGAGTTCGGTGCGGGACATGGCAACCTCCGTTTTGGGTGGAAACGATCGGGAAGTCCGAACGCTGAAAGCAGGATATGGGCAGAATGGGACCTCATTTCAGGCTACAAGAAAGTCGGCCACTCTGCCAAATTGTACCTGTGAATAGGCATCTTGGCCTATTGCGGAATCTGTTTTGGCAATGCACAATAACAGCAATTGAGGTTACGGCCCGTTGGCCCCGGATCGTATACCATTCAGTCATTCTTCCTCCTCCTTTGTGTATGAAAACGGCGCTTGAACCGAAGTTCAAGCGCCGTTTTCCGTTAACGCATATCCGCACGACCTGCCAGGTTTCAGAAAACTTGGCAGGTCTGTTGTACGCCACCCCGCATCTGTGCTAAAATCCGCCTCAGATAAGCCACTCAGAAGTTCGAATTTTCGCAACGATTGAACTTCTCTCACCGAGAACACCATAGATGAGCTTTTTGAAAAACCTTTTTGGTCGCAGCAAACTGGACGGCGATGCCCTGGCCCGTTCGGCTGAGGTCAGTGACTACGCCCAGATTGAACTGTTGGGCCATTTTGAAACGCCCCGCAAACTCCACGAGGAGCGGGAGCAGCGCCAGTGGGAGCGGGCCTTGCCCCGTGCCTATGTGGAGGAAATAGATCTGCTCGCCAAACAGGGCTGGCTCAGTTTCAGTGGCAACATTTATCGGTTGACTGATGCGGGCAAACCTTTTCTGGTGGCCTACCGGGCGCGCCAGGAAGAAGAAAAACGTATCGCCATCGCCGCTGTGCACAAAGCCCTGGCCCAGAAAGACAGCAGCGAAGCCCTCGCCATCCGCCGGGCTTACGAAGATCGCCAGCCGCTGGGCAAAGCTGAGTGGACCGGTCCCGACCCCCAGATGAGCCATAGCTCACTCACCCGGCGCATTCTCTTTTTGGATCACTGGCTGGTGGAGGGGCTGAGCAAAGAGGCACTGGACTGGCTGAAACTCTACGCCGCGGATCAGCACCTGTGGGGCGCATACTGGCGACTCTCCGCCGACGAAATCCCGCCAGCCGTCTTGGCCGAACTGGCAACCGACAAACTCGACGGCGTGGAAGCGGCCTACTGGCGGGCTTTCAGTCTGGGACTCTATGTGAACAATCAGGAGACCTGGCAGCGCTGCAAAG
>CAMDQF010000342.1 GCA_945905745.1 Litorilinea aerophila
TCAAATCGGCCAGCCAAGACGAATGATTCCGCCCAAAAGCGTCGATTGAGGACTGAAGACTGAAAATCTGATGCAATGGTCTGGATTTCACCATTCATTTTTGACGATTTTTCGGCAAATCCACGTCTGATTGTGCAAAAGTTACGCTAAGTGGGACAGTCATCTTACATAAAATCTCCTTTCGTTCCGGGTAGCGACCGTGCATTATCGTTGAACGGCCGGCAGGTACAACTTCTGTTCGATCTGCCTGCCTTCTACCAGAGGTAGAGGCGGCACGACGGGGTAGTATTGTCCTTTGTTGTCGTTGACCGCGACATTGCCCGCGTTATCGACAACCTGGACAAAGAATTTTGTCTGGTTCGTGCTGGTAATTGTTCCGCTCCATTTGGATGCGGCCTCATCGAAGAGCAAATCTCTGGTCAGCCACTGGCCCTGGCCCTGGGTATAGGCCACCAGCACGCGGGCGATACCGGAATCGTCGTAGCTCTCCACTTTGATCAGCCCCGTCCCCGTTGCCTCGTCCAGAATGCCGTCGATGTGTTCGATGGCGGCGGGCACAGCATCCGCGCTAAACGAGTAGAGCGTATTCAGCGTCACCTGACTAAAGGTGCGCTGGGTCGCCGCTGTCGGGTCGTATTGGCCCAGGGACATGACCAGCGTATCCGCGCCGGAGGCGAAGTTTTGCCCGCTCTGCAGGGCAAAGGGCACAGCGGGATACCAGCCGTCAGCCGCGAAGGCGGGCTCCGCGGTATCGTCCACATATTCGTTGTGCGGGCGGGCCACCAACGGATCGTAGCCGGTCGTGTCGCTGTATGTCCCGCCCAGGAAGAGTACACCGCGCAGTGGGCCAGCGGCTGGCGCAGTGACATCGGCGTAGTAATTGGGCTGGATGGGCGTGCCCGCGCCAAAGCTCACATTGCCGTCCAAATCGTTGAAAGAGCCATCCGGCGAAGGGTTGTCGCCAAAGTTACCGGCCAGACTGTAGGAGAGCGTGCCCATACTGAGATCGCCAAAGGAGGTGGGCGGCGCAATGCTCTCCTCGGCGCTGGGGAAGGGGTCACCGTCGGCCAGGGTGCCGCCGCTGGTCACTTCATACATCGGCAGACCGTAGAGCGTGACCTGCATCAAACTCTTGGCGTCGTAGGCCCCAAAGACAAAGCTGCTGCTGTAATACTTCTGTTTGGCCGCCACCAGCGCGGGGCCAATGCGGGCGCGGGTGTCGCGCAGCAATTCGCGCGCATAGTTGCGCATCACCGCTTCGGAATAGACCACACCGCCGCCGCCCCAGCCATAACCCGTGTTGCCCACGTAGTTGGCGCGCTTTTGTAGAAAAGCCTGGGGCAAATCCAATACATTGGGATCGTTCAGCCCGCCGTGGCAGCCCACCGCAAAGATAATCGCCCGCGAGAGATCGGCGACAGATGCCGCGACCTCCGCCGCGGTGATGTCCTCGCCGTTGGGTACAAGTGTCTCGGTGTGGGTGGCATGGCCGTTGATCGACTGGAAGTCGTAGCGCGGGACGGCGTCCAGATGCAGCGATTTCAATTGGGTGCCGCTCCACACATTGCCTAACAGTTTTTCGGTCGGGATCAAATCGTTGCTGGTCATCAGGCTGATCACATTGGCGCTGTCCTGCACAAAATCCCAGCCAGAAATGAGAGCCTTCTCCAATTTTGTCTCCTGACCGGCCAGGAAGGTGTCAATGACGCCGATGATCTCGGCAGGCGTTTCGATCAGCCTACCGCTGGCGTAGTCGGGGATGTAGAGTTCATTGCCCTTCCACTGGCTCGGCTCTTTGTCCGTGTAGTAATCGTCGGTCAATATCTGATTCTGGGCCAGGGCCGCCGCCACTGTGCTGGTGTTGCCCAGCGCGAGGGCATACTTGCTTTCCAACTGGGAGAGATTGCCTTCGCCGATGCGCCGGAAGGGGATCACCCGGTCATCGCCGACGATGACCAGATATTCGATATTGGGGCCGTTGGCAAAGAGCGAGAGAGCCAGCCCGCGGATGGCGTCGGCCACCCCATTGGCTAATGCGTTATCGGCCAATGTGTTGGCATCGGCTGTCCAGGCGGCGTAGGCTGCGGCGACCGCTGCGTTGTTTTCCACCAGCACCACCGCGCCCTCCACTTTTTCGTGATCCGCCAGTTCAAAGAGCTTTGCCATCACGCCGCCCGCCTCAATCGGCCCGTAGAGGGCTTCCAGCCGCTGCCGGTTGGTCAGAATCAGCGTATGCACAGCGGATGCGTCCACCGTGGGCAGGGGCGTGGGCGTCGGCGTAGGTGACGGTGTGGGCGATGGTGTGGGCGTGGCTGTGGGCGGGATATTTTCCTGCAACTCGACTGTATAATCGCTCTCCTGCCCAAAGACGGTGGAATTGAATTGGGTCACGTTGACAAAATAATCGCCGGAGACGGTCGGCGTAAAGACGATGGTGGCCGAGCGCCCTGCGCCGTTGTCGTCGTTTGTGCCCAGAAGGGTTGCACCGTCGCGGTCGTAGAGACGCAGAACGGTGTCACTGTTCAGCCCCAGGCTGCCGGTGGAGATGCGGTAGACGCCGCCCGCGCTGGCGGGGAAGCGCAGCCAGTCCTGATCCCCGAAGCTGCCGGAGAGAGGATCGGCGCAGAAGTTGTGCTCTTGGGGCGCACCATTGGCTGCCAGAGCAGCCGCATCCGCTGGCCCGTTGTCGGCGTTGCCGGCGTCGCCCCCGTCCAGGGCGCAGAAGCCGGTCAAGATAGTCAGGTCGTAGTTGGTGTTGGGGCCGGCCGCTTCCGGGTTGCGATGTTTTACCATCGCGTAATATTCCCCGCTGACCGACGGTTCGTAGACAATGCGCGAAGCGCGCACGTAGTCGTAGTCATCGTTGCTGGCAATCTGGTTGCCCTGGCCGTCGTAGAGCGTGAGAACCGTATCCGAGGCAAAGCCCAGATTGCTGGTGTTCAGCACATAGATTTGGGTGCTGGTCAGGGTAAATTTCACCCAGTCCTGGTCGCCGGCGGGACAGAAGTTGTGCGTCTGCGGCCCTCCTCCCACTTCAATGGCCTGGGCCTGGGCAAAGCTGTCGTCCTCCTCCAGGTCGTCGCTGGCACAGGAGGAAGCCAGCACCGCCATATCGTAGGTGGCGCTGGAGCCGAAACGGTTGGGGTTCTGGTTGGTGATGCGGGCGTAGTAGACCTGATCACCGGGGCTGCTCGCCTCTGCGCGGGTGATGCCCTGGGCCACACTGGCGCTGCTGCGCGCCTGGTTGCACGAACTGTAGAGGGTAATGACCGGGTTGACGCCTGTGCCCGTGGCGCTGCTGACGACGGCGAAGCTCTCGCCGGCTTTGGTGGTAAAGCGCAGCCAATCTGTGTCCCCCGGTGCCTGGAAAAGTCGGCTCTGCTTTGTGCCGTTGGTGGGAATCTCCCGGGCCGTGGCGCAGGTATCGTCCGGCTCGTAGTTGTCGGTCAAGCCGGTGGCGCTGGTCAGGGTCAGGCTATAGGCGGTGAGGGGGCCTTGCTGGTTGCTATTGTTCTGAACCCGGGCATAATAGACCCCAGCCACGGGCGGCTGCCAGGCCAGAGTTGTCAGGCCGCTGGCAAGCTCCGCACCGCCACAGGCACTACGCAGGGCAATCTGGGGCGCGGCGTGCTGGCCCAAATTCGAGGCGGCCAGGGTATAGGTGACTTCGGTCAGCGCGGTGAACTTCACCCAATCCTCGTCGGCCAGATTGCGATCCGTGGGGTGACAGAAGGAGCGGGCCTCGGCGCTGGTCTCGGAGAGCCAGCCAGCCGCACTGCACTGGTTGTCATCCTCGAAGCTGTCCACTTCGCACTCCACGCCCACACAGAAGGGCAGGGCGATGAGATTGTTCTGCTCGTTCTCCTCGGTAATTTGATTGTCCCGGTCCACCCAGACGTAGATGACGTGGTTACAGCCTTTGCCGCTGATGGTCTGGGTGCGTTCTCCCTGGGCTGATCCACCGGCCCCCAGTGTGCCAAAGCCAAAGGGTCGTCCCAGCGTCGAGGGCGTTGGGGGGCGGTCTGCCGGGTCCACGTACAAATAGGCCGTAAACCCGCTGCCGGTTGTCCCTGTGCCCCGATTGCGCACCACAAATTTGATATTCACATTCTGCCCATCAGCCGGCACAGGCGGATCGAGGATGATTTCGACAGTCAGGTCGGGGCCGGCGTCGGTCGCAGCCTGGGCTGTCTCCTGGCCCAGGGTCCAAAAGAAGGCGGCCAGCAGACAGCAGAGGACGAGTGCCGCGCCCAGGATGGTGAGCCAGCGGCGGCGGAAAGAAGATGTACGAGAAAGAGGAAGATTGGGTGTCATTGTCATGTTGGTGAACCGATGATTTGTCTATCAAATTCGAACATTTCGTTGCGCCAACCGTCATCTTCTGAATGATAGCTGGCCGATTCTTCACGCGTGTAAAGAAGATTTGCCGTCTCTCCTGCGGTTCGTTCTAAAACAGCAAACAGATCGTTCTGGGCGTGATGCTCTTTTTGCCGTTCCACATAGGCGATGTAATTGGGCAAGCGTTTGGCGTCAAAGGTGAATGCGCCGTATTCCTCCTGCCAATAGATAGTTGCGCTGTGTCCGCCTTTGTTGAACCGGGTGGAAGCTGTTCCTTTGATCTGCCCGATGAATTTTGCAAGAGCAATGGCTGGTGGAATGGAGGCTACCAGATGGACGTGCTCTGCCATTCCGTTGACGGCAAAAACGGTTGCGCCCAGCCCGATGGCTTTGGTTCGCAGCAGGTTATGGACGATTGGTTCGATGTCGGGTGCCAATAGCGGCTGCCGGTGTTTGGTCGCCCAGACGATGTGGTAGAACAATTGGTGGTAGGGCATCCTTCGCTCCTTCTACCCGCCCCGGCGATGAAGTCGCCGGGCTAGGAACTGCGCCCCATCAATGGGGCGGGCGTCGTCATCCCAAGCCGGATTGTTCCGGCGCTGTTAGTAGCCGGGGGACTTCATCCCCCGGCGGGCATCATCCGTCCGTTTAGGATCATCCCTCGCGACCGCCGTCATCGCGTGTAACCGCCGCCTGCCCCGGCGATGAAGTCGCCGGGCTAGGAACTGCGCCCCGTCAATGGGGCTGGTGTCGTCGTTCCAAGCCGGATTACTCCGGCGCTGTTGGTAGCCGGGGGACTTCATCCCCCGGTGGGCATCATCCGCCCGTTTAAGATCATCCCTCGCGACCGCCGTCATCGCGTGTAACCGCCGCCTGCCCCGGCGATGAAGTCGCCGGGCTAGGGAACAGCGCCCCATCAATGGGGCTGGTGTCGTCATCCCAAGCCGGATTGATCCGGCGCTGTTGGTAGCCGGGGGACTTCATCCCCCGGCGGGCATCATCCGCCCGTCTGGAATCATCTTTGAACCGCGGGCAAGAACAATTGTAGCTGACCGCCAGGCGAGACAGGGACAGCGTTGAGGCCGATCCGATCCTGGGCGTAGAATACGATGCGATAGTCGCCGGTCTCCACGAAACCATTCGTATAGTTGACGCTGAACTTGCCCGGCTGCCCAGCCACGGGTTGTAGCTCCAGGGCTGGTACATTCAGATTGATGGTCACATCGCTGGGTTCTTCAAAGGTGGGGCCATAAATGGCGGCCCAGACCAGTTCGGTCTGCTCGGCCCCCTCCTCCACTGTGGCGCTGAGCACCCCATCCACCCCGTTCTTCTGCACATCCACGCTGGCAAGCACCGGGCGCACAGAACTGAAGAAGCGGGTGACGTGGCGGTTGATGGCCACACTGCCATCGGCTGCCGGGTTGTAGACCCCATCCCCGTTGTCGTCCAGCAAGGGCGTCTGGTTGACTCCCGTCGTCGTTACCGCCGCCTTGCC
>CAMDQF010000343.1 GCA_945905745.1 Litorilinea aerophila
TGGCCTTCGTGTTTCCACTGCCGACATGAAATCTCTCAACATTGAACTCCATCCCATCTATCCCAAATGGAATTACACCATTCATCCACGCCAACTCGCATCACTCACCCAATCCACCCCACGGGAAGTTATTTCTTGACGAGCCCTAAGACCAGAGATTGAGGACGGCTGCCGCGCAGAGTAGTGTTCTAGAAGGCTTGGCGATCAGAAGTCGTACAAGTTGAGTCGAGTTTTCCAGCCGAGGCAGCAATCAGCCAGCAGCCCTACACGCCTCGTCGGTCTGAGGCAAAGCCTCGTTAGTAATCTGCCTTCGCGCACACCAGCTCCGAGTAGCAGTCGTCACCCAGACTCGTCTCTTCATCCAGCGGGCTGACGCCATCTTGGTCTTGGGCACAGAAGTAGGTCGCTCAAAGCACAACTTGCCAAAGATCGGGGCACTCCGTCCCAGCAACCGCTTCAACAGGCCGCGCTCTACTGTATCTCAATACAGCTCTTTGAACTGCCCCTCAAGGAGATCTTCGAGCCGGGTAGCTGTAACGCTTCAGCTAATGCAGAGCCGATCCCGGAACTGGAGTTTGATCAGACAATGGGGTTGTAAATCTGCGCTGCGTAAATGGCGTATGCGGCGGAGCGTGGGTGGGGATGTTTCAGGCGCTGGCAGGGTGCGGTGAGAGTTGTTGACTGCCAATGCTGTCCTATGGAAATTGTGCAATTTCTGCTCGTTAGGCCGGTCAATCCTTCCTAATATTGAGTAAATGTAGTCTCTGACTCCAAGACAACGGTTGGGTGGGGGTCAGCGCAAAAGTGGTACTTGACCGGTTTGGGGTCAGGGAGTATTATGTGGAGGTGCATGGGCGCTTGAATTTCTTATCCGTTGGCCTCATCTGCGCGAGTTTGCCCTGGTGCGCGAGCAGCCCAACGTGGCGCTGCTGGCCCTTGACCAGTGGGCTGACGCTCTGGCCGGACGGGCGATCTTTCTAACCATCGGCAACCGCGACGGGCGGGTGAGTAGCGCGGCCTGTGTGCGCTTTGGGTTGCGCCTGGCTGAGATTGAAGAGGCCCAGCAGATGGCAAATTCGCTGCTTCAACTGCACGTCGTGGCTGCCGACGGGCACTCGTTGGGTGTCGCTTGGCGTACAGCGGGGGCGGAGTTTTTCCTGGCGCAAATCTGAGAAAACCCAACCTTCCGGGAAGGGGTCAAGCGATTGGCGCGCATATAGTCGGCTTGTGACCCCTTCCCGGAAGATGCGAGAAAACCAGAGTGGGCTACAGGAAGAATCCTATCGTTTTACAGGGAAAGATCTTCTCTGTAGGGGCGCTTGCTTGCTGCGCCGGTCGCGTGTGTGCCGGGCGCAGCAAGCAGCGCCCCTACCAATGCGTATCCCAACAACTACAGATCATCTTTTGAAGGAGAGGAAGCATGAAATTAGCAACTTACATCCATGACAACCAACAGCGCGTGGGAGCGGTGGTGGATGGCCGTGTTTTTGATCTGGCCGCCGCGCTACAGGCCAGCGGCAAGGGGGATCCAGCCCAGGCTGCCTCTGTGCTGACACTCCTGGCGGCTGGCCCACGCGGCCTGCAAGAGGCCAATGCCGCGCTGACTTGGGCACAGACGCGCGGGAACGAACTTGCGCACCCACTCGATCAGGTCAAACTCTGCGCACCCATCCCCTGTCCAGGCAAGTTGCTCTGTCTGGCGGGCAACTACGCCTCGCACCTTTTGGAAGGCGGCGGCACCTTTCCCGGCAAAGAAAAGATGATCCCCCGTTTCTTCAGCAAACCCTGCACATCGGTCATAGGCACGCAGGATGCCATTCGCGTCCCCGCCTCCACCGGTTTTGCCGATTGGGAGCTGGAGCTGGCGGTGGTGATTGGCAAAACCGGGCGCAACCTGAGTGTAGCCCAGGCAGCCGATCACATTGGGGGCTACACAATCTTCAACGACATTTCCGCCCGCGAGTTGACCTTCCGCAAAGATTTGCCCATGCAAGAAGGAGACTGGTTCTTTGATTGGTTGGTGGGCAAGTGGTTGGATACTTTCGGGCCGATGGGTCCCTGGCTGACGACAGCGGATGAGGTGAGCCGCCCCGACAATCTGCGCATGCAACTCTGGTACAACGGTCAATTGCAGCAGGACGCCAACACGGGCCAGATGATCTTCTCCCCTGCCGAAGCGATCGCCTTTATCTCCCAATTTGTCACCCTGCAGCCCGGCGACATCATCAGCACAGGCACACCGGCTGGTGTAGGGCATACCAAAAAGTTGCGCCTTAACCCCGGCGACCAGATACGTGGCGAAATCGAAGGCTTGGGCGTATTGGAAAATTCAGTCGAGCGGTTGGATTAACATTTCGTGATGACCAACAAGAGATTTTGCGACCCACGTCATCGGCTGTTGTGTATGCTATTGGCAGGTATGGCCCTTCTACTGGCTGCCTGCCTATCACCTGTGCGCACACTGCCCACGCCCACACCCTGGCCCACACCTACCGTTTCCGCGCGCACCCTCTATGCCGTGGAGCGGGCGACGCTGACTGATGAGGTTCAATTTAACGGTGAAGTGGCGCCGCTGGTTTGGCAGCCGCTCAGCTTCCGCACCCAGGGCACGCTGGGTGCGATCCACAAACTGGAAGGCGATACCGTCGTCGCGGGTGATCTGCTGGCCGAACTGGAGATGCCTGACTTGACCGAAGCCTTGCAACAGGCGCAGGTGGTATTGGAACAGGCACAAGACAACCAGCTTGAGAACGAGCGCCGACGCTCTTTTGCCCTGCAGAAGGCAGAACTGGAACTGCGCAAGGCCGAAATCCTCCTGGAAACCGTGCGCAGGGGTGGGGATCAGACTGCGATCCAAATGCAAGAGATCGGCGTACAATTGGCCCAATTGGCCGTGGAGGAACAAAAAGCCGCTATCGATCCTGCCCAGCAGCGGGCCATCACCCAAGCCCAGTTGGAAATAGAAGCCCTGCAACGCCAGATTGATGAGCGACGGTTGGTTGCGCCTTTTGACGGTGTGGTGATCGCAGTCGGCATAGATTTACAGGGCATTCGCAGCACGGGGACACGCCCCCAGCCCCATACACCCATCCCCGCCTATACGCCTCTGTTGGTGGTGGCCCAGTTGCAGCCACTGCTCGTGGTGGCAACGAAAGATACCCAACGCATTGCCGAACTAACGGTGGGACAACAGGTCACTATCACCCACTATCTGGCGCGCGACCAACCCTTTGGCGGGGAAATCAGCGCTTTGCCTGCCCTCAACAGTAGCGGGGCAAAACAGCCTGGCTTTCAGGATTTCCTGCAAATCGCCATCGCCCCTCAGCATCCCCCCTTGAAGATCGGAGACTTCGTACAGGCGCGTCTGCTGCTGGCTGTCCATGCCGACACATTGGTCCTACCCGACGGCGCAGTGCGCCGTTTCGCGGGGCGCACCTTTGTGATCACACAGGACGGGGAGCGGGAGCGACGAATTGATATCAAAACCGGGCTGGAAACAGGCGGGCAGGTGGAGGTATTGGAGGGTATAGAAGAGGGGGATCTGGTGATCGGCCCATGAACAGACGCATCTTGACGCTGGCGCTGCGACGGCTGCGCAGCCGTCCTGGGCTGACGATTCTCTCCCTGTTGAGTGTGGTGTTGGTGGTGGGGATGGTCGCCAGCATCCCGATTTTTTCGCAAGGGGTGAGCTATCTGCTGCTGCGCGATGAGTTGCTGGCGCTGGGCCAGTTTTATCACCGCCCACCCTTGACGACCCGTCTCTATTTTGTGGCAAAGGAGAATGCCGCGCTCTCGCTACAGGATGCCCAGGCGCTTGGCGAAACATTCCGTGATCTAATCGTAGGGCGCACGGGCTTGCCAGTCAAGCAGGCGGCTACCTACGTGGGCAGCCCAAGTCTGACCCTGCAACCGAGCGCGGGCGACAGCCATTACCCAACAACCGATAAGGGTGTGATCACAAAAGACCTTTCGCTTTCGGTCGTTTCTGATATCGGTAATCACATCACAATTGTCGAGGGCGAGCCGTTTGGAGAGCCTAGCCGGGAGCGCGTGTCGGTCTGGGTCTATGCAGCGTTAAGCAGCGAACTGGGATTGCAGGTGGGCGAAAATTACGAGATGGTCAGCTTGCGCACTGGCAGCAAAATCCCCATCACAATTGCCGGCATCTGGCGCGAGGCAGACCTGGACGATTTCTATTGGAGCGGCACGACGCTGCTCTGGCGCAACGTTCTTCTGATCACCGAAGCGGAGTACAGACGCGCGGTGGAGCCTAATTTCCCGCAGAAGACCGGCTTCACCGCCTGGTATGTGGTGCCCGACGACTCCAAACTCACTCTGGCGCGCGCCGATGCCGCGGCCGCAGGGCTAGAACTCGCGCCCAGCCTGGCCGACCGTCTCTATCCGGGTGTCCGTTTGGATGTCTCGCCCGAAGCGCCGCTCAAACGCTATCTCCAACGCAAGGCCAGCCTCTCCGCCCTGTTGGTTGGATTCAGCTTGCCGGCGTTGGGTCTGCTCTTCTTTTTTATGTGGCTGCTCTCCAGCGTCACCGCCCAATTCCAGCGGGAGGAGGCTGCTATCCTGGCAGGCCGGGGCGCAAGTCGCGGCTTTTTGATGACGCTGGCTGTGGTGGAAACAGTGCTGCTGTTGGCAGTGGGCGTACCGCTGGGTCTGGGGTTGAGCTATGCGATGGCGCGCCTGATGGGGTTGGCGTCCGACTTTCTGATTTTTACCCGCCGCACCGAATTCCCGGCCAGTCTGTGGGAAGCCGACTGGCGTCTGTTGGGCGCTGCCCTGCTGATCCTGCTGCTGGCACGCCTCATCCCCACCCTGGCTGCGGCCCGCGCGGGGATTGTTTTGCATCTGCGCCAACGCGGGCGCCCGCGCCTCCCATCCGGGTTGCTCAAGTTGGCTGTGGATGGCGCATTGGTGGTCGTCACGCTCTATACCTACCAACAACTTAGCCAGCGCGGCAGCCTCGGTATTATTGGCTGGGAGCCAGCAGGCGATCCCTTTCGCGACCCACTGCTGCTCTTGACGCCATCAATCTTTGTGCTGACCGGCGCTCTGCTGCTGACCCATCTCTTCCCGCTGCTGATGCGTCCGCTCGATCAGTTGGGTGGGCGTATGCAATCGTTCCCCGTCTATATGGCAGTACGTCAGCTCTACAGGCAAGGCGGACATTACAGCAGTTCGCTCTGTCTGGTGATGATCTGCCTGAGTCTGGGAGCATTTTATTCATCTATGGCGCTCAGCCTGAACGAGTGGCTGGTCGAACGCATCCGCTACCAGGTAGGAGCCGACTACAGATTCCAGCAGGGGATGCCCCCGCCCTCCATGGGTGGACCGTCTGAATTTGACCCGGTTGCCAATCCAGAGGTGGTCAATGCCTGGCTGCTGCCAACCAGCGACTACCTGGCAATCCCCGGCGTGAAACAGGCAGCCCGTGTCGGCCAATTCGAGGCACGGGTCAAATACTCGTTCGCTGGCGATCCGATTTTCCTGGGGATCGACCGGGTGGCGCTGCCACACGTACTCTACTATCGCAATGATTTTGCCCAGGCTGGGCTGGGTGAACTGATGAACCGGCTGGGCATGTATCCCGACGGCGTGCTGGTCTCCAGCCGCTTTTTGCAGCGCAGCCGTCTGTTGGAAGGCCAACGGCTGCCGATAACGGTGCAGGTTGACAGCGACCGCTATGAACTGGACTTTACGATCGTCGGCGTCTACGACTACTTTCCTACGGTCTATCCAACCGATGGGGAGGTGATTATCGGTAATCTGGACTGGCTCTT
>CAMDQF010000344.1 GCA_945905745.1 Litorilinea aerophila
TCCGGTGCAGTGGAAAGTATTGAGATCGGTTCCCCCACGAACAGGGGGCCTGGCGGTTTTGTTCAGATAGTGGCGGTCGGTGACTCGTCAGGACGCGTGCATCTGTGGACCCCGGCGACCGATACTCTTCGGGTTCTAAAAACGCCGACAGTGGGCAAAGTTACCAGTCTGGCCTTTGCGCCTCAGGGGACTATCCTTGCCATCGGAACCTGCGAGCAGATTCTCATAGCGGGCGATCCATCGAACTGCACTGTCGGCTCAACACAGCTATGGGATGTGAACACGCTTCAACAGACCGGAAACAGTCTTCGCGCCCGCTCAGGTTATGTTTCGGCTCTGGCATACAGCGCCGATGGACGCTGGCTGGCAGCCGGTACAGAGGACAATGTCATCACTTTGTGGGAGATGCCCGAGGGACAGGAACGCTTCTTCCGTCCATCTGTCTCCTCCTACGGCGTACAGGCCCTGGCATTCTCTCCCAATGGCAAGTTGCTTGCGTCGGGTTCTGGTTCATCTCGTGTACAACTCTGGCAGGTTCCCACAGGACAACCATTCGGGGATTCGTATCCCGATCACGACGACACAATTGTTGATCTGGCCTTCAGCCCCGATGGCGCACGTCTCTTTTCGGCAAGCACGGACCGAACCGTGGTGATTCACGATCTCGATACGCAGAGACTGGTAAGGGAAGCCTGCCAGATGGCCGGTCGTTCATTCACCGAGGATGAGAATGAACGGTATCTCGGTTGGTTTACAGCGCTCATCGCGCGAGTTACCGGATGGAATCAATGCCCAAATCACTAATACTCTTGACCGGCAGGATTCCTTCTTTCCTCTCTCTTCAACCAATCTCCCCATCACTTGGCTCCTGTGCATCGAGCATCAGGGGCTGGATGTAGCACGGCTCCACCTCGGCCCGGTCAAAGGCATAGCCCAGCTTGGCGACTGTGCGCGCCACGGGCAGACTGGCCAGAAACCGTCGCCATGCCTCATCCACGAAGCCCTTCTCGCTGCGGTGGAGGGCGGCCACCGCCAGGTCCCGGTCACGGGGATTCTTGAGTTGGCTGACGAAAATGTTGTTGCAGCTTGACAGAATCCCCGGTGGGATGAGGGAGGGCGACTGGGTAATCAGGTGCAGCCAGATGCCGTACTTGCGGGAATCCCGCCACATGTTGGCGAACTGCTCGGCGGTGGACTGGCCGCTCTCGTCGTCGCTGCTGGTGCTGTCCAGCCCAGCCAGAATCTTGTTGGCCTCCTCGAAGACAATCTGGATGTGGGCCGGTCGGGTGGCCCCCCGCTTCATGCGCAGGATGACGGCGTCGGTGTAGAGATGCCAGGCCGCCCAGCCCAGGAGAAAGGCTTTGGAGAAGTCGTCGAGAAATGCGCCCCCTTCCAGCACGGCCACGCCCCACGCTTCGACAAAACCAGTGTGACGCCCTTCCGGCGATGGAACACCCCAGCCATTCGTATGGACAGGAGCGCTTCCTTCCTTTGGGTGTATCCCCTGGCTGCCCGGCACAATCTCGTTGAGGTCGATGGCCTCCTCCCCCGCGGCATATTGCACTGCGGCAGCGCCCTGAACCAACGGATGCAACCGGAAGAGGATGCCTTCCAACACGCCGCGCAGCATGGAATCACGGGGTGGGACGGTGCGCAGTTTCTCCTCGATTTCTCGATAGAGCGTTGCCAGTCCCACCAACTTGGAGCGATGGACAGCGAGTAGCTGTCGGCTGTCAGCGGTCAGCAATGCCAGGGGTGTGCCTGCCCCGACCGGCTCTCCATCCACATCTGATAGCTGATGGCTGAAAGCTGCAAGCTCTTCGCCGGGTTGGACGAATCCCCATTGGGGGTCCTGTCGGCATTCTGGGTCGTCAACGAGGACGCCTGCCGCAAGGTAGATACGGCGCAGGGCATCCCGCAGTTCATGCACCTGTCGTCTCTGGCCCAGTTTGGCGATGCTGCCAAAGATGTCGCAGAAGGCCCGCCACTGGACTTCGGGCAGGATGTTGCGGCCAATCTGCAAGGGATTCCAGCGCAGGGGACGCACGCCACCCGGACTGAGCTGGCGAATCTCCACCCGCCCTTCCAGGCCAGGGGCATTCATCAGCTTGCGCCAGCCCGCACCGAAGTCCAGGACGATGGTCTTGAGCTTCCAATGCAGGGTCGTCTCGTAGACCAGCCGCTCGGCGGCCACGCTCTTGCCGTAGCCCGTGTCGCCGCAGAAGGCGGTGTGGAAGTGGCGCTCCCGGCTGAGACGCAGGGGCACATTGGTGAGGTCGCCGGTCTCCGGGCTGACCAGATGGCCCAGGATGACCTCCCCCTTCTGCTCCGAGTAGAAGGCCAGGGGTGGCAGCTTCTCCTGCACGGTGACGGTGGTCCCCTCCTCGAAGAGATTGGGCGCGGTGTAGGCGGCCAACATCCCCGGTGTGAGGAGTGTGCCCCACTTGGACCAGAGCAGGGGCACGGCAAAGGGGTTGGCCTCCGGGGTGAGGGAAGGGCGAAAAGCCAGGGCGTGAGCGCGTAGCGTCTCGTCGCCGGGCACGGTGAGGACCGGGGTGGGCATGGCGGGGCCGTGGAAGGCCTGGGGTATGAGGGCCTGGGCAGCGCGTTCGCCCCGCTCCCCCACACAGAGCAGGGCGCTGGTGAGAAAGCCGCCTTCCATACTGGCCTGGTTGAGCAGGCTCTCCAAACTGCGGGCAATCTCGGTCAGACGGATGGCCACGTCGTCCTCGGTCTGCCAGCTACGAGCAATGGAGACACCGGGAACCATCCCCGCCGAGAAGCCGCCCACAAAGCCCCGGCCCGCCCCCAATGCGATGGCCTGGCCTGCGGCGCTGCCATCGGAGTGGGCACGTCCCCAGTTCTGGCTGCGGGAGACGGCCCGGCCCTCGGACCAACCCTCGCTGACCGACTCGCTCCAACTCTCCGTATCGCTGACGCCCCGGGTGACCGCCTGGCTGCGGCTGGTGGCCTCGAACCAGCCCCGGTTTGTGCCGGTAGAATCGGCGCTGCCCCGGCTGTCGGCCCAGCCTACCGAGTCGGCTGTGCCCCAGGATTCCGAGTTGGTCGTCGAGTTGAATCCGCCCCGGCTGTGGGCGGTACTTGAGGAGACGCCGCTGCTCACGGCCCGCCCGCTGGATTGGGCCACGCTGGAACTCTGGCCCGCCGAACCACCCACACTGTTGCTCTGGGCCTGGGATGCGCCTGTGCTGGCAGTTGTGCCTGTGCCGCCGCCGACACTGCTGGATGTGCCGCTGCTCGACCCCACACTGCTGCTTGTGCCTGCGCTGCCGCCCACGCTCTGGGATGTGCCCGCACTCTGAGAAGCAGAGACGCCCGTGCTGCTGCTGCCCCCCACGCTGCTGCCTGCGGCCTGGCTGACGCTGGCACTCTGGCCCCAACTCTCGGACGCCCCTACGCTCTGGCCGCTGCTCCGGGAGACGCCCACACTCTCGCTGCCCCCGGCGCTGACGCCCGTGGACTGGGAGCTACTGCTGCTCTGGGCCAGACTCTGGCTTGTGCCCAAGGAGTGGCCTGCACTCTGGGAGACACCGAAGCTCTCGCCCCCGCTGACCCCGGCGTTTGCCCCCTGGCTGATGCCCACACTCTGGCTGCCGCCCACGTTGACCCCGCTGCTCGTACCCCAGGTGGCCCCCTGGGTGACACTCTCGCTGTGGCCCGTGCTGATGCCACTGCTCATACCCGTGGAGGAGGATGTGCCACCGCCCACACTCTGGTTCATGCCCTGGCTGGCCCCCACGCCAGCGTTGACGCTGCCCCCCACGTTGGCCCCCAGGCTGGCGACGCCGGGGATGCCCAGACTGCCGCTGCCCCCGGCATTGACGCTGGCCCCCAGACTCTGGGAGGTGCCCTCGCTTGTCCCCGCCGACCAGTTGCTGCTCTGACCGCTATCGGCGGAGATGCCCTGGCTGTGGCTGACGCTGGCCCCCTGGTTGGTAGAAATGTTGCCCCCCTGGTTGCTGCCGCTGCTCTCGCCCCAGGAAGAACCGGTGCTCTGGCTGACGCCGCTGCTCTGGCCGGCTGACCAGCCCGACGACTGGGAAGCCGAGACGCCGCTGCCCTGAGAGACAGATTCGCTGACCCCCACCCCCTGGCTCACGCCCTGGGAGAGGCCGCGGCTCTGGTTGACGCCCCAGGAAGAACCGGCGCTCTGGTTCACCCCGCTGGCCTGGGAGACCGAGGCGCTGGTCCCAAGCCCGTGGCTGGCTCCCTGGCTTACCCCGGCGCTCTGGCTGGCCGACCAGTTGCTGCCTTCGGCCTGGCTGACCCCGGCACTCTGACCCTGGCTGCTGCCCGCCGCCCAGGACGAACCTTCCGAAACCCCACTGCTCTGGCTCACCCCGCTGGACTGACCGGCTGACCAGTTGGCGCTCTCACTCCTTGCCAAGCCCTGGGAAGCGGCTTCCGTGTGGCCCGTCGCCCAGTTGGAGGCCACGCTCTGGCCGCTGGCATGGGTGGTGGAGGCCGAGTCGGTGACCGACGACGAACGACCCGTGGCGTTGGTGGTGGACCAGCTCTCCCCCGACGACCGGGCCACCCCCGTGCTGTGGGAATCCGTATGGCTGCCCGAATCCGTGTGGCCCACACTCTCGGTACGGCCCTGGCTCTCGCCCCAGGACTGGCCGCTGGTCTGGCTCACGGCGTCGGTGACGGCGGAGCTTTCCGTGTGGGCAAAGCCGTGGCTCTCTGCCTTGCTCACGCTGTGGCCCCAGGAGCGGGATTCGCCTGTGCCCCAGCCTTCCGAAACCGTATCACTCTGCGAAAGGGCGGTACTTTCACTCCTGCCCTGGCTGCCGGAGTAGGCGTCGCTGAGAGCGGCAGCCAACGGGATGGCAATGGAGAAGCCTGCGCTGAGACTCCCCCGCTGGCGACTGGCATAGTGGGAGGCAGTCTGGGCCATCTTCACAAGGGACTCGGACAAGACCCCCCGCCCGATGTGCTGGGCCGTGACCAGAAAGACGAAATCCTCCCGCAGCTTGGCCAGACCGCGCAGCAGTATCTCTCCCTGCTGGGAAGCCAGGTCGTCGTCCTCTTCGCCCAGCGAACCGTCCCGCCCCAACCCTTTACGGGCCAGACGGGGGTCCGGGTGGCCCAGCACGGCCAGGATGCGGGGCAACCCCTGCAGCCGTTCGTAGAGAAGCTGCACCCGCCGTCCATCCGGGGCCGAGAGCCGGGAGAGTGGGTAGTTGGCAAGGGTCGCCTCCACCGCAGCCATGCGTCGTTCCACCTCGGCCACCGCCGCCCCTTCCGAACCTGCCTCTGCCGCTGCGCCGTAGAACTGGACCACGCCGATGTGGGCGGGGGCAAAGAGACCGCTGACCGTGTAGAGGAAGTCCACGCCTGCGTTGTACAACCCCCGCAAAGCCGCCCACTGCTTGCCCAGCACGTCCGGGTCGTCCCGGGTCTCGATGGGCAGGTAGGTCAGCTCCTTCAGGGCCACGGCCCGGATGCGCTCATCTCCCCGTTCATCGCGCAGGCGGAAGTGGGCGTGGTGGAAGAGGCCGGATTGGAAGGAGAGCGAGGAGTGCTCGATGGTGAATTCGGGGGTAGAGAGCATAGGAGGCTCCAAAGGGTTAGGTGGCGGTCAGTTTTCAGCGGTCAGCTTTCAGATGGTCAGCTTTCAGTGGTTGGCAGTTGGCGGTTGGCGAAAACAGCCGTCGGGGTTCATGATTCAGCTTTCAGGTGGCTGGGAAGCGTAGTCGTTCCGTCTTTGCTTCTGACTTCTTTCACCTGACTTCTATCTCCTACTGATTCGACGGCGACTCAAGCAA
>CAMDQF010000345.1 GCA_945905745.1 Litorilinea aerophila
CCTGATCCAAACATTGACTCAATACCTGAAGTAGCGCAATAATGTCCATGAGGAGCCTTTGAGTAGAGATAGAGTAACCAACTTGTCCGTTGCTAATCTATCTTACTTCTTGGCTCCGTTTTTTCATCAACTTGGCGAAGGTATTGATAGCATTGACCAGATTATATCACGAAAATTCTCTAAAGATTACGCCTTCACCAGCGCCTCGGCATACAGCCCCTGATAGCCCCGCCGCCGCTCGCTCTCGCTCAGTTCAGCGTTGACTTCTTCGTCGTACTTCCCGGCCAGCAGTTCCCGATAGAAGCTATAATCCACGCCCACCACCTTCTCGTCGTCGGGAAAGCGGTGGTAGTTGTCCTTGCTCATGCGGCTCTTGCCCTCGGCGATGAGTTGATTGCCCAGCGCGGAGCCGGGATAAGGCGCATAGTAGGAGATGGAGGGGAAGACCCGTTTCATCCGTTTGAGCATCCGCATTGTCTTGAAGGCATCTTCGGGTAGCTCGCCGGGAATGCCCAGCATAATATTCGACCAGAATTTGGGCGGCTCTTTGCCCTCGGCGGTCATCTCGTCGCCGATACGGTTGAGCAGATCGATGGCGAAATAGTTGTCCTCTTCCGAGCATTCTTTGTTGAGCAGACGCAGGATGCGGTCGCTGCCCGACTCGAAGCCGATGGAGATCAGATTCCAGTTGGTCTCCCGGATCAGCGCCTCGAAGAGATCGGGCCATTGGCGTACAGTGTCGGCACGGCCCGCCGCCCAATAGGGCCAGACTTTGTTGGCGCGGCGCGGATACTTTTCGATCCACTCCTTGAGCCAGGTAGGATTCTGGAAAAACATCGAGTCGTGGATGACCACCGAGCCGACGCCATACTTTTCGTCCAGTGCGTTCAGGTCGTCAATCACCATATCCACGGGCCGGCGACCCATATTGGGAATGTAGGACGCTTCGTTGCAGAAGACGCACTGCCAGGGGCAAACCCGGCTGGTTATAATCGTCGCCACGGGCGGCGGCCCCCAGCCACATTCCGGCTCCATCGGCCAGTTGAAGCGGCGGCTGGTTTTCATGGCGGCCAGGGTTCTGCGCGGCTTCAGGTTGAGGGCCGGCCCCAGCCAACTGCCGGGTTTGGGCCACAGTTCCCGGTTGATGGCGGGCCACTCGGCCATGGATTTGGCCCCCTGCCCCCGAAAGAGGCGGGGGTAGCTCTCCGGGTTGCGCACCAGATCGACGATTGTCCCCTCGCCTGGCCCCTGACAGATTTTGTCGAACTCCGGCACTTCCATCATTTCGTCGGGTGCGACCGTGGCGTGCATCCCGCCCGCCATTACAATCCCGTCCGGGTTGACCGATTTGAAGACCTGCGCGGCCTTCAGTCCCGCCGGGAAGGTGTAGCTGCGCACATTCATCAGCGCCATGCGGTAGCCGGTGAGCTGCTTCGCCAACTGCTCCCAACTGGTCACGGCGCGGGTGGAGACGACATCCGTCTGGATGCCGTTGTTGTCCAGAATCGTGCGCAGCAGCCCCAGGCCGTGATCCTGCCACTGCTCGTGGGGGCCGTTGGGGTGTACCAGATCGCCCAGATCGCCCAGGTCGATCCACACAATGTCGCTGGTTCGTTTGTGATTCCAGGGCCAGGGAAAGTTCACTGATTACTCCTTTTCTACAGAGGTAATCAGTAATCAGTGAACAGCTATCAGTGGCAGGTACGCGCAGCACTGACAACTGTTCACTGATTACTGCATTATCACGTCCAGGGCCACCTTCGCCATCGTGGGCGGATGCAGCAGCATATTGGCGTAGTTTGCATTTGCCATCGGGCAGGCGCACTCTTTGCGCTTGATACTGCCCCGTAGTTCCTCCATCGCCGCGCTGCGCCAGATGGGGGTGATGTCGTAGTTGTGCTCGCGCAGATTGCCCACCGGCTCGGCCCGGATACAGCAGCTCCACAGGTCGCCGTTGGGCGCGATGTGGGCACTGGCCCAGCCCGCGTAGCAGGGAATGATCTGGTCCCGCTCGTGCAACACCCGCTTCGCCATCTGGTAATACTGGGCACGAAAAGCCTGGGTGAATTTGGCGATGCCTCTGGCCGGGGTTTGCCGAGCCTGCTGGCTGAGAAAGTCGGCGATCTCGTCGTAATCTTCCGGGCGGGGGGTGATACCCCAGCCCATCGTGTCCAATTCCACCCGCTCCTCGGCCACTTCGGTGATGTAGCTGTCCGGTTCTAGAAACTTCAGCCCCTCCTGGATGGCCCGAAAACGGTGGGCGTTGAAGCGGCTGATAACCGTATGCACCGTCAGCACCAGATTCCTGTGCTGCTTCTGGAGTTCCTTCAAACGCCGCCAGGTCTCCATCGAGAGTTCCCAGTTGCCCTCCACCCCCCGGATGTCGTCGTGTTCGTCGCCAATGCCATCCAGGCTCAGGTTGATGCCGATGCTGCTGGTGGGGCATTCCCGACACATACGCTCGGTCATCGCCAGCACCCGCTCGGTGAGCATCCCGTTGGTGGGGATCGTGATCACCTCCGGTTTGCAGTGGCGGTAGGCGCTGATGACCATCTCGTCCAGGTCTGCGCGCAGGAAGGGTTCGCCGCCGGTGAAGGTGATGTAAAAAGGGCTTGTGCCCAGATTTTGAAAAACTTTGTCCCACTCCGCGACGGTCATATCGTCGTTGGGCTTGCGCCAGACATCACAGGTGCGGCATTTGCTGTTGCAGCGGTAGCTGATGCTGACCACCACCGAAAAGGGCTTGACCGCGGGCCAACCAAATTGGCGGAAGGCCCAGTAGAGGGGGAGTTTTGGGATGAGTCCGATCATTTACGCTGCTATCGCCAGTGCTTCTGGAAAAGTGATGGACACAACCGGCTTGGGTAGCGTATGTGATTCTGCCCAGCGAAACAATGGCTGTACCAGATCTTCGACCTGCTGGGCCACTTCCCAATCCAATACTGCATTGCCACAATTGGGGCAGACACTTGCGGCAGGTATTCCTGTGACAGTCACAACAACGCCTGCACGCCGGTACACTTGGGTGGCGACGCCACTCATTTCAAAGGTCTCTCCACAAACCAAACATTCCATTGTCATTTACCTCGCCTTCGACGTCTGTCAGCGATCCATCTGCGTGTGTCGGGTACATACGCCGTTACGATTACGCCTTCAGTCGGGGAATCTTCCACAACGATATGGACAGGAATCTGAATAGCTGGCGGAATCCCATAGAGCAGTCCTCGGGATTCGCTCTCATAAATTTCGATTACCTCGCCCTGTTCAAATACGAAACGCAGATCGGCCAACAAGAGGCCATCTTTGAATGCTTCGGCAGTAACCCGCAAACGACGACGACCGGAGCGAATGTCTGCACGAAGGGCCACGATATTGATGCGGGAAAAATTTGTGGGCATTCTGGCCCTCAGAACCAACACGGCCCACCCGCTACCAGCGCAGGCGGGCCGTCTCGATGGCATTGCACACTCAGCAACAAAGGCTACGCCAGAACCGCCTTTTTCGTCGAACCGCCGATGGCATCTTCGGCCAGGGCGTGCTGGTCTTTGTTGCCAATGAAAAAGCGCTTGAACTGGGCGAAAGTGTTGGGCAGATTCGTCCAGTTTTCCTTCATCATCATCTTTTCCATCACCCGTTCGGGCCGGTAGAGGTAGAAGCGTCGGTAGGCTTCCCGCCACTTCTTCAACACCAGATCCGAATCGTAATTCTCGTTCATTTTGAAGCGGGCCTTCTGCTCGTGGATGGCGTAATCGCCCCAATTGTCAGCAAAAATCTCCCCGCCCTCTTTGATCATATCGTACATAGCCGTGCCAGGGAAAGGCGCGGCCAGCAAGAAATTCGCCAGCTTCGGGTCCAACTCCAGGGCCAGTTGGATGGTCTTTTCCATCGTCTCTTCGTTGTCGCCGGGCATCCCAAAAATAAAGAAACCCATCGTCTGCAAACCTGCGGCTTTGGCATTTTTGAAGGCTTCGCGCACCTGATCCAGCGTCTGCCCCTTGCGGATGACATTGCGCAGCATATCCGGGTCGCCGTTTTCCACGCCAAAACCCACGCGCAGGCAACCCGCCGCCTTCATCAACTGGAAGAGTTCCAAATCCGTGTGGTTGACTTTCATCCCGTGTACGGTTACCCAGGGCACGTGGCTCAGCCCCTCCTCCACCAGCCGTCGGCAGAGTTCTTTGGCCCGGGGCAGCTTCAAGTTCCAGATGTCGTCGGTGACGCCGATTTCTGTGGCACCCAAGCCGTTGACCAGCCACTTCCACTCCTGGACCACGCTCTCCACCGAGCGGGCACGCCAGGTGTCGCCGGTGACCGGCTTGGAGCAGAAGGTACATTTGTAGGGGCAGCCGCGACTGGTGAGAATCGTAAAGCTGCGGGCCTGCACATCCAGCCCGTCGGTGAGGGGTTGGAGATTTGTATATCTGTCAATCTTGAAAAGATCGTGGGCCGGGAAGGGAAGCACGTCCAGGTCCGGGATCATCGGGCTTTCCGGGCTGACGATAAACTCGTTGCCCCGTTTGAAGTGAATGCCCGGAATCACACCTGGCTCTTTGCCTGCTTCCAGAATGTTGACCAGTTCCAGAAAGCTGTACTCAGCCTCGCCCTTAAAAGCGTAGTCCACATAGGCGTCGTGGGGCGGCTGGAAGGACTCTTCCGGCATAATTGTCAGATGGGGCCCGCCTAACACCGTAATCAACCCTCGCTTCTTGCACAACTCTGCCATCTCCCAGGCATCCACAATCAGCGGCGTAGTGGCCGTAATGCCGACCAGATGATAGGGTTTGCCCTGCTCTGCGGCCAGGTCGACGTAATATTCGACGGTCACATCTTCGATGGCCGCGTCGTAGATCATCACATCGTGGCCGCCCTCGCGCAGAACAGCGGCCAGATAGCCCAACCCCAGAGGAATATGCTTGCGTGCGCTCCAGACTTTGGCTTCCGGACTGGCTAGAATAATCCGCATTAAATTGCTCCCTCTGCTTCCATCTGCTTGCGTAGACCTGTCTTTTCCTTCTTGGGCAGGAAGGTATTCATGGCAATGCGCACATTGCGGGGCAAATTGAACCAAAAATCTTTGGTCTTCAGGCGGCGGATGATGGGGGAAGGGCGCAGATAATACTGGCGGTAGGCCTTGCGGTACATCTCCTCCACCAATTCAGCCGTCATATCGCCCAATTCGTAGCGGGCCTGCTGATCGAAGAAGACGTAATCTTCCCAGTCGTTGATCAGGAAGCGGCCCTGGCGCTTGACAATCTCGTAGACTTTTGTGCCGGGATAGGGCGTCATCATCGAGAAATTGGCGATGATTGGGTCCAGTTCGATGGCAAAATCAATCGTCTTTTGCATCGTCTCGCGGGTCTCGCCGGGCAGACCGATAATCAGAAAGGCGATAGTTTCCAGGTTGATGGCTTTGGCATTTTTGAAGGCCTGGCGGATGGTGTCGTGATCCACCTTCTTGTCAATCGTGAGCAGGATATCCTCGTCGCCTGTCTCCACGCCAAAGGCCACCCGGCGCAGACCCGCTTTTTGGAGCAGCGTGAGCAGTTCCAGGCTGGCCAGATTGGCCCGAATGCCATTGACAAAAATCCAGGGCACGTGGTTCAGCTTGTTCTCGATCAGCAGGTGGGCCAGATCCTCCAGCCGCTTGACACGGATATTGGCGCTGTCGTCCAGAATGCCGATCTCCTGCGCGCCCATATCCTCCACCAGATGCCGCCATTCGAGCAGGACATTTTCCGGGCTGCGGCTGCGCCATTTGATAGGCATAATAGACTGGGAACAGAAGGTG
>CAMDQF010000346.1 GCA_945905745.1 Litorilinea aerophila
AGTGGCGATGACGTGTGATTCGCAATTCGCAATTAGCAACTCGCAATCAGACGAGAAAACGTAGAAGATTCGACTATTTTCCCTTCGAAGGAGACCCACCAATGAGTTCAACTTTTATGACCTCCCCGTCACTGCTCTTTACCAGCGAGTCGGTGACGGAAGGCCACCCCGATAAGATGTGCGACCAGATCAGCGATGCTGTGCTGGACGCGATTTTTGAGCAGGACCCCAACGCCCGGGTCGCCTGCGAGACGGCTGTCAAGACCGGTTTTGTCATGCTGCTGGGCGAGATTACGACCACTGCTTATGTCAATATAGATGAACTGGTGCGCCAGGTCGTCAAGGAGATCGGCTTCGACGCCAGCGAAAAGGGTTTTGATGGCAACACCTGCGGCGTGCAGGTCGCCATCGCTTCCCAAAGCCCCGATATTGCGATGGGCGTGGACCGGGCTGCCGAGTACAAAGAGGGCAGTATGGATGTGGAAGACGACGAGATCGAGGCTGTGGGCGCGGGTGATCAGGGGATGATGTTTGGCTTTGCCTGCAACGAGACCGCCACCCTTATGCCTATGCCCATCTACCTGGCCCACAAACTGGCCCGCCGTCTGAGCGAAGTGCGCAAGCAGGGCATCCTCCCCTGGCTGCGCCCGGACGGAAAATCCCAAGTCACCATCGAATACGCCTATGGCAAGCCCAAGCGGGTGCACACCGTCCTCATCAGCACCCAGCACGCGCCGGAGATCAGCCAGGCCGAGATTCGCCGGGAGATCATCGAAAAGGTGATCGATCCCGTGCTGCCGGCGGGGATGGTGGACAAAGATCTGCTCATCTATGTCAACCCCACAGGACGCTTTGTGGTGGGCGGGCCAATGGGGGACGCTGGTCTGACCGGGCGCAAAATCATTGTGGACACCTACGGCGGCATGGGCCGTCACGGCGGCGGCGCCTTTAGCGGCAAGGACTGCACCAAAGTGGACCGCAGCGCGGCCTACGCGGCCCGCTGGGTAGCCAAGAATGTGGTGGCGGCTGGTCTGGCTGACCGCTGCGAAATCCAGCTTGCCTACGCCATCGGTGTGGCCCGCCCGCTCAGCATCAACGTAGAAACTTTTGGCACAGGCACAATCAACGACGAACGCATCGTCGAACTGATCAGCCAGCACTTCGACCTGCGCCCCGGCGCCATCATCCGCGACCTGAACCTGCGCCGCCCCATCTACCGGCAGACCGCCGCCTACGGTCACTTTGGCCGCGACGACATCAGCCTGCCCTGGGAAGAGACTAGCCGGGCCGCCGCGCTGCGCCAGGCCGCGGGCATCGGTATGTAACACGAGAGCGTAGCGTCTGGTCTGGTGCTGGCAGCGTGGACTGGTTGTCAGGCCAATGCAATCCAACAAACGACAAAGCCACAAACGGGCGGTTCAGCGATTTTTGACCCTCTGTTTGTGGCTTTGTCGTTTCAGTGCGATTGGCATAGAACTTTCGGCACGCCGTTGGGCGGGGTATAATGAGCAGGTGACTGGACAACTGCTGAACGAGAAGAATCGGATGAACGGAATGCGCTGGGGATGGCAGAGAAGTGGCCTGCTGATCGCTGTGCTGGCGGTGCTATGGCTAGGGGGATGTGCAAGACCCGGCCCGACTACAGCGCCGACAGTGCCTGTGGCGCAACAGCCGGTTGTTGTGCTTTCCACCGCTGAAGTGACCGCTCCTACTGCTACATCAGTGCCGACCGCAATCCGCCAGCCAACCCCATCCGCCACCGCTGCTCCACCAGAAGCCACCTCCAGCACATCGCCGTCAGTTGTACAGGCCACTTCATTTGCCAGAGAAGCAGCCGATAGTACCATCCTAACCGGGCCACAGGTCCGCATCACCGGCTCGATAAATCTGCGCGGTGGGCCAGGGACAGACTATCCAGTGGTGGGCAGTGCCAGCGCGGGAGATAGCTTCGCAATTGTGGGGGTCAACGGCCAAGGGGATTGGTGGCAGATCGCTCTGGCCGACGGGCTGGCCTGGGTCTATAGCCCGCTGGTGACTATCGATCGGAGTGAAGGCGTGCCCGTGGCCGAGTCCCCACCCCTGCCTGTTCAGCCGCCCACAGCCACACCTCCGCCCAGCAGCGGTAATGCCGGTTCGGCCCCCGCGCCCGCGCCTGTGGGCACAGTCGTCGTCTACGAGACATCCGTCACCCTCCCCACCTATCCCTACGACCGCTATCTTTCCGATGCGCGCAACGAGACCTATAACTGGCCCTACAAACGCTTTGATCGGGAGCGCTACCAGCAGGAGCAACCCGGTCCGGAGAATCGTACATACAAACTGATCGTTCTGGAAAATGTCTATCTGAAGGTGACGATTCTGCCCGAATTGGGCGGGCGCATCTGGCAGGCCATCCACAAACCGACCGGGGCCAATCTCTTCTACCAAAACCCGGTGGTCAAACCCTCGCCTTGGGGAGCACCAGAGCAATTGGGTTGGTTGGCTGTGGGCGGATTGGAGTGGGCCTTGCCGGTGGTGGAACACGGCTACGATTGGGGCGTGCCCTGGGGTTACATCCCCTTGCAACAGAGCCCGGACCTGGCCTCGGTCACTGTCTTCACACCCCGTGACGGGCGTTATTTGGCGGCCAGTGTCACCATTACCCTGCGCGCCGGCGCGGCGGGCTTCGATGTGGAGCCGACGATTTCCAATGGGAGCGATCGTGCCCTGGACTTCGCCTTTTGGAGTACCGCCATGCTGGCCCCCGGCGTGGGCAACAGACCCAGCGCTTCCACCCACTTTCTGCTCCCCGGCCAGCAGATGACCGTCCACAGCACTGGCGATGGTCGTCTGCCTGCGCCGGGACAACCCTTTGCCTGGCCCGTCCACAACGGCGTGGACTATAGCTGGCTGGGCAACTATCAGCAGTGGCTGGGCTTTTTCGAGCGGCCCGCGGCCCACGGCCCGTATGTCGCAGTCTACGATACCGCCGCCAATGCCGGTGGTGTGCGTATCTATCCGGCCAGCGTAGCCAGAGGCAGCAAAGCCTTTGCCCTCGGCTGGCACGCAGCCATCGGCAGCGACAACTTTACCGACGATGGCTCGGCCTATGTGGAACTCCACGGCGGTCTGTCTCCCACTTTTGACGACACCTACCGTCTTCCTCCGGGCGGCGCGGTGAGCTGGCGGGAAGTCTGGTATCCGGTCCACGGGGTCGATGGGCTTTCCTATGCCGATGAAGTGGCGGCCATCCACCTTTTCCCACAAGACGGCGGGCTGCACGCCGGTTTCTATCCCACCCGTCCGATGGATGGCGTCCTGATAGCTTCGGGTAACGGGCAAGAGATCGGGCGGCTCTCCCTCAAAGCCAGCCCGGACGCGCCTTTTGCCGCACCCTTTCTGGCGGGGGATCAGCTACCAACCAGCGGGCCGCTCCACGTCCGTTTTGAAGACGCCGCCGGACGCGTACTGTTCGAGACCGACTACTTCGGCCCCTTGCGGTGAAGAGAGTGAACAGTAACCAGTAACCAGTGTGCCGACGAGACCTACTGATTACTGTTCACTGATTACCGATAACTGCTCACCGCCGCCGCCATCACCACTTAACGAATACCCAATACCCGGTACCCATGCAGCAACCTCCCAACTACGACTCCCTATCTTCCGGTCGAATGCCCCGAATCTTCTGGGTAATGGTCAGCGTTTCCACACTGTTGGCTGTGGCAATCATCCTCTTTCTCGTGCTGCGCGGTATACAGGACGGGCGCATCCAGAGCGTGGCCCAGCGCCGCCAGCAGATCGCCATCCTTTTGCAGCAAGCGGTGGATCTGCGCAGCGACAATAACCCCAGAGAGGCACTGATCCGCTATCAGGAGGTGCTGAAACTGGACGGGGAAAATGACGAGGCCATCGCCGGTATTGGCGAGCTATTGGATGCACCTCTCACCGCAGCACCAGAGGCTGTTGTCACGCCCACGCCCACCCCCACCCCAGAGCTACCCGCGCCCACTGCAACCTCCCTCAACTCCCTGGAAGGGGTATGGGCAGACGCCCGGGCGCTCTATAATGCCGGGCGCTGGGCCGATGCAATTGCCCGGTTATTGCAGGTGCGGGCCACGGATCAGGGTTTTGAGTCAGCCCAAGTGGAGGAGATGCTCTATACTGCATATGTCAGCCTGGGCACAGAAAAGAGCAACAGTGGCAGTCTGGAAGAGGCGGTCAATCTCTTCGACAAGGCATTGGCCCTGCGCCCCGATGCGGTGGAGACCCGCACCCTGCGCGATGTGACCGCAGAATATGTGGATGCCCTGACCTATTTGTACGCCGACTGGCCCAAAGTCATTGAATTGCTGGAAGACCTCTACCAGCGCAACCCTAACTACAGAGACGTGCGTCAGCGGCTGCAAGATGCCCATGTGGAATATGCGGACAGCCTTTCCCGCCAGAACGACTGGTGCGCCGCCACCCAAGAGTACGCGGCGGCGATTGCTGTGCAAAATGGACCTGGCCTGGCTGACAAGCAGTCCCAGGCCCAGCTTTTGTGCGACACGGCCCCCACCCCCTCTGCCGAGGATGGCACAGCCGTCACCCAAACGGGGACACCACAGCCAGACGTCACCGGCACACCGGTCGCGCCCGCTGCACCTGCTGCGCCCGCTGCGCCTGTGACCGGGGGACTGGGCGTCGGGCGTATCCTCTATTCCGCCCAGGACCTGGTTAATGGGCAGGAGCGGGTCTTTGCCCAGCCTGTCACGGCCAGCGTCAAACCGGTGGTGGTGGTGGAAGATGCGGCCCAGCCCGATCTGCGCAGCGATGGGCAACGCCTGGTCTTCCGCAGCACACGGGGCGATCAGCGGGGGTTGGGCAGCTTTGATCCGGCTACGGGTCTGCGTCTGCGCTTCACCAATTTTGCCGAGGACAGCCTGTCCAGTTGGAACCCGGACGGCAATCGGATCGCCTTTGCCAGCAATCGGGAGGGGGATCGGCGCTGGCGTATCTATGCCGCCTGGGCTGATGGCAACGACAGCGGCACTGAGCTGGGCTTTGGGCAAGAGCCGGAATGGCATCCCAGCGCTGATCTGATCGTCTATCGGGGCTGTGACAACCAGGGCAACGGCTGTGGCTTGTGGACGATGAACAGCGGGGGCGGGGATCGTCTTCCGCTGACCAGTGTGCCGGGGGATGCCCACCCGGTCTGGTCGCCGGATGGCCGCTTTGTCGTCTTTATGAGCCAGGAGCGGGACGGAAATTGGGAGCTCTATCGGGTGGAGGTGGAGAGCGGTGCGATCATCCGCCTGACCAACTCACCGGCCATTGACGGTATTCCGGCGGTCAGCCCGGACGGCAGCCGAATTGTTTTTCTCAGCAACCGGGATGGCGCATGGAAGCTATGGATCAAACCCTTCGCCGGTGGTGCAGAGCAGCCCCTGGCCGGATTGGGCGGGGATGTAGGCAATTGGATGGAGCAGAAGTTGCAATGGGTGAGGTAAGAGTTTGATTTTTGACGGGCTTTCCAGTACAATAATTCAACTATCGCTTTTTTGCCTGTGTGCATCTCTGTTTAACAGTGGTGAATTGAGGGATAGTGACCCGGGGAGTAGCGCAGTCTGGCAGCGCACAGCGTTTGGGACGCTGGGGTCGGAGGTTCAAATCCTCTCTCCCCGACTGTTGCGGGTGTAGCTCAATGGTAGAGCTCCTGCCTTCCAAGCAGATTACGCGGGTTCGATTCCCGCCACCC
>CAMDQF010000347.1 GCA_945905745.1 Litorilinea aerophila
CTTTGTCGATAGATGTGCTATACTTACCTTGGATCATTTGACCATCCAGGACGAAGCGGTAACGAATGGGGTGTCGGTATTACTGCACAATAGGGATCAGTCATGCCGGTTCTGTCGCGCTTTTGACGATTGCCGCTTTGCGATAAGGAGAACCCGGTATGAAACAGACAGCAGGCTATGCAACAAAACTATTTGATGTAGTCGCCTTTGCCTGGGAAGGAGGGTATACGCTCCGCCTCCAATTCGATGATAGAAGCGAACGCGTGATTGACTTTGCGCCAATTCTGCAAGGCCCCCGTTGGGGAAGCCTGTTGGACATACATCTATTCAAGCAGGTCAGGCTCGACGCCGAGATCGGCACAATTGTTTGGCCGGGCGATCTGGACATCGATCCAACCGTTCTGCACGATTGGCCGGAGCATGTGGAGTACATTGTAGCGAAAAGGCAGCGGCAGGCAGCTTCGTTTGCTCAGATTCCGACACCCGCCTGACCCCTCATCTTGCCTTCGATCATCGGCTCACCCATTCCCCATTCTTCGCCCCGAATGTGAAAATAAGGACACGGATTAAATCTGCGAAAATCTGTGTCTTCTGCGGTTTCTGCGTTCTGATTTTCATTGCTATTCGTACCCCCAGGCATTTCGTCAGATATCCTCCCATTCGTTGTCACACCACCCCAACGTTATGAAAATCCCCCCCGGATCGGGTATAATTGAAACGTTCGTTCGTATTCCCGACCCACTCGCCGCGGCCTGTGTTTGCCCTGGCTTGCAGGCGCGGCAGTGGCCGCCAGGAGAGTTTTGATGAGTGAAGAAATTCCAGTGAATGGCACGACCCCGCCTGTCAACGGGAGCCGCCCCAATACGGAAACCAGCAGCGGCTTCAGCTTTGCCAGCAGCGTGGAAGAAGTCTCCATCGAGAGCGAAATGCGGAACTCCTATCTCGATTACGCCATGAGCGTCATCGTGGCCCGTGCCCTGCCCGACGCCCGGGACGGGCTGAAGCCGGTCCACCGCCGCATCCTCTACGCCATGCACGATATGGGCCTGCGCCCCAACACCTCCTACAAAAAGAGTGCGCGTATCGTCGGCGAAGTGCTGGGCAAGTATCACCCCCACGGCGACACAGCAGTCTACGACGCCATGGCCCGCATGGCCCAGGATTTCAGCCTGCGCTACCCCCTGGTGGATGGCCAGGGCAACTTCGGCTCCATCGACGGCGACAGCCCCGCGGCCATGCGTTACACCGAAGCCCGCATGACCCGTCTCTCCGAGATGATGCTGCAAGACATCGATATGGACACGGTGGAGTGGGGGCCAAACTTTGACGACAGCCTGCGCGAGCCGCTGGTGCTGCCGGGCAAACTGCCCAATCTGCTGGTCAACGGTTCCAGCGGTATCGCCGTGGGTATGGCGACAAACATCCCGCCCTACAACCTGACGGAAATCTGCGAGGTCATCACGTTTGTCATTGACCAGTGGGAGCGGCGCGAGGAGATCGGCCTGGAAGAGTTGATGGCCTTCGTCAAAGGGCCGGACTTCCCCACGGGCGGGCTGATCCTGGGCAGCGAGGGGATTCGTCAGGCATTGGCGACCGGGCGGGGCAAACTGCTGGTGCGGGCCAAGACGAACATCGAAGAGATGTCCAATGGCCGTTTCCGAATTATTGTGACGGAAATCCCCTATCAGATCAACAAAACCACCCTCATCGAGCGCATCGCCGAACTGGCCCGCACGGGCAAGCTGGAAACCATCAGCGACCTGCGGGATGAGAGCGACCGCACGGGGATGCGTATCGTCATCGAACTGAAACGGGGGGCATCACCCAAGAAGGAGCAGAACCGGCTCTTCAAATATACGCCCCTCCAATCCACCTTTGGCGTCAACGCCCTGGCCCTGGTGGACGGCCAACCGGTCACCCTCGGTCTGCGCCGCGCCCTGCTGGTCTACATCGACCACCGCTTCGAGGTCATCACCCGGCGCACGGAATACGAACTGGGCAAGCAGCGCGAGCGGGCGCATATTCTGGAAGGGCTGCGCATCGCCCTGGAATTCCTGGACGATGTGATCGAAACCATCCGCCGCAGCAGCAACGCCGAGGACGCCCGGGGCCAGTTGATGAGCCGTTTTGGGTTGAGCGAAGTCCAGGCCCAGGCCATTCTGGACCTGCAACTGCGCCGTCTGGCCGCTCTGGAACGACAGAAGATCGAGGACGAATACCAGGCGGTGATGGCGCGCATCATCTATTTGGAAGATTTGCTGGCCCACCCGGACAAAATTCGGGCAGTGATCCGGGAAGATATTCAGGAGATCAAAGACAAATACGGCGACGCCCGGCGCACCCATATTATCCCGATGGCCAGTGGGGATTTCAGCGAAGAAGACCTGATCACCCAGGAGAATGTGCTGATCAGCTACAGTGCGGGTGCCTATATCAAACGCACCAGCGCCGACGCCTTCCGTGCCCAGGGACGGGGCGGCAAAGGCGTGAAAGGGATGGCGACGAAAGGCGAGGACGAGGTCATTGACCTGCGCTTTGCCCGCACCCTAGACCACATCCTCTTCTTCACCAACAAAGGCCGGGTCTACAGCAGCCGGGTCTACGAACTGCCCGAAGGCAGCCGCATCAGCAAAGGCATCCACATCGCCAATGTACTCACCCTTCAATACAACGAAGAGGTGACGACGATGCTGACTCTGGAGGAATTTGACGACGCGGAGTTCATCACCCTGCTCACCCGCAAGGGGCGCATCAAACGGGTGGAGGCGTCGGCTTTTGGCAACGTGCGCCAGACCGGCGTCATCGCCATGAACCTGGACGACGACGACGCGCTGGAATGGGCACGGCTGACCGGCGGCAAACAGGAATTTATCATCGTCACCCGGGGCGGCAAGGCCCTGCGCTTTGCCGAAGAGGAGGTGCGGGCCATGGGCCGCACAGCCGCGGGCGTCTTCGCCATCCGACTGATAGGCAACGATCAGGTGACCAGCTTCGATGTGGTGGAGCCAGACGGCGATCTCTTTGTCCTCCACGAGCGGGGCTGGGGCAAACGCACGGCCATGGGAGAATATACGCCCAAAGGGCGCTATACCCAGGGCATCTGGGCCACGGATCATACACGGCTGGACGAGATCGGGGCGATTGTGGCGGCTCGGGTGGTACATCCCAAAGACCAGATTACAATCATCACCAGCAACGGCATTATGCTGCGCACGACGGTGGCGGAAATCAGCCAATTGGGACGCAGTACCCGGGGCGTGCGCATTGTCCGTTTGGGCGAAGGCGATTCGGTGGCGGCCCTGGCGGTCATCGGCCATGCCGACCTGGACCGCAAAATCGAAGGCTCGGAGGATGCGGTTGAGACACCCGCTTATGCGCTGGCAGGGGTCGAGGATGCGAGCGACGAGTCGAACGAGGAAATGGTTACAGAAGAAGCGGAAGAAGTGGCGTAGGATTAAGACGCAGATTTCGCCGAAACTGTCATGGTCAGGAAGATGTTGAAATTTAACGCAAAGGCGCAGGGACGCAAAGGGCGCAGAGAAGAGGTTTGTTCCAATTGCGCCACTGCTTTGAAAATCAGCACTTCAAGCTGTCGTTGACCATTACAAGATTTCGCAAGAGAAATCTGCTTTTATCCGAGTTCATCCGCGTTTATCCGTGGCTTACAATGTTTTTTGCACTGGACTCAAGACTTCGAAGAGTTTGCACCGTCGTTCAACGATAAATGACAACACTCAGAACATTGGTGCGCCAGGGACCGGGGGCGCAGATCGCTTTCCTCCCGGAGCCGCAACCTGAACTGATCGCCGAATCTCTGGTGGCATTTGCCAATGCAGAGGGGGGAACGCTTGTGCTCGGTGTCCATCCCAACGGCACAGTGGGCGATCTGCTGATGGAAGACGAGGCGGACGGTGCCCTGCGCGCGGCGTTGGCACTCTGCCGTCCGCCTATGCAGACCCAATGGTCTTCCCAGGAGACTCCGGCGGGGACTGTTGTCCTGTTGCGGGTGGAGCGCAGCAGCGATCTGCATATGCTGGCCGATGGACGGGTGCTGATTCGCTCCGGCAGCGAGAATCGGCCCATGGACGGCCCCTCCCTGCAAGTGGCAGCGGCCAACAAATCCCTGGGCGATTTTGAGATGGAGCCGGTCTCTGGCACAACAGAAGCCGACCTGGACGAGGATATCATCCAGGAGTATTTGAAGAAACGCCAGCAACGTAACCCCCACGGCGCGGTCATTTCCGACAGCCGAATTCTGGAAGAGATCGGAGCCATCACCAGCGGTGGCATCCCGACGGTCAGCGGTCTCCTCCTCTTTGGCAAGAATCCCCAAACCTATCTGCCTCACAGCCGCACGGTCTTTGTAAAGTTTGGCGGCGAGCGCCCCCAAGGCGCAGGGGGTAGCTTTGGCTATGGCCGGCGGGAGGAGATCACCGGCCCTTTGGCGCGCATTGTGGAACGGGTGTGGCGGGTAGTGTGGGAGGAGATGGACAAGAAGGCGGTGGTCAAGGGACTGACCCGGGAAGAGCAGTTGGAGTATCCCCAATTCGCCGTGCGCGAGGCGCTGATCAACGCAGTCTGCCACCGGGACTATCGGATGCGGGGCAGCAGCATCGAAATTCGCATGTACAGCGACCGGCTGGAAGTGATCAGCCCCGGCGGTCTGCCCGCCTATATCACCCTGGACAATATCGTCGAGGAGCATTACAGCCGCAACCCGCGCATCGTCAACGGCCTCTACCAATGGGGCTATATCGAAGAGTTGGGGCTGGGTGTGGACCGGATGATCGAGGATATGGTGGCCGCAGGCCATCCGCCGCCGGTCTTTGACGCCCAGAACCATCGCTTTACAGTCAAACTCTTCAACCGCAAAGACGCGTCCAAAGTCATTCCCGAATGGGAACAGGACATGAACGAGCGGCAGTTGAAGGCGATGCAATTTGTCCAAGCCAATGGCAGCATCACCAACCGGGATTACCGGGAGCTATGCAGCCACGTGGGGCCAGAGTCCCTGCGGCTGGACCTGGCCGATTTGGTGGAGAAGGGGCTGCTGCTGAAGATCGGCGACAAGCGGGGCACGCGCTACATTCTAAAGTAACCGTAGGTCGGATTGGTAATCCGACCGGGCGGACTGACAGTCCAACCTACGATTTGGGTTATTTGGGATAAAATTTGGGATATATGGCTTTTCCCAAAGGCAATTTGGATAAATTTTGGGATATTTGGGAAACTTTTTGGGATAAACAGACGAATTCGCAGTAGATGGACACGGATTGCGTAGAATTGTCGTATTGTTAACTGTCAGCGCCAGTGCTATAATCCCAAACGATGAAAAATCCGTGACAGTCCCGTCAATCTGTGTAAATCCATGTCTTATTTTTGAATGCAGGTGCGTGCTTTGAACACTTCTGACAACAATCTTTTCGACAACGACCCGGACGATATTTTGGATATCGTTATTCAGCCGCGGTCAATTTCGCCGCAGCCTGTTCGGGCAGCCGAATTCGAGCCGCCAACGCTGGAAACCACTTCCGCCATTGTCCTCGCCCCAGAATCGCCTGAGGAGCAGGATGGCTGGCATGTCGCGTCGACTACAGACGGCATTGTGGGGACCAGGGCGACCAGTGACTTTCCGACAACGACCGAGACTGACGAGATAGCGGAGAATGAACCCCACTGGTTCGGTCTGATGGTGCGCGAAGTGGTGGAGACGGT
>CAMDQF010000348.1 GCA_945905745.1 Litorilinea aerophila
CCAATTCCGGCACGATTCGCTCACGTAGGTCTTTGCCTGTCAGTTCCATTTTCGGTGCTGTTTCGATGATCTGGTACATTCTTCCCTTCCTTTCTACAGGAAGTTTTACCAGATACAACACACCTTTTCAAAGTCTCGTTGTAGTACTAACCGTCTAATCTTCATTGTCGATAATCCTTGAGAATATTTTGAGTAACCTTATTAGGCGTTACGCAGTTCACCCTGGTAGAGCCATCCCCTCTTGAGAGTTTTACCTCTGGAGACAATGCTCAACTGCGTAACTCCTACTTATAATGGATTGTAACCATCTGTCGATAAATCGCAAAGTAACAGAAGGGTGCAAGGTGTCTCGATTGGCTCCCGAACGCCATCCGGGGAAGTCGATGATCAATAGCTACCCACCATACTCTTTCCAATACCCGGCTACCCCGCCAGCCACCCATACCCACTTACGCCAACCCCCACCCTTGCCACGGCCTTGTCTAAGTCCGCTAACGTCACCTCATTTAGCGTAATCTCCTACGTTAGGTACACCGCCTGATGCAGAAAATCCAATTCACCGGGCACACAACTGAAGATCACTCACCAGCATTACCCGCTGGGCGAGAGTTCCGATCCGATTTCGCTGATCGAATTTGTGATGGAGCAGCAGGGGTTGTCGCGCAAGGATTTAGAAGCGTACATCGGCCCGCGCCAGCGGGTGTGGGACATTCTGGAACGGCGACGCCCCCTCAGTCTGGCGATGATCCGCCGCCTGGAAAAAGGGCTGCGTATCCCCGCCCATCTACTGATCCGGGAATATCCTCTGCTGCGGACGGCGGCGTAATCCGAGAAGACCTCTCATACACTCGCTATCAAAGCCAGAATCCGCTCCACAGCCCCCACCGGATCAGCCACTGTATTGTCGATCTTCACCTCATTTTGCACAGCTGGCCGCTCAATAAGTCCCCGATTCCACGCTATCGAACTCGCGTAGTCCCGGTAGCCGCTGTCCCGTTCCGGGATGAGCACCCGGCGCTTCAGTTCGGCGTCGTCGTGGACGACGAGGGTGGCGATCACAAAGTTGTCGTGGCGAAAATGGACGGGAATCTCCTGCACCCGAAAGTCCAGCAGATCGGTTACAATCACCGGCGCGTAGCCGTGGCGAAAATAGTTGCGGATGACGTAGAGCAGATTCTCGAAAGCCATACTCTCTTCCCGCGGGCTGGCATTTGACCACTCGTTGTCCAGATGAAACTCCCGCAGATAGCCAACATTGACGAGAGCGCCGCCCAGTTCAGCGTGCAACAGCCGGGCAATCGTCGTCTTGCCGCTCCCCGGCGCACCGGCCACCACCAGCAGATCGGTCATGCGCTTTTCTCTCTTTCAATCGTCTCGGCCACAAAAACGGGAACGCAGATTGCGCAGAAACAACAGATTTCCGCAGATTCTTATGAGCGTCAATCATTCTTTTCACCGTCATCAGCGTCCTAAATCAAATCAATCCTCCGCGGTCAGCCGTCCCCCCTCAGCCCCCACCACCACACTCAGCCCATTGACCTTCTGCACCCGCACCAGATTTTGGGTGGCCTGCTCGAAGGTGTCGTCGTGGCTGATGACGAACAACTGACGGAAACCTTCGATGCTCAAAATCTGCCTCGCCAGACTCTCCCGCCGGGCCTCGTCCAGATTGCTGGTCGGCTCGTCGAAGAAGGCGACCTGAATGTCGCTCATCTCGCGCAGCAGGGCCAGGCGCACAGAGAGGGCCGCGGCCATCTGCTCACCGCCAGAAAGCTGGGCAAACTGGCGATCCCGCCCGTCCACCTCCAGTACAATCCCATACTCCGCGTCCCAGCGCAGATGGCGGGTGTGATCCTGCATAATCTCGCTGAACAACTGGCCCGCGCCGTAGCTGATCTGCTGGACCAGCGCCTTCGTCACATAGGGCCCGGCCTCGCGCAGAATCCGGCGCAGGGATTCGAGCAGATCGGCCTGCTCCTGCAAGCGGGTGCTGGCAGCCTGGGCCGCGTCCAACTCCCCCTGCCGTCGGGAGAGTTCGGCCATCTCCCCGGCAATCTGGCGGGCCTGGCGCTCCCGCTCGGCCAGTTGACCCTCCAACCCGCCGACCCGACTGCGCAACGCCTGCTCCTCGACGGCGGTGGAGCGGTAGACAGCCTCATCAAAGCCCGCCTCCTGAAGCACCAGTGTCTGGAGCGATTCGTCCAGCCGTTCCTGGGATGCGACCAATAGCGTCTCACCGTCGGCAGCCTCCTGCTGACGACCAGGCAGCCCCGTCGCGGCCTGTTCGTTGCGCCGAAAGAGATCGTCTGCGCTGCGGTTGTGGGCGATGGCCGCGGCGACCCGCTCCTGGGCTGCGTCCAGCCCGACAAAGGCGGCCAGTTGGCTTTGCAATCCATCCGTTTTGGCTTCGCTCTCGGACAAAATTTTCTGTTGCCCAGCCAATGCGCGCTCGGTCTGCGGTCTGCGGTCTGCGGTCTTTGCGGCAAAGTCCCGCTGCTGGCGGGGATTGCCCAGAGCTGTCAATGCACTGCGGGCCTCGGCCACCTGGGCCGGCGCGGCGGTCAATTCGGTTTGCAGCTTTTGCGCCGCGGCCAGGGCTGTGCGAGCGGCGGCCAGCCGTTCTTCGGCCCCCCGCACTTCATCGGCTCTGGGCAGGCGGCGCAGGGCAGCCTGCTGGTTTTTCACCTGGGCCTGGGCCTGGCGCAGGGATTGTTCGGCGGCGGCGCTGGCGCTCTGCCCGGCTTTGCGCGCCTTCTCCAATTCGTTCAAGCGCTGGCTGTTGCGGGCCAGCAGAGACTTGCGGTGTTCGTCGGTCAGGGGTTCTTCGCAGACCGGGCAGAGCGCGCCGTCGGCCTGTTGGAGGCTAGTGATCTGTTTGCGCAGGCTGTCGCCCTCGGCCTGCTGGCGGGCCAGTTGGGCCTGCTGTTCGGCCATCGCCGTCTGATGGGTGGTCACCTCCGCTTCCGCCACGACCAGGGCCTGCTCCAGGGCCGCCGACTGGGCGGCTATTCCGGTCAACTGGGCGACCTGGGCTTCGGCCTGGGTGCAGTCCGCCTGGGCCTGCTCGGTCAGACGCCGGGCATCGGCCAGCCGGGCGGCTTGGCGCTCGGCCTGGGCCAAAAGCTCTTCCAACCGGGTCTGCTCGGCCACAGCTTCGGTCAGACTGACGACAGTGGCTTCGGCCTGGGCGATTTCCGCCAGTGTCGTCTGCTGGCGGGTCAGTTCGGCCTGGGCCAGGGAAAGCTGTTTGTCCAAAGCGGCGAGCTGATCCCGCAATTTTTGGCGGCTGCGGGTCTGCTCGTCCAGCCGCTCTTTCTCGGCCTGGGCGGACTGGTAGGCCAGATGGCCGGGTCGGTTGCTCTCCACTGCGGCCTGGGCCTGCTCGGCTTCGGCCAGACGGCGGCGGGCGCTCTCGGCCTGGCGCTGGTTGATCGCCACCTGCTGGCGGGCCTGTTCCACGGCGGCGCGCAGGGTGACGAGCGCGGCCCGTTGGGCCTCCAATGCGGCCCGCTTCTCCTGGGCGGCGGCCAACTCTTTGCGGGTGCGGGCCAGTTCTGCCTTGCCCGCGCTGATCTCTTTTTCCAGTTGTGCGGCCTGGGCCTGCAAATGGGGCAGCCGTTCCAGCCGGGCGGCCAGTGCGCTGATGGTCACAGCCAGTTCGTTCTGTCGCTGGTCCAGCAGCCGCCCCGGTTCGCGCAGATTCTCGTAGGCTTTGCGATACTCCTCGACACGCAGAAGGGGGTCAAAGATATTCTTGCGCCGGGCCGCGCTGTCCAGAAAGGCAGCGGTCAGCGTGCCCTGGGGCACACCCACTGCATTGGTGAAGAGATCGCCCAGATTAGCGGTCGGTTCTGCACCCAGATGTTGGCGCAGAAAGATGAGTACATCCGCCTTGCCCTCGCAGACCTTCTGGTCCAGGCCCGGGTCGTAGATGCTGTGGCTGCTGCTGCTCCCACAGCGGCGGATGGCCTGGTATTCCCGTTCGTCCAGGCTGCTGATAAAAGTGACGGTGACAATTGCTGTCTTGGCCCCTTCCCGCACAAAATCCGACTGGCTGTAGGGCAGGTGGTCGAAGAGGGCAAAGCCGATGGCTTCCAGAATTGTGCTCTTGCCCGCGCCGTTGTGGCCGACAATCGCGTTGGTGCCCTGGGCAAAGCCAATCGTCCCATCGGCGTAACTTTTGACATTTTCCAGTTTCAGCGAACGAATGTGCATAGGATTGTCTCGAAGGGAAAGGGAAACAAAGGAACACCGATTTTCACGGATCGAATGGATTTACACGGATACAAGCAAAATCCGTGCAAATCTGTGCCATCCGTGTCAATCTGTGTCCTTTTGTTTGACTATCATCGGCGCGTTTGCCAGTTCGTCCAGGATGGCTTCGGGAGCCGCGCCGGTGAGGGCCATCTGTTTGAGGGAGAGGGCCAGCCGGGTCCAGCCTTCGCGCTGGCCGGCAAAGCGGGCGTCCCGGCCCAGCAGGTCGGCGATGATCTGCTGCTCCAGTTCCCGGCGGTTGAGCTGGGCGTCGGCGGCCACGGCGAATTCGGTGGGTTGGGTTGCGTTCTTGACAAAGGCGAGGAGGGGCGAAAAGTGTTCGACGAGCAACGCCTGGTAGCGATCCAACTCCAGCCCGGCCCGGTCAAAGGCCAGCACGCCGTGCAAGCGCAATTCCACCACTGGCGCTGCGGCGTTGCGGCTTTTGGCGGAACGGTCCCGCGCTGCCCGCGCCACATATTCCTGGCAGGCGTTGTAGAGCGCGTCCGGGCTGGTGCAGGCGTCCACTTTGAAGGAGAGACGCACGAAATCCCGGCGGGGATTGGCGTGTAGCGTAGCCGTATGCAATGACCCCACCCCAGCCCTCCCCTCAAGCGGGGAGGGAGCAGATGTGTCTACATCCACCAGATAGTAGCCCCGCTCCGGCCAGGCGGCTTCGGTCATGGAGCAGGTTTCCGGGCTGCCGGGGTTGTAGATCCAGCCGTCGAAGTCAAAAGGTTTGTGGACGTGGCCCAGGGCCAGGTAGTTTACGTGGGGGCGCAGAGGGGCCAGTTCCCGGTGGGTCAGACCGCCCGCTTCCCCGGCCAGCACCCCTTCGATGCCTGTATGGGCGATGAAAATCGTGTACTCAATGCCGGTGCTGTCGGCCTCGTCCAACGCCCCGCCGATATTGGCCACTGCGCTGGCTGTACTGCTGCCGTAATAGCGCAGGCCATAGACCCGCAGCCCCGGTACGACGTCGATGTACGCGCCGTTGCGCCGTGTGTACGGTTCCAGCAGGGGCTTGCCTTCTGCAAAAGTCGTGTCGAGGAGGACGAGCAGTTCCCGTTCAGCCAGGAAGCGCATCCAGCCGATGGATTCGTTGAAATAGGCTAGTTCGTGGTTGCCCTCCACGGCCAGGCAGGGGATGCCCGCCCGTTGCAGCTTTTCCAGCCCGCGCATGGCGTGGCTGAGGGTCAGGGCGTCGATGGAGCGCTTCTGGAAGAGGTCGCCGGCCAGCACGACGAAGTCCACCTTCTCCGCCATGGCCACATCCATCACCGCGTAGAAGGCTTTGCTGAAATCGTTGAAACGTTCGTTACGTCCGTATTGCCGATAGCCCAGATGGCAGTCGGCCAAGTGCAGAAAGCGTGCGCGCACGGGTACTCCTAAAATGGGTGGCAAGTTGTCAGTGAACAGTAACCAGTTATCAGTTATCAGTGAGCAGTGAGCAGTCGT
>CAMDQF010000349.1 GCA_945905745.1 Litorilinea aerophila
ATGGCACCAGGCAACCGCTCCGGCCCCAGAAATATCAGGGCGAAGATGAGGATGAAGATCAATTCCATCGGGCCAATGCCGAAAAAGCTGTCCATGAGCGTCTATTTCGGGAAGAGTATGCAGGTGTGATCCCTGCATAGCAATTTTATTGGGACAATACGCTAGGAATTCATTTGTAAACACCGATGAGAAGAAACAGGGATTGAAAAATACCCATCCGTCTGTTTTCCCATACTCGCCACGGGCATAACGTGGCACTCAGTTGACCGCAGTGTGTTGGGTTCTCCCGGCACTCGTTGGGGTGTAGATGCTGATCTCTTGCCAGGAGAACCCAACCTACGATTGTGCGGTCAGCTTGTCAAGCAATATCTCTGTTTACAAATTCTTCTTTGCTTCTGACTACGCAGCTTAGGCTGTGGCTGCGATCTCTTTGAGCGCCGTTCCCAGCACACCGTTGATAAAGCGGGGGCTGCTGTCGCTGCCAAAAATCTTTGCCAGTTCGACGGCTTCGTTCACTACCACTTTGGAAGGAGCGTCCGAATCCGGGTTCAACAGTTCAAAGATAGATATTCGCAAGATATTGCGATCAATCACAGCCAACTGGTCCACCGGCCATTCGGGCGCATACTGGGCGATCAGGCCGTCCATGTCATCTTTGTGGGCGACGACACCGCTGATTATCCAACGCAGAAAGGCCAGCCCCTCAGCCTCCAGCCGAGCTGTTGCCTGTCGGGCTTCCAGCACAGGGCCGGGCTTGTGGTTTGTGGTATCGATCTCGTAGAGTGCTTGCAGCGCCGCTCGACGGGCCTTGCGACGCTGGGCAATCGACTGGGAATAAGCGCTTTTGAGCGATCCACTGCCATCCGTCGCCAGGCTGCTATCAAACTGCCCACTCTCAAAGTCGTCGGTTTCCGGTCTCGGTTTTGGTGTGCGGGCGGGTTTGACAACTTTGCCTGCCATAACAGTTTTGCTCCAGACCAAAGCCTACATCATTACCAGTCCACCGTCAACCGACAGCACCTGCCCGGTGATAAAGCCAGCCCGTTCGCTGGCAAGAAAGGCCACCGCCCAAGCCACCTCTTGCGGCTCACCCAGGCGACCCACCGGCGTCTGGGCAATCGTGGCTGCCTTCTGTTCCGCGCTCAGTACATCGGTCAGCGCGGTGGGGATGAAGCCGGGGGCCACTGCATTGACAGTGATATTCCGGCTGCCCACTTCCCGAGCCAGGCTTTTGGTAAAGCCGATGACGCCGGCTTTACTGGCCGCGTAATTGGATTGCCCGGCCTGCCCGGCCAGCCCTACCACACTGGTGATGTTGATGATGCGCCCACTGCGGCGACGTACCATTCCCCGCAGCGCGGCTTTGGTCACATTGAAAACGCTGTCCAGATTGGTCTGAATGACTGTATCCCAGACCTCTTTCTTCATGGTCAGCAGAAGGGTATCACGGGTGGTTCCTGCATTGTTGACCAGAATGTCCAATGGGCCAAGTTCGGCTTCCACGGCTTTGACCAACTCGGCAGATGCGTCGAAATCGCTCACATCCGCCTGGAATATCCCACACTTTCCGCCTGCGGCCTGAATCTCGGCGGCGATGGCCTTGGCCCCATCCGGGTTGCTGCGATAGTTAATGGCTACCGCCGCGCCCTGGGCGGCAAACTCCGCGGCGATGGCGGCTCCGATGCCGCTGCTGCTGCCAGTGACGAGAACAACTTTACCGGAAAAATCCATGAAACGCTTTCCTGTTTGACGAGTGGCCACTGATGAACACTGCTCTACGGGACAATCTGGATCTGTGCGTTCGTGCCGTCCGCTATTATACCCCACTCCCGGCAGAGACGAAAGCTGATTGGGCGGCCTGCAAAAAAGACTCTTGGCCCCTACAGCCGAAAACGTGTGGCAAAGGCTTCCACACCCGCGGGGTCGGCCACGCTCATGCGCTCGCTCTTGCGGGCAATCCGCTTCATCAGCCCGGCCAGCACTTCGCCGGGTCCGACTTCCACAAATGTCTCCACGCCCGCGTCCACCGCGTGCTGCATAGAGGCTGTCCAGCGCACACTGCCGGTCAACTGGGCGACCAACTCGGCGCGGATGGCGTCGGCGCTGGTGAGGGGGAGGGCAGTCGTGTTGCCAATCACCGGTGCAATCGGCGGGTGAACAGGCGTGGCATCAATAGCTGCTTTCAGTTCCGCGGCGGCGGGGGCCATCAGTGGGCTATGCGCGGCAATGCTCACGGCCAGGGCCACGACTTTGCGTGCGCCTGCCGCTTCCAGATCGGCCATTGCCCGTTCCATCCCGGCCCTGTCACCAGAGATGACAATCTGTCCAGGGCAGTTGTCATTGGCGACCTGGACAATGCCGCCAGTTGCGGTCTGGGCGTCGGCGCAAACCTGAGCCACCACTGCCTCGTCCAGGGCTAGAATCGCAGCCATTAGTCCAGGTGATCTCTGCCCGGCCTCCTTCATCAGCCGCCCCCGCTCCCGCACCAGGCGCAGACCATCGGCATAGGCGATGCAGCCCGCAGCCACCAGCGCGGAATACTCGCCCATACTGTGGCCCGCGAAAAAGGTGGGGGTGGGCAGGCTGCCCAGTTCACTTTGCAGGGCAACCAGAGCCGCCGCGCTGACCGCCAGGAGTGCGGGCTGGGCATTGACTGTATCGGTCAGGAGCTCTTCCGGTCCATCAAAACAGAGGCTGCTTAGGGAGAAGCCCAGAACGTCGTCAGCCTCTTCGAGCATTGCTTTGGCCGCTGGGAACTGTTCAGCCAGTTCCTTGGCCATGCCAACTTCCTGGCTGCCCTGGCCGGGGAAGAGCAGGGCAAGGGGTGTCTGGTTGTCCCGATAGACGAATGGTTCAGCCATCTTTTGTCTTCTCCAGAAGTTCGAATATTTGGAAAAGTCGAACTTCCTCGCATAACAAATAGGGGAGTCGGCAGTCAGAGCCGACATCCCCTATTGCTGGTCGTCAATTCCAATCCCACTTATGCAGTGGCGGTGTTGTCCATATCCAACACTTGCAGCCGACCCCCGTAGGAGCCACAGCTTGGGCAGACCCGGTGGGGCAGACTCTTCTTGCCACATTGCTGGCAGTTGACCAGGTGGGGAATGCCGATGGCATCGTGGGCGCGGCGGCGATCCCGACGGCCTTTGCTTAGTTTACGCTTAGGTTGCGGTCCCATAACCAGTTTCTCCTTTGGTACAAAAATCCAGCACAAGTGCGGTTCGATTGTTGTTTTCAGTCAATCGTCAACGATAGATTTGTTGACTGGTTGATTAGTTGACTTTTTTCGTGTCGTTTTTCTGCAATTCCAGCAGCGCAGCCCAACGAGGGTCAACGGCTGGCTGGTCGTCTGTCTCGTCCAAATCAGCGTGAACTTCAGCCATTTCGCTCATTCGTTCGGCAAAGTTCGGACAACTCTCCGGGTCGCCGAAGGGGCAACGGGGAATCATCGGCATAGCCAGCCATGTACTCTGGCGCAGAATTTCGCTGATGTCCAGTATGTGGTGATCGTCAATGATCAGGGCGAAATCTTCTAATTCTTCTGCCTGCCCCTCGAACTCATCAGGCATCAGAAAACGCCCAGTGGTCACTTCAGTCAGCGGTCGAAAGCTCTCCTCGAAGGAAATCTCAATCTCAGCCGGAATGGGTTCCAGACAACGCCCACAATCTACTTGCACTGTGGCAGCGAACTGACCGTTGGCCAGCACACCGCTATGGGTGCGCAAGAGACGCAATGAGCCTGTCAAGTTCGAGAGCGGGATCAGTTCCGGGTCCAACCCGATCAAGCTCTCGTCCAACTGATAGGTGCGGGTGGCGCCGATCGGCTCCTTTAAGAGCTGGGCAACGTTGAACTGCATCGCAAAACTCCTTCAGTCGCGCTCCACGAATGCGGCCAGTGTCGAGGCATAACCCGGCACAGGCTGCAAATACACGCAGACAGACGAGTATTATAGGATGGGGGCGATCTCCTGTCAAAAATGGCGCGGGTTGAATTTCGACAGGGTATGTCAAGAGTGATAAAATCGTTTAGGTGTGCCTGTGTTATTGTAGTTTTCGCAGTTTTATGTGTGAAAATTGACAAATCTCCCAGAATCGTTTATACTCGTCCCAACGTCGCCTACATTCTACGCAAGTTAGGGGCTGTAATGACATTCGCATTGGGAAATGATACACAATCACCGGCCTGGCAGATTGTTGAATATCTGCAACGGAATGCCTCGGCCACAATCAAAGAGTTTGAAGAGTTGTTGGGTGTTACGCCATCAGCCGTCCGTCAACACTTGACCGGGTTGCAGGCTGCTGGTTATGTGGCGCGTAGCACGGCCAATAGTGGCGTGGGGCGTCCGTATCACATCTACACGGCTACCGAAGAGTCGCGCAAATTGTTTGATTGCCACTGCGATGATCTGGCTCTGACGATGCTGGAAGAGATGCTCGAGATGGTGGGGCGTGACAATATCGACCATCTGTTGAAGCGGGTGAGTGGGCGGCTGGCCAACCGTTATGCTGGCGCGGTCAAGTCGCCGGTATTGCTCAACCGGGTGCAGGAGATGGCCGGTGTGTTGGGTAAATTGGGTGTCCTGACTGATGTGATTGCCCAGGACAACGACACAATTATGCTGAAAACCTACAACTGTCCCTATCACGAGTTGGCCCAGGAACACCGGCAGATTTGTGATATGGATCAGGAAATGATGCAGCAGGTGTTGGGCCACAACGTGGCGCTGAATGCCTGCATTATGGATGGTCACGGGGGCTGTTCGTTTACCGTCACCAAAGATCGAACTGTATATTCATAGTTTGTAAGGAGTAAGACCAACAATGAGCGTCTTGGAAATCCGCAATCTTCATGCCACTGTGGGCGACACAGCGATTTTGAAAGGTGTGAATCTGACCCTGCGCAGTGGGGAGATTCACGCCATGATGGGGCCGAACGGTTCTGGCAAATCCACCCTTTCCTATATTATCGCCGGTCATCCCCACTACCACGTGACAGAGGGCGATATTTTGTTGGACGGGGAGAGTATTCTGGATATGGAAGCCGACGAGCGGGCACGGGCCGGTATCTTCTTGGCCTTCCAATATCCGGTGGCTGTGCCCGGCGTGAGCGTCGCCAACTTCCTGCGCACGGCGGTTTCGAATGTGCGGGGCTATACCGAAGCCGAGAAGAACGGCAAAGGCGATGGCGGCGGTGTCATCGGCAGCAATCTGATGCCCATGCGCGAGTTCCGCCGGGAGCTGACCGCCAAGATGAAAGAATTCAATGTAGATTCCAGCTTTGCCCGGCGCTATCTGAACGACGGCTTCTCTGGCGGCGAAAAGAAGCGCACGGAAGTGCTGCAGATGGCGATGCTGGAACCCAAATTCGCCATTCTGGACGAATCCGACTCTGGCCTGGACATCGACGCCCTGCAAGTGGTCTCCGACGGCATCAACAAACTGGCGACGGAAAAGCGGGGCTTCTTGCTCATCACCCACTACCAGCGTATGTTGAACTATGTAAAACCGGACTTCGTAAGCATCTTTTTTGGTGGGCGCATTGTTATGACCGGCGGCCCGGAAGTAGCCCATATGCTGGAAGAGAAGGGCTACAAGTGGGTAGAAGAGGAATTGGTCGGCGGAATGGTCCCGGCCTAAAAATTGTAGGGGCGCTGCTTGCTGCGCCC
>CAMDQF010000350.1 GCA_945905745.1 Litorilinea aerophila
AAAGGATTGCCGTCCCGGTCGCCGCCCATCCACGAGCCATAGCGCAGAAACGCGGGAATGGCAAAGGATTCGTCCGGCCAGGCCTCTTCCAGTGCCCGGCTCAGTTCCCGATAAATTTGGGGGACTAGCTCAAAGAGGGTTGTTTCAAAAAAGTAGAGTCCCTGGCGCACTTCGTCGAGGACAGTGGGCCGCCGCTCGCGGTTCTCGTCGCTCTGCCAAAGGGCGACCAGAATTTCCCGGATGGCGTCGAGAATGGCCATCTCCTCACTGGGCAACAGAACGCTGTAGTCCAAATCGTGGAGATGGCGGGCCAGTTGCTGCAATTTGTGCAGAATCGTGCGCCGCTTGGCCTCGGTGGGGTGGGCCGTGAAGACGGGCATAATCAGCAGATCGTTGAGCATCTGGCGCATCTCATAGGCCTGCATCCCGTCGGCCTTCAGCGTCTGGACCGCCGCCGCAATTGTCTCCCGCATGGGGCGCTTTTCGATCTGTGCCTGTTCCATCCGCTCCCGCAACACCCGCACTCGCTGCTGCTCCTCGGCCAGATTGATCAACTGGAAATAGGTGGAGAAAGCCTTTAGTACCGCCTCTGTGCGATCCCCATCCTGGGTAAGAGTGCGGGTCAATTCCAGCAGGCGCGCCCCCGCCGAAGAATCACCGCCCCGCTGGGCACGGGTCAGGGCGCGCATCTCCTCTTCCAGATCGAAGACGGTCTGGCCCTCCTGCTCAATAATTGTCTCGCCCAGCAGGTTGCCCAGGGTGCGTACGCTCTGGCGCAGCCGGGCATCGGCGGATTCGGGGGCGGATGTGGTTGTTTGGCTCATTGAATTTCCTGTATAGATTGCGTACTTCGTATTGCGTATTTCGTAGGTAGTGGCGCTGATCACAGCGTTCGTCATTGAGGGTAGTGCGGAGGGCTATTTCATCACTACCCGACTTCGCCAGAGACCCATCCAATGCGACTGCTTACGAAATACGTAATACGCTATAGCGCATTTACCACCAAATCCCCCATCACAACCGTCCCCACCGTCTCTGTGCCGGTGTGGGCGATGTCCCGGGTGCGCACGCCTTCGTTGAGGACGGAATCGACCGCGGCTTCGATGGCGGCGGCTTCTTTCTCCAGCCCCAGGCTGTGACGCAGGAGCATTGCGCTGCTCAGGATGGCAGCCAAGGGGTTGGCGATACCCTGGCCGGCGATGTCCGGCGCGCTGCCGTGGATCGGTTCGTATAGTCCAAGAGGCAAGCCGTGGCTGTTGAGCGTATCGCCGATGCTGGCCGAAGGGAGCATCCCCATTGATCCCGCCAGCATCGACGCTTCGTCGGTCAGAATGTCGCCGAAGAGATTTTCGCTGACCACCACATCGAAATCAGCCGGGCGGCGGATCAGGTGCATCGCCATCGCGTCCACCAGCACGTGCTCCACTTCTAGCTCCGGGTACTCCTTCAGCACCGCCACCGTCACCCGCCGCCAGAGACGGGAGGAGGCGAGGACATTGGCCTTGTCCACACTGGTCAGCTTTTTCTTGCGTCCCATCGCTGCTTCAGCCGAGAGACGCACCACCCGCTCGATCTCTGGGGTGGTGTAGAGCATCGTGTCGTAGGCTTCGTTGCCATCCGCGCCAGCCTCCTTGCGCGGGCCAAAGTAAGCGCCGCCAGTCAGCTCTCGCACCACCAGCAGGTCCACCCCCGCCAGCACCTCTTCCTTGATGGCGCTGGCCCCGATCAGTTGGGGGTGCAGCTTCACCGGGCGCAGGTTGGCGAAGAGATTGAGCGCTTTGCGGATGGCAAGTAGTCCCCGCTCTGGGCGATCGGTCGCGTTGGGGTTGTCCCATTTGGGGCCGCCCACCGCGCCCAGCAGCACTGCGTCGGCGCTCTTGGCCGCTTCCACAGTGGCGTCGGGCAGGCTCGTGCCCAATTCATCAATAGCCCGGCCGCCCATCAACTGCTGGTCAAAATAGAAGGTGTGGCCGAATTTCTGGCCGACGGCTCTCAATACCTTTTCTGCCTCGGCGGTCACTTCCGGGCCGATGCCATCACCGGCCAAAACGACGATACGTGCGTCCACAATGAGAACCTTTCTTTTTGTAACGCAAGCTAACAGCTTGCGCTGGGCGCAAACGAGCCGTTTGCGTTACAGTTCGGCGCAAGCTAACAGCTTGCGTTACATTATTCGGTCACCATCGCCATCGGGCGATCCATCGACTGCATAGCCACCACCGGCCCGTTTTCCTCGTCTACCCAAACCCCGCACTCACTGCCGCCTTCGCTGACACCCAACTCCACCGGCGTGCCGTCCATCCGCAGCACCGGGTGGTAATACTTCGCCACCTGCTCGGCCTCGCCCACAATGTAGTGGCCGATGAGAGAGCGGCGGAAGCGCTCCTGGCTGGTGTTGGGAAAGCTGCCGTGGACAAGCTGACCGTTGAAAAAGAGCACATCCCCGGCTTTCATGATCACCGGCTCCGGCTGCATCCCGTCGGGGATGGGTACGGTCACGTCCGTAAAGCTCTGGGTGGTGTCGGCCTGGACTGTACACAGAATAGGCAGGTTTTGGGTTCCGGGAACCACTTGCAGACAGCCGTTTTCGATGTCGCAATCGTCCAGCGCCATCCAGGCTGCGATGCACGTCCCTGGTTGCACCTTCAGGTAGTATTGGTCCTGGTGCAATGCCTGACCTCTGCCGCCCGCGGGTTTGAAGTAGAGCATTGTCTGCACGGCATAGGGTGCGGTACCCAGCAGGCCCGTCATCCAACGATTTAGCCGGTCGTCCAGCATCCAGCGCAAGCTGAGTTCGTCCCAGCGGTGCATGTGGATCATCCGGGGATAGCGTTTGAGCGGGTCGCTACTGGTCAGGTCCACACCAGCAAAATCGCCGGGAAAGGTTGCGCTGGCGCGCATCTGCATAAAATGTTCCCGGTAGTTCTCGACTTCCGTCTGGCTGAAAAGCCCGCGGGCAATCACATACCCGCTCTCCTGAAAACGGCGTACATCCTGAACCTCTGGCATATGTTTTCCCTCCTATGGGAGCAATGAAAAGCGGGACGCAGATTACGCTGAAACGACAGATTCTATCCGCGTCTATCTGCCCGATCCGCGTCGTCCGCGTTCTATTCTAAATCAGTCAAAGTCATTGATACTCTTTTGCGGCGGTTTGCGCCCACCAAAGAGGGCCAATTCGAAGGCTTTGAAATAGCAATCCACATCCTGAAAGCCGATCTGGCGTAGCCAATGGCACTGGCTTTCCACCGGGGCCAGAATGTTGGCGGCTTTGTCATCCCGGCTGTGATAGGCTGCCGCCACCTGTGCCCGGCTCTCGCTCTCTGGTCGCCCCACCTGGCTGGCCCACAGGCTGTCGATAAAGAAGTCATCGTGAACCGTCTCCAACCACTTGCTGGCCGAGCGCACGTGCTCCATATTCACAAAGACGCCTCCAGGCCCCAGCAGATCGAAAACATCTCGATAAATCTGCTGCTTCACCCGGTCCGAGTGGTGGTGGATGGAGAAGCCGGAGACAATCGCGTCGTAGGGGCCGTGGGCCGCGACTGTGCCAAACCAGTTGGGGTCAGCGTAGTCTACAGTGGAAAAGTGGATGCGCTTGCCGTAGTTTTTCAGGTTGGCGATGGCGGCCTGAATCATTGGCATAGAAAAATCGACCAGCACGCCAGTGGCGTCGGGGTATTCGGCCAGAATAATCGACGCCAGAATGCCGTCGCCGCAGCCAAGGTCCAGAAAGGTGTGAACCGGCTGGCCTCTGCCTTCGATCACCCGCATCATCACATCGAACTGGGCTTCGGCCAAAGGCACGCCCTTGCGTACCCGGCCCAAAAAATCATCCACCAGCGCCGAATCCTTCCAGACCGCCGCGCCAGGAAATACAGACTTTTGATACGTCATCATATTTTTACACCACAAAGGAGGAGAAGCGTAGAACGCGGACAATGCGGAAAGGGCTGATTTGCGTGGATAAAAGGATGGATATTTTCGGTTTCATCCGCGATTATCCGCTCAATCCGCGTCATCCGCGTTCTATCTCTTCATAATTTTCGGGTGTGATGAAGCGGGCCAGGGCGTAAGTCAGGGCGATTTCCAGGGCGGCGGTGCGTCCGATCAGCCCATTCGTAAAAATGCCGATAGCCCCTTCGCCGTACTTGACATTGCGCCGCCCGCTGAAATCGTCCATCACTGGGCCAAGCTCTTCCCCGGCCCGGAGTCGCCGGGCCAGGGCCTCTGGCAGCAACAAGCGTCCGCCTGCACCGATGCCTAGTGTCCCGTTCCGATCCACCACTGCTGCCCAACCGGTGACGAACATACCGTGGTGTGTACCGTGTACGCCGCCTTCCACGCCCATGCCGATCTGTGCCCCATCTACCGCGGCCAGGGCGTTGCGCGCCCGGTTCACCGCTCCTCGGATCGTCTCGTCGTCGCTCATCGGCTGCTCGCCCACGCCGGAGGGGACAGCGACAGCCGTCACTTCACCCTCCGGCCAAACTTTGGCTGCCGCCCGTCGTGCAGCCTCTATTTTTGTCGGGTTCGTCGAGCCGATCGCGATCTTCACAGAAGCCATTCCTGTTCAGTAGGGCAGAGCGGCCTCGTGGGCGACAATGGCCGCGTCCTTCGCCAGCAGATAGCCCATATCATCCAACCCGTCGAGCAGGCACATCTTGCGAAAGCTGTCGATGGCAAAACTCATCTGCTGACCGTCGGGCAGGGTAACCGTCTGGTTTTCCAGATCGATGGCGATAGTCGTCATCGGGTCTTCCTCGATCAGATCCCAGAGCATCGCGACTGTCTCTTCGGGCAGGGCCACGGGGAGCAGGCCGTTCTTCAGGCTGTTGTTGTAGAAGATGTCGGCAAAGCCCGGCGCAATGACGGCGCGGAAGCCGTATTCGGTCAACGCCCAGACCGCGTGTTCCCGGCTGGAACCGCTGCCAAAGTTGCGCCCGGCGATGAGTACCTGACTGCCGCGGAATTCCGGCTTGTTCAGCTCGAAGTCTGGGTTGGGCTTGCCGTCCCGGCCATAGCGCCACCAGGAGAAGAGACCGTCGCCCATCCCGGCTTTGGTCACAGCCGTCAGATAGCGGGCAGGGATGATCTGGTCCGTGTCCACATTTTCCCGGCGCATGGGCAGGGCGGTGGTGGTTAGTTGGGTAAAGGGTTGCACAGGAAGTTCCTTTATTATGCGGTGTTTCAGTATTCGTAGATTTCTGTAACCTGCTTCAGCCCGTTCAGGACGACGCGCAAATAATTCAAGACATTTCGTCCCAAAATCAGTTCATCGCCGCTGCGGTCAGAAACAACCTCGACGACAGGAATGCGAATGTCCCCGATTAGAATATCGAGCAGATAAATGTCCACAGCGCGTCGTTCTCCCCACTGGCTGCGAATGTGCTTGCGATTATCAACTTGCAGCGCCAGCGGCTGTAGATACCGATAAGGGACAATCGTCGCATCGGCTCCGCTGTCTACAAAGGCCGACAACAATTCAGTCGATTTGTCTTCTCCATACACTTCAAATCGGACTTCGACAGTCGGCGCTGGTGGGGTATATGCCCGTGAATAAGGGGAAATCATTGAGCCACTTTCCCTGTACTCGGCGTCCTAAGCCATATCTCTTGCTCGGGATCCGTTGTTACTTCCCGAATCAG
>CAMDQF010000351.1 GCA_945905745.1 Litorilinea aerophila
GTTGAGCATGGCTTCATACTCGGTTGTCTTGTTGGCTGTCTCAATTCGTTCCTGTTTTTTTGCATCGCCTTTGCCTCGTTTTTTACTTCAATTATGCCGCCAACTTAGCCTTCTAGGCTAGTTTGGCCGAAACGATGACCAAGGCCGGCATTGTCAACGACCCCAACGCCTATTCTGATGATTTTTAATATATCGTCAAACTCATCGGCAAAGTGGTCACGGTCAGCGTAGAGGGGTGCAGATTGTAGCCTCCCCGCCCGGGTTGGAGTAAAATTTAATGCAAAGGAGAACCGAACATGAAACTTTATGGCATCACTCCAGAGGGTACATTCAAAGAATATGTTAGAGCAGATTTTCAAACAGAAAATCGAGAGGCGCTGCTTGAAGATTGGCTTGAGAAGAATTCAGACAATATCGTTGAGAACGATAAGCTTCTTATTATTGGTCGGCAAGTAACAACAAATCTTGGCAGTTTCATTGATTTACTTGCAATTGATAGATCTGGTGATGTGGCAGTTATTGAACTCAAGAGAAATCGCACTCCCAGAGAAACACTCGCACAAGCCCTTGAATACGCATCGTTTGTCGAAAATTTAGGATATGAACAGCTTGAGGGCATCTTTCAGATATATATAGGGGATGAATCAGTGAATCTTGCCCAGTATCATCGAGAGTATTTTGTCTTAACCAATGATGAAGCCAGTGTATTCAATAACGACCAACGCCTAATTATTGTTGGACAGAAGATTACTCCTGAAATACGCCAGACGTCTTCGTTCTTGCAGATGAAAGGAATTCAGGTAACGTGTATTGAATTTACTTTTTTTAGATCAAATGATGGACAGCATCTCTTTTCGACGGAAACCATCATCGGAGAGAAAACAGATTTGATAAAAAAAGTATCAACAGATTCACTTCCTCCTGTTTCAAAGAGTACGTTTATCGAATCGCTGGATAAATTTGGACCGCGAGTGTTTGAGAGAATACTAGAATTTGCAGAACAAAATAATTATCCGATCCGGTGGGCAACAAAAGGATTTTCGCTGAATATCAATCGTCAAGGAACATATGTTCCGGTATGTTTCGGATATCCACCAACGGCTATTGGATATCGCCAGTCGTTATATACTGCTCTTCTAGGACAAGGCGGTTTCTTGAGCAAAGTTGATGTTCCAGAAAACGTGGTTATCAACCTAGGAACGGAATTAAAAGACTCTGGCTTATTTCGACCAGCCAGCAAGGAATATAAGTGTATGATTGATCGCGAATTTTCCTCACAAGAGATTGACGATCTAATAAGGATTGGCGACTAAATAACTTGATGAACTTCAGAATAAATTCACTCAAAACGTTCACACAGCTTACCAACTTATTTGATCGCCGTTCCTAAAGTGGTTGAAGAAAATAATAGATACGATCAATCAATATGACCTGAAGGGGTAGTAGGTTAATTATGTGTTCCTCCCCCAACATCCTCTGGATTTGCACGGACCAGCAGCGCTGGGACACCCTGAATTGCTACGGCAACCCCTATGTGACTACGCCGCACATCGACCGGCTGGCCGCGTCTGGCGTGCGCTTTGCCAACGCCTTCTGCCAAAGCCCGGTCTGCACCCCCAGCCGGGCCAGTTTCCTTACCGGGCGCTATCCCCGAACCACCCGCTGTCGCCAGAACGGCCAGCACATCCCGGTGGATGAGGTTCTGGTGACGCGTCTGTTGGCCGAGGCCGGCTATGTGGGCGGGCTGTCGGGCAAGCTCCATCTCAGCCCGGCCAACCCCTCTGTCACTACCCACCGGGAGCCGCGCATCAATGACGGCTACACAGAATTCTACTGGAGCCACACGCCCCTGCCCTCGGCCAACCTGACCACCGACGCGGGCGGCGCGCAGAGTCCCTGGATCGGGGACGACTACACGCCTTGGCTACGCCAACGGGGCGCTGCCTATACCCGCAGCGCCGTGGCTGGCAGCCCGTGGGTGCAGACAAGTGTTCCCGCCGAACTGCACCAGACCACCTGGTGTGCGGAGATGGCGATTGACTTCATCCAACGCCATGCGCAGGGCGACCAACCCTGGTTTTTCTCGGTCAACCCCTTCGATCCCCACCACGCCTTCGACCCGCCCGCCGAATACTTGCAGCCCTATCTGGACAGGCTGGACGAAATCCCCCTCCCCGATTTCACCCCCGGCGAGCTGGAGGACAAACCGATTTTCCAGCACCAGGATCACAACGGCGGCTACAACAATCCGAACCTCTACCCCTTTTCCCGTATGAACGCGCAGGATCACCGACTGGTGCGCGGGGCTTATTGGGCGATGATTGACCTGATCGACGCCCAGGTAGGACGGATCCTGGATGCGCTGGAAAGCAGCGGCCAGGCCGAGAATACAATTGTTATTTTTATGTCGGATCATGGGGAGATGCTGGGGGATCGGGGCATTTATCTGAAAGGGCCCTATTTCTATGAACCGGCCATCCACATCCCGCTGATTGTGGCCGGGCCGGGCATCCTCGCCGGAGAGACGAGCGCAGCGCTGGTGGAACTGACCGATCTGGCTCCCACCCTGCTGGACGCGGCCGGTCTCCCCCGCCATCCGGGGATGCAGGGACGCTCGCTCTGGCCCCTGTTGACCGGCGACACAGCCCTGGACAGTTTCCGGGAAGATGTCTACTGCGAGTTCTACAACGCCCTTTCCGGCCACAAGAATCCCCAAGCCCACGCCACCTGTGTACGTACAGCCCAGCACAAAATCGCGGTTTATCACGGCATCGGCGCAGGGGAACTCTACGATCTGGCGGCTGACCCGTCCGAGACGGTCAACCGCTGGGACGATCCGGCCTACGCTGGGGTGAAGGCGGAGATGCTCGTGCGTCTCTGCGACCGAATGGCCCAGACGGTCGATCCTCTGCCGCCCCGGGTCGCGCCCTGGTAGCTGGCCTGAAAAATTTGAACGCGGATGACGCGGAAAGGATGGATTTGCGCGGATCAGAAACTGCGCCTTTTTCATCCCCCAGTCGCAACGAAGACGCACCGGGGTCTGCCCAGAGAAATGGCTTGTATACACGGATGGGACGGAACGCAGATTGGTAGACCGATCCGTCTTGCTTCCCATCCGAATATACGAAATTGGCAATCGGTATGTTTGCTGGTTGGTCGTGTCGCGTCGTTTCATCATGGAGTTTGCTGGACTGAATTTTGGCTATTGACAGAGGGGGGAAATAGTACTACAGTAGCAACACGCGTGTTTGTAAGTCTATTTCAGGAGGAGAGATATGAAAAAGTCGCTGCGCGTGTTTTTGATTGTCGTTGTGTTGCTTACGTCCATTGCCTTGCCTGCCTCGGCTGCAAGCCACAAGTCCGTGATTTGCCACAAAGGCCAGACGATTAAGGTTGCCGCAAAATCTGTGGCAGGCCATTTGGCCCACGGCGATACCGCTGGTGCCTGTGAGTCGGGTGGCAGTTAGATCACACTCGGGATTGTGCGCATCGGAATGTATGTAGATTGAATAGAAAGAGGCCCGGCCAAAATGGCCGGGCCTCTTTGCGATTAGGATATGTTGGTATCTACTGCTCCAACTTCCAAGTAAAGAGCCGTTCCGCCACGCCGGCCACATCCTTCACATTCAGCGTCAATTCGGTTACGTCCGCCTGCACAATCCCGGCCCGGTCGGCAAAGCTGAGCAGCCCGCCCACGTGATGGCCGTCACTCTTTTCCGGCGTCCAGGCAGCCGGGGTATATTCGTTGCCTAAATTGTCGGTCAGCACAGCCAACTGGGCCAGGTCATAGTTCAGTTCAACAGTGTGGGTGTCGAGAGAGACTGCAAAATCCAGCGTAGCCGCATCCGCAGTGGTCAGGGTCAGGGGTGTCACTTTGACAGTGACCTCACCGCCCTCCACGCTCTGCTCTGCGCCCCCAGCCGGAGCAGCGGCAGGGCTGGACCCAGTGGCTGTGTCGGTCACAGGAGTACCTGCACCCATGCGGCCCATCCCATCGCCCATCATCTCGCCCATTCCAGCGCCACCCATCATACCCTTACCCATCTGCCCCATCATTTTGTCCATCATCCCCATCATGGGATCCATCTGCATTCCCTGGCCACCCATCATTTCGTCGGCCATTTGGGAGTGCATCATCCCCATCATTTGCATCATCATTCCCATCATCTGCATCTGCTGGCCCATCTGCATCTGGGCGCTGCCAGGCCCAGTTGGGGCCGGTTGTGTGCTCTCTGGGGCAGACGCGGCGGGGGCGGCTGAGTGTCCCCCCATCCCGTGCAGGCGTTCGGTCATGGCCTCCATCCGGGCGCTGTTCTCGCCCATGCGCTGGAGTTGGGCTTCGTGGCCCGGGCCGCTCTGGCCGTGAATCTGCTCGGTTACCGGCTGGTTGAGTTCTGTCATCCCTTCCAGGATTTTCATCATCGCCGGGGCCATCTGCTGATGGGCCGGATGGTCAGTAGCGGCCAGCAGCGCATCGATCTGGTCGAGCATCCCGGCCATTGCGCCCATCATCTGATCCGGTTCAAAGGTCTGCTCGCTTTGGGCGGCTGCTGCTGGCGCTGCGGGTGGGTTCTGGGTTTGGGCGTCGGCCGTATATGTGCCGGCGACAGTAGCGACCAACAAAAAGACGACCAGCAGTGCGTAAGCGACTGGTTTACGGATGAACATAGAGGGCCTCCTGGTGAAAACGCTGAATTGCGCTTATGCAGACAGTGGAACACTTCGCTGCCTGCACTGATTATCGGCCCGAAATGTGAAGCAAATGTGAAGAATTCATAGCCATATTGTGTATTGCCGGCGGAGACGAAACGACCCCCGGCGCATTGTGCGCCGGGGGTCGTCCCTACCAAATATCCAATACCCAATACCCGCTTACGCCACCACCAACTCCCCGTGCATCGTCGCTTCCAGCTCCGCACTGTGTTCTTCCCGGAACTGTTTGGTGTAGAGGTTGTAATAGTGGCCGCGCTGCTGGATCAGTTCGGCGTGGGCTCCCATTTCAGAGACACCGCCGTTCTCAATGACCAGAATGCGGTCGGCTTTTTTGATGGTGGAAAGGCGGTGGGCAATGATAAAACTCGTCCTGCCCTCCATCAATTTCTCCATCGCCTCCTGAATCAGTGCTTCAGCCAGGGTATCCACTGAACTGGTCGCCTCATCCATCACAAAGATTTCCGGGTTGCTCAGCACGGCACGGGCCAGGCTGAGTAGCTGTTTCTGCCCCACCGAAAGCAGCACGCCGCCCTCGCCCACCTCCGAATCGTAGCCCTTTTCCAGCCCCAGAATGAAGTCATGGCTGCCTGCCATCTGGCTGGCCGTCACAATCTCCTCGTCGCTGGCGTCCAGCCGCCCGTAGCGCAGATTCTCCCGGATGGTCCCGGAGAAGAGATGGGGCGTCTGTAGCACCATCCCGATCCGGGAGTGGATACTGTGCAGGGTCAGCTCACGATAGTCCGTGCCATTGAACAGAATACGCCCACCCTTCGGCTCGAAGAAGCGGCAGACCAGATTGACCAGGGTAGACTTGCCCGCACCGGTCGGACCCACCAGCGCAATCGTCTCGCCCTGGCGGATGCGCAGGTTGAACTTCTCCAACACGGGTTTGTTGTCCTC
>CAMDQF010000352.1 GCA_945905745.1 Litorilinea aerophila
GCAGAGCCGCTCAACCTGTTTGACTATCTGCTGGCCCATATCGATTTGCCCGGCAGACCTGCCAAGAAGCGACCACCGTCGCCACCCCAACCCGTGCTGATTTAGCCCAATCAGCACAGGTTGGCCGAAACGATGACCAAGGCCCGAAAACGCACGTTTCAGCCGCCCGCGCCCGCCAACGAGATTCGCGCAAAATTGCAGTTGTCACAAACGGCTTTTGCTGGGTTGATGGGTGTGAGTCTACGCACGTTGCAAGATTGGGAGCAAGGCCGACGTCAACCGGCAGGTTCGGCGCGCATGCTCTTGCGCATTGCCCAACAACATCCAGAAGTCTTTCTGGAACTTGCCTAAAGTCGGTCAAACCAAAAAGGCAAAGGTGGTTGGCATTACGCTGTCCTGCCCATACGAAAAATCCAAAAGCTTGCTTTTACACCAGAATAGACCGTGAATTGTCATTACTACACCGATTTAACTAAATCGGTGTAGGTTTCACAAATTGATGTAACCAACGCTCATTCCAGGAGAGAACCATGTCCAAGAAAATGTTAAGTCGTCGAAGCTTTCTTGCTTTATCGGCTACCATCAGTGCTTCCGCATTGGCAGCCTGTGTAGCACCCGCGGCCCCCGCCCCGGCAGCAGCCCCCGCCGCCGCCCCAGCAGCAGGGCCGACGCCTGTCCCCGCGGTAGAACCCAAGACCGTGTCACACTGGGTCTACTCTACCCTGCCCATGGACCGAGACACCCTGAAGAGTGTCCCCGCAGACGTGACCACGAACGTCGTCACCTATTTTAATTGGAATCTGGAGAAATTTAATGAAGCAGAGCCAGATGTCGAGGTGCTGCTCGAGTATTTGCCCCACGATCAGAGCTGGTTCGCCAAGATCGACTCCTCACTGATTGCCGGTACACCGCCGGATGTGGTGCAGGGACCTGTTTCGGAGGCAGCCAAGTATATTCCCCTCGGTGCGCTGTCGCCCATCGAAGGCTACATGTCGCCGGAAATCCAAAGTGACCTCCACCCCGCAATCGTGGCTGAGGCGACTTTTGATGGTCACCAATACATCTGGCCCTGGCGGCTCTCCTTTGGTGGTGGTATCTCCATCAACGCCAGCATGTGGGAGGCGAACGGTGTTGCCGATCTGCTGCCATCTGGTGAGACACGGCGCTGGTTGATGGACGATTTTCTGACGGCTGCCAAAGCAAACACAACGGGCGGTGCGTTCGGTACCGTGCTGTCCACTGATATCCACTACCAGATTACCCAGTTCATGTTCGGTTTCGGCGCTCGCCTCTTCAACGAAGATGAGACCCAGGTCATCATGAACAGCCCTGAGGGGGTCGAGGGTCTGCAATGGCTGATCGATCTAGAGAATGTCCACAAGGTAGCGGTGCCAGGCTCTGCGATTCGCAAGGCACAGGAAGCCGGCCAAATCTTCACCGAGGGCAAGGCTGCCTCCTTCCCCTCGCAAGGGTCGGGCAAAACGCCGCCCGAGTTCGTTGATCGCGAAGACTTCAAATGGTTCTGGGCACCCCCACCAAACGTTCCGGGCAAAGAGCCGGGTGTGATGACCAACATTCATGGTCATTACGTCTTCCAGCAGAAGGATGCTGACCGCACCGCCGCCGCTCAGAACTGGACGCAATTCCTGACCCGACCGGATGCGTTGAAGTTGTCCCTCGATTCATTCGGTATGCCGCCAGCCCTCCAATCCCTATGGGGCGCTATCGAAGACGAGAACATGAAAGTTGGTCTCACCTTCGCAGACATGATGGTAACTTTTGGTCGCCGGGCAAGCGCCGCAGCGATCACTTTCTCTCTCGCGCCACGCATGTTGGAGGCTGCGCTCTCCGGCCAGCTCTCTGCGCAGCAGGCGTTGGACGAATTTGCAACCGAAGGCAACAAGCTAATCGCAGAGGCGATGGCTGGGTAATTCTCGGTAGACGTAGCTCCCGCGACGCCCAGTGTGTACTTATCACGCACTGGGCGTCGCGGGAGTGCTGTTTGCAAGCCAAAAACGAACATCTACAAAGTAGCCCAGCGGCGATGGTCATCGTTTCGGCGACTCGCCAGACCTGTCAGGTGCGCAGATAAAATTCTCGCTGATTTCCAGACTGCTTCACCTGCGCACCTGACAGGTCTCAGCCAGTCAGGCCAATCACCGGTATCAGGCTCGATAGGAGAAACCATGGCGCGACGACTGATCAGCAGGCGAACAAGGGGGGCGCTTTGGGGCTACTTCTTTGTGCTGCCCAGCCTCTTGACGTTTCTCATTTTTTCGCTCTACCCTATGCTGGACTCCATCGTCCTGAGTTTTCAACGTCTGCGCTTAACCGGACGGGAATGGGTGGGTCTGCGCAACTACGCTAATCTGTTAGGCGAAACCGCATTTTTTACGATTCTTAACAATACACTTCTCTACGCCCTGTTGATTGTACCGGGCGGGGTACTCCTTTCCCTGGTGATGGCGGCGCTGATTTTCCGCATGCCTGTAACTTCGCAGACCTTCTTCAAATCTGCCTTTTATCTGCCCGTAGTGACTTCTGGCGTTGTACTCAGCATCGTCTGGCTCTATCTCTACGACCCAGCTTTTGGCCTGCTGAATTACCTGATCGGCAAAATTGGGCTAAATCCCGTACTCTGGCTGGCTGACCCCACATTCAGCTTGATCAGCATTGTCATTATGTACCACGCCTCGCACTGGGGCGGTTCGATTATTCTGCTCACTGCCTCCATGAACGGTATCCCGAAGGAACTGTACGAGGCGGCCGCCATCGAGGGGGCGTCGATTGTGCGCCAGGTGATTTCGATCACCGTGCCGCTCTTGAAACCCGCCCTCACCTACGTCTCTATTCTCGGTACGGTTGCCTCGCTCCAGATTTTTACCGAGATATTCGTGATGACGCGCGGCGGGCCAAACTACGCTACGACCAATATGGTTTTCTCCATCTACGAATATGGGTTCATCCGTTTCGATTTTGGACGGGCGTCGGCGGTGGCGGTGATCCTCCTCTTCATAACCATCACGCTGGCCGTCATCCAGTTCCGCGTTCTGCGCACAAATGTCGAGTACTAGAGAAAGGTCGCCAGGTGACACCCAGTACCACGGTAGTCTCGCAGTCGGTTCGGAGTAGGGGTCTCGTTGCTCGTCTTCTTCGTGCTTGGAGTGAGGCGACCCCAGGAGAGCGGCTCTTTATGGCCATCGCCTATATTGTCCTCAGCGGTTGGGCAGTGGTAAGCATTTTTCCGCTCTACTGGATGGTGACGACAGCACTCAAACCACCGAGCATAGTCATGAGCCTGCCGCCGGAGTGGATTCCAACGAGCGTCTCTCTCAACAATTTTCGAGAAGCGTTTGCGAATTCACCGGTGGCGCGCTGGACATTCAACAGTTTCTTTATGGCCCTGTCGGTCACAGCTTTTCAGGTTATTTTTGCGACTATGGCCGGCTACGGCTTTGCGAAAAAACAGTTTCCCGGCCGTGAGCTGCTTTTCTGGATTTACGTGAGTTCTATGATGATCCCAGGCTTTGCGCTGATCATCCCGCTCTTCACGTTGATGACGAAATTGGGGTTTGTCAACACTTATATGGGGCTGATCGCCCCCGGACTCTCGGCGCCCTTCGGCGTCTTCCTGATGCGCCAGTTTATCCAGACGCTGCCCACCGAACTCATCGAAGCAGCCACCATTGACGGCTGCTCCGAATTGGGGGTCTTCAAGAATATCATTCTCCCCTTGTCAAAACCGGGTATCGCCGTACTCGGCATTTTTGTTTTCATGGGCCAGTGGAATGCCTTTTTCTGGCCGCTGATCGTGATCAACTCATCCAAAATGATGACGTTGACGGTTGGCTTTGCTCTTCTGGCCAATCGGGAACTGCGTGTCAACTACGGCGCGCTGATGGCTGCCGGTACATATATGGCACTGGCCCAGGTGATTGTCTTCTTCTCTTTCCAGGGCTACTTTGTGCAGGGCATTACCGTCGGCGGAATCAAGGGGTGAACGGACGTTTTGCTGTTGAGCGCCAGGTGGAAATGTGAACAGGCGACATGCCTGGGGGCACTGATAACGATGAAAAGCGGACGCAGATTCACGCAGAAACAACCGATCTGCGCTGATTTTATCCGCGTCAATCACTCTTTTCAGCGGCATCCGCGTCCTATTTACACATCGGATTGTCCATCACAAACGAGGAAGAAGGAATATGACCTTTCCATACAAGGGAACGCAATATCGCCCATTGGTAACCGGGCGACAGGGAATGGTGTCGTCGGCGCATCCGCTGGCATCTGTGGCAGGGCTTCGTACATTAATAGAGGGGGGCAACGCCATTGATGCCGCCGTCACCGTTGCATCCTGTCTTGGCGCTACCGAAATGGGCCTCTCCGGTATTGGTGGGGTTGGCTGGATGCAGATTTACCACGCAAAGACAAACACCCACATCTGTCTGGATTACCAGGGGGTGAGTCCATACGCCGCCGAACGCAGCGTTTTTGAGGGTCCCGACCAGATGATGCGCGGTGTCAAGTCGCACATGGTGCCTGGTTCGCCAGCCGGTTGGTGCGCGGCGCTGGAGCGTTTTGGAACGATGGACCGCGCCAGTGTCTTCAAGCATGTGATCGACATCTGCGAGAATGGCCATCCTGTCACCATTCATGCGGCCAACATCGTCAACATGTACGAGTCGTGGCTGCGCGAGTTTCCTTCGTCGGAGGCGTTTTTCTTTCCAGACGGCAGTCTCATGCGGCCAGGCCAGTTGCACAAGCAGCCGGACCTTGCCCGTACCTACCGCGCACTGGTAGAGGGTGGCCCAGATGTTTACTACAAGGGCGAGATCGCAGACAAGATCGTCAACTTCAGCCAGGCCAACGGCGGTCTCCTGACCAAAAAGGATTTCGCCGATCTGACCGTGGAATGGGTTGATCCAATTGGTATCAGCTACCGCGACTACGCCGTGTATGGCCCCCCGCCGCCTTCCAGCGCAGTGCAGTGGCTGCAAACATTGAAACTCCTCGAAGGCTTTGACCTCGCGGCCATGGGGCATAACTCCGTGGAGCACCTGCACACATTGATCGAAATGGAAAAGCTGGCGATTGCCGACCGCATCCACTACAACGTCCGACCTGGCGCGCCATTTGATCGCCTGCTCTCGGAAGAGTACTGCGCGGCCCGGCGCAAATTGATCAATCCCAAAACGGTAGCCCGCAACGGCGGGATGCGCTATGCCCGCACGATGGATGTGGGCAATGTCAAACCTGGCGATCCTGGCGTGCGCGAAAGCACGACCCACTTCAATGTTGTGGACGCCGAGGGCAACGCAGTTTCCTGCACACAAAGTCTCGGTGCCTTTGGCAGCGGCGTGGTTGTGCCCGATACCGGCATCCTGCTCAATGATTTTCTCTACTGGTTTGATCTTGACGCCGATAGCCCCAATGTAGT
>CAMDQF010000353.1 GCA_945905745.1 Litorilinea aerophila
GTCCAGACCGCCGACGGCAAGCTGCCGCTGCTGATGCCAATGAGCGAAGTGGCCGGGCGGATGGCGACGCAGGTGGGCGCTGCTTATTTGCAACGCAACAATGGCGGACGCGGTGTGCTGCTGGGCGGTGTGCCCGGTGTCGCACCGGGACGGGTCGCCATTTTGGGCGGCGGTGTAGTAGGCATGAACGCGGCCAAAATCGCCCTGGGTATGGGCGCGCACGTGACTGTGCTGGACCTGAGCCACACTCGGCTGCAATATCTGGACGACGTATACCGGGGCCAGATAGAGACCCGAACCAGCAATGAAGCGAATGTGGAAGAGGCTGTCTACGCCGCAGACCTGGTGATCGGCGCGGTGCTAATTCCCGGCGGGCGCGCGCCCTGGCTGGTCACACGGGCGATGCTGAAGGATATGAAATTTGGCTCGGTGATTGTGGATGTCTCCGTGGATCAGGGCGGCTGTGTGGAGACGAGCCGACCCACCACCCATAGCAACCCGACTTTTGTGATTGACGATGTGGTCCATTACTGCGTGGCCAATATGCCCGGCGCAGTCCCCCGCACCAGCACTTTTGCTTTGACAAACCAGACATTGCCCTATGCCCTGCATCTGGCCGCCAAAGGCCGGGAGGCTATCGCAGAGAGCAAACCGCTACAGAACGGACTGAACACCCATCGGGGAAAGCTGACCTACGACGCGGTGGCCCGGGAGTTTGATTTGCCGTATGTGGAGCCGCTGACTGCGTTGGGGTAGAGGCTCGGATAGAGAGGGGAAACGATGCGTTTTTTCAACACAGAAGGGCCGGTCGATTGCGAGCGTCACTACTGCCTGCCGCCGCTGGAACGGCTGGATATGGAACAGGTGATGCGGCTGATCGAGCAGTACAAATACTTCCTGCTCCACGCGCCCCGGCAGACGGGCAAGACCTCCTGTCTGCTGGCTCTGGCCGAACATCTGAACGGGACAGGCCGCTACCGGGCGGTCTACGCCAATATTGAGGCGGCCCAGGCCTATCGGGAAGATGTGAATTACGGGATGACAGCCGTTGTGGAGCAGATTTCCCGGGCAGCGCGGGATCAGCTCGGCGATCAGCAGGCCGTCACGTTAGGCCGCTCGATTATCGAAAATTCTGCCGGGGGGACAATCGTCGATGAGTTCCTGACCCGCTGGTCTGAGTCCTCGCCCCTGCCGACGGTTCTGCTGTTGGATGAGGTGGACTCGCTGGTGGGGGATACGCTCATCTCTCTGCTGCGCCAACTGCGGGCGGGCTATCCCAAACGGCCCAATCAATTCCCCCAATCGCTCATTTTGTGCGGTGTGCGGGATTTGCAGGACTATCGCATCCAGTCCAGCGAGGGCAAGGCAGTCATCACCGGGGGCAGCACCTTCAATATCAAAGCCCAATCCCTGCGCTTGGGTGACTTTGACGAAGCCGAGACCCGCCGCCTGCTCCTGAAACACACGGAAGAGAGCGGTCAACCCTTCACCCCCGGCAGCCTGGACCTGATCTGGCATCTGACCGCGGGCCAGCCCTGGCTGGTCAATGCCCTGGCCTATTCGGCCACCTTCGACCTGCCGGAGGGACGGGATCGCAGCAATCCGCTGACCGAAGAGAGCATTCTGGCCGCCAAAGAGCGGTTGATTCTGGCCCGTGTCACCCATCTGGACCAGTTGGCCGACAAACTGAAAGAGCCGCGGGTGCAGCGGGTGATCGAACCGCTGCTACGCGGCGACGATCTGGACGAAGACGCCAGCCGGGATGACGTTTCGTATGTCACTGATCTGGGGCTGGTGCGCCGGGGCGTTGACGGCCTTCAGATTGCCAACCCCATTTACCGGGAAGTGATCCCCCGGGAATTGACGCTCATCGCCCAGATGAATCTGGAAGCCCGCCAGCGCTCGGCCTGGTATGTGGAGGACGACGGAGGGCTGAACCTGCCCAAACTCCTGGCCGCCTTCCAGCAATTCTTCCGGGAGAACTCGGAAATCTGGCTGGAACGCTTTGATTACAAAGAGGCAGGCCCCCATCTGCTGATGCAGGCATTTTTGCAGCGTATCATCAACGGCGGGGGTCGGGTGGAGCGGGAGTATGGCCTGGGACGCAAACGCACGGACCTGCTGGTAATCTGGCCCCATCCCGGCGGAACCCAGCGGGGGGTCATCGAACTGAAGGTACTCTCTAGCTCCCTGGAGAAGACCCTGGCCGAAGGTTTGGCCCAAACCTGGGAATATACGGACCGCTGCGCCGGGGACGAATCCCATCTGGTCATCTTTGACCGACGGGCCGGTCGCACGTGGGACGAGCGCATCTGGCAGCGCCGGGAAGAATACAACGGCTTGCCCATTACAGTTTGGGGGATGTGAGGGTTGCCATACACTTTGACCCAAAAAATGTTCGATTTCGGTCTGCCAATCAATTATGGTATACTGTTTTCCTGATTCAACTCGGCTATGCCCTGGAAATGGCCCAGGCCGCCTTTGGCATAGAAGCCATCCCAGAGGAGAGGGAACGATTGGCCCTCTCTCCCCTGCGCCGGGCCTGGCTGATGGCCCATATCAACCCAGTAAGCCTGCTCACCCATAGCAACCGCCGTCTCACCACAATCCCCTGGCGGAGCCACACCCTACAGATCGGGCTGATTGACCGACCCGCTGACCTGGGCCGTCTCCTCCTCCACTCCCTTTGGCCGGAGGATGGGTGGCTGGAAAAGCGTTATGGTGAAAGGGGATGGGCCGTGCGCCTGCGTCATACCACGGCTGCCCTGCGCGGCCGTTTCTGATTCCTAGCCATCCAGCAGATCGGCCAACGCATTCACATCCGTCACCGGCAGCTTGCATGCGAAATTCTCGCAGACGTAGGCTGCCGGTTTGCCGTTGACCAGTCCGCGCCCTTCCAGCAAGGGCAGGGGATTCTCCTCACCGGGGCGTTTGAGCGCGACGACGGTGTGGGGCAAGTAGCGGCGGCGCACCACGGCCAGCAGGGCCTGGGTGGCCGGGTCGGCGGGATCGCCCACAATGGCGATTTCCTGGCTGGGCGAGAGGAAATCGTCCAGTGCGCCGAGCAGACGGCCAAAGCCTGTGGGCTGCTGAGCCATGGCCGACGCCATCGGCCAAAGGATACGCTGGGCTTCCTGGCGGTAGCCGTCGTTGCCGGTGAGCTTTGCCAGGCGCAGCAGAGACTCGGCGGCCAGGCTGTTGCCGCTGGGGATGGCGTTGTCGATGAAATCCTTGCGTCGCACCACCAGCCGCTCGTGATCCGCGCCGGTCTGGAAGAGGCCGCCCAGGTCCGGATCGCCGAACTGTTCCAACAGCCGGTGGGTCAGGCGGGTGGCTTCGGCCAACCAGCGCAGGTCGAAGGTGGATTCGTAGAGGGCGATGAGACCACGCACGAAGGCTGCGTAATCCTCCAAATAGGCATTCAGCTTGGCCTGTCCGTCTTTGTAAGTCCGGTAGAGTTTGCCGTCGGGCTGGCTCATCTTCTCCAGCACAAGGTTGGCCGCATTCTGGGCTGCAGCCAGGGCGTCGGGCCGGTCCAGGGCTACACCCACTTCGGCCAGGGCGTGGATCATCAGCCCGTTCCATTCGGTCAAAACCTTCTCATCCCGCCCCGGTTTGATGCGCTTCTCCCGCTCGACAAAGAGCTTCTGACGCATGGCCCCCAGCCGTTTCTCCAATTCGCCGGTTGTCAACCCCGCGCTTTTCGCCACCTGCTCGACAGGGCGCACGATATTCAGGATCGTGTGACCCTCAAAGTTGCCCCGAGTCGTGACGCCGTAGACCTGGCCGAAGAGGGCTGCGTCCTGCTTGCCCAGAATCTGCTCGATTTCCGCAGGCGTCCAGACAAAGAATTTGCCCTCTTCGCCTTCGCTGTCCGCGTCCTGGCTGCTGTAGAAGCCGCCTTCCGGGCTGGTCATTTCGCGCAGCACGTAGTCGGTCGTCTCGTTGACCACCCGGCGGAAGAGTTCCCGCCCGCTGATCTTCCATAAATTCAGGTTGCTGCGCAGGAGTTGGGCGCTGTCATAGAGCATCTTCTCGAAGTGGGGGACCAGCCAGATGCGGTCCACGCTGTAGCGATGGAAACCGCCGCCCAACTGGTCGTAGATGCCCCCCTCGGCCATCCTTTCCAGGGTCGTTTCGGCGATATTCAGCGTCTCCGCGTCGCCCGTGTGGGCATAGCGGCTCATGGCAAAGTCGAGGGCCATCGGTTGGGGGAATTTGGGCTGGCTGCCGAAGCCGCCGTACTGGTCATCAAAGTATTGTTCCAACTTGCCCACGGCTTCGGTCAGAATGCGCGGGCTGAGTTCGTCCCCGCCGGGCGCGATGTTGCCGGAACGGGCCAGGGCCGCGGTCAGCCGTTCGGCCTGGCCTTCGATGTCGGCCCGTTTGTTGGCGTAGGCGTCGGAGACGGCGATAAGTACCTGGGAGAAGCTGGGCATTCCGTAGCGGGGCGCGGGGGGATAGTAAGTTCCGCCATAGAAGGGCTGACCCTCCGGGGTCAGAAAGACGCTCATCGGCCAGCCGCCGCTGCCAGTCATGGCCTGCACAGCGTCCATATAAATAGCGTCCAGGTCGGGGCGCTCTTCCCGGTCTACTTTGATACAGACAAAACGGGCATTCATCAGCGCGGCGGTCTCTTCGTTTTCAAAGCTCTCTTCACGCAGTCGATGACACCAATGGCATGCACTATAGCCAATACTTACGAATATAGGCCTATCTTCTATTTTGGCTTTTGTTAACGCTTCCTCACCCCACGAAAACCAATCGACTGGATTGTGGGCGTGTTGAAGAAGATAGGGGCTACTTTCTTTTATGAGACGATTGGCGCGCTGCGTTATGTTAGAGTTAGTCATTGGGTAGGTTCCAAGTCCAGCCTTTGTGGCTATTTCGTTTACCTGCAATTAATTCACGCATATGGACAGCATCAAGATCCTTTTCACGACAGAATGCTTGCAGGTTTGTGATAACAACACGTTCACCATTTGGGTCAATAAAACCCCCATAGGTTACCACCCCCAAGTTTTCTCTACTATTTTGATAAGTTGTAGTGGTCAACGAGATGGTGAAATTTTGGACGCAGATGAACGCAGATAAACGCAGATTTTTTCCTCTGGATTAGCGTCTATCCGCGTGAATCAGCGTCCAAATCTCTTTTTATGATGTCGTTGACCATTACAACTATTTTGATAAGTCCATCCTTTGTGGCTGTAAAGTCGTCCATGCGCAACTGCCACCATGTGTGTAGTGTCCAACCCATTTTCACGGCAGAAAGCCGCAAGGTTGGTTATGGAACCAACTGACTGGGCGTTCGGTAATTTTTTGAGTGAAACACGAGATTGATGTTGAGTAAAGAGTAGCGTCAACATAAGACACGAAATGGCAGTCAGTAGAGCGGTGA
>CAMDQF010000354.1 GCA_945905745.1 Litorilinea aerophila
GACGTTATGCCGTGGAAGCGTTAAAACTGCTTCCGGATTTGGTTGACCCGATTCTTATCAACCAAGTGATTGAGAATATGCCTTCTCTTGGTTCAATTCATTCTCAACAGTTTCAACCCTTCACTTGATCTCTGGCGAAGGTATTGGCGGTAGAGATGGATCATATACATCAGCATCGAATTGAGCGGCCCGATATTGTTGCCGCTGCCGCTGGCTTCGCTGGCGATAAAGGCCACCGTAAAGACCTGAAATGAATTGATAATCCCGATGAGCAGATTGAAAAAAAGAGTGGGCGAGAGCAGCGGCAGCACCACATACCAGAAACGCTTCCAGGCCGTGGCGCCGTCAATCGTGGCGGCTTCCAGCAGCGGCTTGGGAATATCACGCAGACCGGCCAGAAAGATCAGCATCGGTACACCGCTGCCGCTCCAGATGGCGATCAGAATCAGCGCGGGTTTGGACCACTCCGCGCTGCGCATCCAGCCCAAGCGGGGCAACCCCAGCGCAGTCAACCCGGAGTTGATCAGCCCCAGCCGGGGATCGAGCAGCACATACCAGAGCAGCGCGGTCGCCACCGCAGGCATCAGACCGGGCAGGTAATAGATCGTGCGGAAAAGTCCGATGCCCCAACTGCGCCCATTGAGGAGCAGGGCCAGCAGCAGAGCAAAGATCAGTTGCAGAGGCACCGACAGCACCGAATAATAAACGGTATTCCAGACCGCCTTCCAAAAGAGCGGATCATTCGTGAACATTGTCTGGAAATTGCCCAGCCCCGTCCAGGTGGGCGGGTTGAGAATGTTGTAATCGGTGAGCGCGAAAAAGAGCGAGGCCAGGATCGGGTAGGCGTTGAATACGAGCAGGGCAATCAGCCAGGGCAGAATGAAGAGATAGCCCTTCAGATTCTCCCGCAGACGCTTGCTGAAAAATGGACGGCGGCCCCGCGCAGGGACGGTTTGGCGCATCTGAATTCTCCTTTTGGGGATCGGAGATTGGGGATTGGGGATTAGGCGGTACACCCGATCTCCAATCCCCGATCCCCAGTCCCTTTTCTAACCACCCAGCCGTTCCTGCAATTTGGCTTCGACAACCGCCTGCACTTCGGCCAGGGCCTACGCGGGGCCTTTCGTCTTGTGCAACACTTCGTCAATGGCCGCGTCCAGTGTGTCGCTGGCGAAGTCCTCGATGGGCGAATTCCACATACCGGCCGTCTGTTGCAGGGCGGCGGCGTAGAAGTCGTGGATCTCCTGGGCGCGCTCCAGCCCAACGCCTTCCACCAGCTTCTGCGTCAGCACACCTGTGGGAAAATCCTTCCAGGCCGGGGTGTCCATCACCGCTTTGTACCAGGTCACCCAGCCTTCCGTGCAGAGATATTCGCAGAAGAGGAAGCCCTGATCGGGATGGGGCGTGCCTTTGGGCATGGCCCACCAGTTGGGATAGAAGCCCGTCACCGATTTGGAGCCGCTCGGCCCGACCGGGAAGGGCATTACCTCCCAAGCGAAGGGGATATCGGCGTCGGTGCAGGCCCAGCTACCGCTGATCGTCATGGCCCCCAGCCCCAATTGGTAGGGGCCATCGGGGTAGGCTGATCCCCAGTCGCCGTAGAGATTGAGCTGTTCGATGTCGCCGCCGTACTCAGCGTCCAGCCATTTGACCCACTCGCCGAGCCATTCGGCATTTTGCGCGCTGTCAATCACATAAGAGTTGCTCTCCGTGTCAAAGAGCTTGCCGCCGTTGAGTTCGCTCCACACCGGTTTCAGCCAGCCGGCCGACCAGGGCACAATACCCGCCTGTTTGAGATCCGCCCCTTCCCATTTGGTGAATTTGGCCGACAACGCCTGCAATTCAGCCCAGGTCTTGGGGAAGTCCTCGCGTTTGGTCGAGACGCCCATCTCCTCAAATTTGGCGGAATTGATGAAGATCGATCCCGCGCCGGCGGAGGCGGGCAAGCCGTAGGTGCTGCCGTCCCACTGGCACGATTTGAGCGGCCCCTCGTAGAAAGCATCGGGCTTGGCCCATTTGGCATTGGACATATAATCGTCAATTGTCGCCAGCGCGCCCTGCGCGCCAAACTGGCTGGGCGGCGTCCACAGCGTAATCGTATCGGGCGGGTTGCCGGCTGCGATGCGCGCCAGCAGCACTTCGATATACTCGCCGCCGCCGGGAGGCCCGCCACTGATCTCAAACTCAACTTTGATGTCGGGATAGAGCGCCTCGAACTCACCGACAACGACGGGGAAAACCGCCTGTGTCGTGGCCGAGGAGAATTGATTCCACCAGGAAATGGTGGTCTGTTCGGGGGCGGGCGCGGCAGGCGCGACCGCGCCCTCGCTGGCCGCGGGTTGCGCTGGGGGTGCGGCGGGCGCGGCACAGGCCGCCAGGAAAAGTGAACCGCCTGTCAGCCCGCTCCACCGCAAAAAGTCACGACGACTGAATCCGTTTGTTCTACTCTGCTTGTCTACAGTTGGCATCTGCCTGCTCCTTTGGATGAAATAGCTTTTGCACGCTGTCGAACCACACATCTTCAATGAAAATAAGAATGCAGATTGCGCAGAGGACACAGATTTTATCCGCGTTTATCCGTCCTTTCCGCGTCATCCGCGTTCTATTCCCTGGTCAGCCACCTCCCATTCACCTCCTTTGCCACTCAGACATATTCATCGCCATAATGACCGGTCTTGTCACTCAGCCGAGCGGGGGCGACCGGCGGCGTCCACACCGGCAGCCGGTAGGACGGCTTCTCGGCCTGCCAGTGGAGCGGTTTCACCACACGCACACAGATCAGCAGGGGTTGGCCGGGGTCCACAAAGTCCATCTCCTGCCGGGTTAATTCCCGCGCTGGCAGATTCAGCAGAAAGGCCATGCGGGTGAGCAGATTGCCGTAGATCGTCACCGAAAAATCGTTGTCGCCCAGCCCCAGCCCACGCAGGAGATTTTGCACCTGAATCGGTGTGAACCACCAATACATATAAAGCGGCGCACCCGTGCCCATATCCAGCCCCCTGTGCAGGTAGAAGTCCACGCACCAGAAGTTGATGAGCAGCACACCGCCCGGCTTGAGAATGCGCACGGCGTGGTAGAGCGCAGCTTCGATGTCGTAGATGACCGCTGTGGTGAATTGGTTGACAAAGCAGTCGTAGCTGTCGGAGGGCACGCCATCCGCCCGGCTCAGATCGGCGATCACCTTCACATCTGGGCTGTGCGCGGTCAGGTCAATCGCCTCGGCACTGGTCAGCGCATCGCCGCCGAAACGACGGATGGTGGCGGTTTCGCCCACTTCCAACGCCCGCCCGCGAATGTCGCTCTTATGCGCTTCCAGAAAGTTCTCCCAATAGGTGCGGATCACCGACTTGCCCGTAGAGCGTCCCTCGGCGAAGGGGCGCAGGCGGCGAAATTGGAGCGTGCGCCAATGGCGGATCAGCGGCCAACTGCGCCAGCGCTCCAGTCCCGGTATACGCTGCCAAAACGAGAGTGCCATTAGGACTGTCCTTCGGGCTTAAGAATAGAACGCGGATGGCGCGGATTGGGCGGATTAACGCGGATACAATCTGTGTAATCTACGGTTTCTGCGTCCAAAAAAGGAGACGGATTTGCCCTGGGATCGCCGCCATCCCTGGCGGCGTATGTCAGTGCTGGCCGCCAGGGATGGCGGCGTTCCCAGAGATACGTTGAAAAATGGCTGCCGCCGCGCCGACCAGCCCGGCGTCCACGCCCAACGCTGCGTGCAGGATGGGCAGTTCCCGGCTGTTGTCGGCGTAGATGTGCTGGCGTGTGCTTGCCACAAAACGCTCCCAATAGAGACCGCCCGCCATACCCAGCCCGCCGCCGACGATCAGCGCCTCCGGGTCCAGCACATTGACCAGAAAGGCCACACTGCTGCCCAGCGCATCCCCACCCGAGCCGACGACCTCCCGCGCCACCGGGTCGCCCGCCGCGGCCGCGGCCAGCACCGCCTCGCCCTGTTCTACCGCGTGACCGCCCAGCCGGTTGTAGCGGGCCACCAGCGCAGGGCCGGAGGCAAACTCCTCCAGCACCGGATGCAGTTCAGCGCCACAGGTCGTGCAGACAGTCGAGAGGGGCATCGTCGCCAACACCAGCGCATTGCCCCGCGCCCCGGCAAAGGGACGACCATCCATCACCAGAGACGAGCTGATCCCCGTGCCAACGGTCACGTAACAGAAGAGGCGGTAGGGCCGCCCCGCCCCGTACATGGCCTCGGCCAGGGCCGGTGCCCGGGCGTCGGATTCCACCAGCGCGGGGGCGATGCGAGAAAAAGCCGCCTGCACAGGCAGGCCGAGCCAACCGATTGTATGGCCGCTGGTCACATTCCCGGCCAGATCGACCAATTCGGCCACACCCACGCCGATGCCGCGCACAGCACAATTCTGCGCTTCGGCTTCGGCCCGCAAACCTTTCGCCAGGGCCAGACAGTCATCCAACACCGCCTGCCCGCCCCGCTCCGGAAGGGTAGGAATCACCCGGCGCAACAGCACCTTTCCCGTATCCCGGACGACCAGTCCCCCGGCAATTTTCGTGCCGCCCACGTCCAGGCCAATGGCTGTCATTAGAGTCATCGTAGGTTGGGTTCTCCCGGCAAGAGATGTATATCTACAGGTCGTACTAACGCCGGGAGAACCCAACAAAACACGGACTTCTCCCAATAAAAATGAATCATTTCATCGCGGAGCATCGAATAAGGCCATCAAACTCATTCTCAGATGGAAATTTTCCGCTGTTGGGTTCTCCCGGCGCTCACTGGTCGGTAGACAAAGTTCTCGTGCCGGGAGAACCCAACCTACATATAATCGGGCGCGACGCCGAAGAGGGCCGTCACCGGCTGACCAGTCATATTGTAGTACTGGTGGGGTGCGCCCGCTGGCACATAAAAACCATCCTGGGGCGTCAGTTCAAACCACTGTTGCCCCTCCTTCTCCGGGCAGTGGATGTTCAGTGTACCCTCCAACAGCAACAGACTCTCGTCGCCGCCGTGGACCTGTACATCGCTGCGCTGGCCGGGCTGTAGATGGATGCGCCCCGCGGTCAGATGTTCGGTGGAGGCGTAAAGACCGACCAGTGCGCTGCCTTCCCGTCGCCAGAGCAGGTCCGCATCGCGCAGGACACGGATGGTCTGGGCCGCTTGGATGGCCGCCCGCTCCATCGGCCAACGGCCCAGCGCCTCGTCCTGGCCGTAACGGGAGACGGTCAGATTGGGTTTGGTCTGGGCGTATTTCCCCGACGTGCCCTGGGACGGTGGCGGGGAAAAAAATTCAGACACCTTCAGCAGTTCGCCGCTCTGGTTGAAGGCGTGATGCCAGGTGTCCCGCCGGAAGAATGCCGCTTCGCCCGTGCGCACCAGATGCACTTCGCCGGTCTGAGGATT
>CAMDQF010000355.1 GCA_945905745.1 Litorilinea aerophila
TCCCCCGCTCCGCTCTCTTTGGCCAGAGAAGGTCATATCGTTCAGGCGATGGCGTCAAGCCGCTCCTCACAGGCAGCGATTTCGGCTGCGCCATCCAACACACCGATTTCCAGATGGAAATCGCGGACTTCGCCGGGCTGGATGTGTTGCAGATAGCCGTGTTTGCGGTTCCAGACCCGGCCCAGCATCGAGACATTGCCCGGCTCGATGCCTGTGACATAGGTGCCCCGGTGGAAGTGTTGCCATTGGTTGACCAGAGGCATTTCGGCCACGGGGAACTTCCAGTAGAGTCCCAGCCCCAGAGCATCGTTGATCAGCCCGATCTGCGCATTGCCATCGGCGTCGGCCAGGGGGCGATGGACGAAGACAGCGTCACTTACCGCAGGCTGGGGCGGCCGTGCGGTGGTGTAGACCTCTGGCCCCACCTCGGCGTCTGCCAGCCATTCGGTCGTCTTTGCGCTGCGGATCACCAACCGAGTCCCGCCGTCCAGCAAGGGAAAACCCGGATTGCTGTGGTAGACGAACATCAGGGGCGAGGCGTCCACGCTCTGGTTTTCGATACGGTCATGGATGAGTAGCCGCTTCTCACCCAGCACAGTGACGATCTCCCGGCGCAGTTCAAGATTTGTGCCAAAGACGACGGCTTCGCGTATCCGGCCCCGGATGCGGGTAATGTACTCTTCGCCCTCCCAACCACTCTCGGCTACCACGTGCTTGGCGGGCAGAAAGGCCAGCCGCCCGTGCAGCCCAAGCTCCTCGTTCTCCTCCTGCGGGTCCACCTCTGGGTGGCCGGTAAAGGTCATACCACAGGTGGTAGTCAGCCCGCCGTAGAAGCCCCGCATCCAGCCATAGCCCTGGGGTTCGTAGAAGGCTGGCCCCACATCGCCCGTATTGCCCCGAAAGCAGAGTGACATCCCTTTGTAGTGGGCCGAGGCTATGTCCAGGGCGCGGCCGGGTAGCACAGAAAAACAGAGGCCCGACGCGTTAAAGACTTCGATTAGATCTGCCCCCCGCTCGATGCCTTCAATCATTTCTGCCCGACGAGTGTGGGCCACCTGGGACATATCCCCCACCAGATCGAGTAGTTCCCGCTTGCTGTAGTTTCGGCCAAAAAGTGTCGGCATATCTTCTCCTTTGTAGAGCGGAATGGTATTCCGCTCGAAAATAGTGGCTGGCGGAATACCATTCCGCCCTACGGTTAATACCAGCGATCTTCTTGCTCCAGCCCCACCAAACTCGCCCCCATCGGTACAGCAATCCCCTTTTGGGTCCGCAGAAAATCCTCCACGGCCAGGAGCAGAGGAATCACATAGCCCTGGGTTCCGGCCTTGCCCATATGGCTAATGCGGGCGACCGTTCCCGCCAGGGGTCCGCCAGAGGTGGAGATAAGTGTGTCGTGTTCGTCGCGCAGATAGTCACGCAGTTCCTCAATGTTCTCCATCTGGGGGTGCTTGTAGACAGTGGAAACCGTAGGCGAGGCTACTGCATCCGGCGTGACCGACGGAAAGCCAATGGCGGCCAGACCTGTGCGCACCACCCGCTGTGCCCAGGCATAGCGCGCCCAGTGACCTTCCAGTGTCTCGACTGTCAAAATCCGTTTCAGGCTGGCGTGGAGACCGGCGATACTGGCCGTGGCCGGGGTGGTGGGGAAGGGAAAGGCCGGGCGGTCCAGGGCTTCCCGCCAGGTGTGCAGGTTGTAGTACCAGCCCCGGTTGGCCGTGGGTGTCTTGCGATCCACAATCTCCCAGCCCCGTTGGCTGGCCGAAATAATGCCCAGGCCGGGGGCCATCTCCAACGCTTTGTTGCTGGAAGTCGCCACCACGTCCAACTCCCATTTGTCCATCGGAATATCGTAGCCGCCCATCCCGGAGACCAGATCAGCAAAGATCGGCACATCCCGTTCGTGGGCCATCCGGGCCAACTCCTGTACAGGATTGCGCACACCGGTGCCCGTTTCGTTGCCCACGACGGCGATACCGTCAATATCGGGCTGCTGGCGAATCACATCGGCCACTTTGTCCAGATCGATGGCCTGACCCCACGGCCCCTCCACGGGAATCACCTCGCAGCGATAGGCGTTGAGAATCTGTACCAGCCGCTCGGCGAACATCCCGTTGCGGATCGTCACGACCCGATCCCCGGCCTGAAAGAGACTGGCGACGCCTGTCTCGATTGCGCCGGAGCCGGGCGATGTTGCCATAAAAACGCTATTTTTGGTCTGGAAGACCCGCTGGAGCATCTGTCCTGTTTCGACCTGCAAAGCGACCCATTCCGGGTGCATCATATAGGGAACCGGCCCGCTCAGCGCGGCGAGTGTCTCATCAAAGACATCGACCGGGCCGGGGGTGAAGAGTTTCGGTTGGTTGGGCATACGACTTCCTTTTGGGTGTGGGCGTTGAGAGGCGTGCAAAGGAGTGTCCCCCTGTGGGTTTGATACATTGATTTTCGCGTCTTTCGGCAAATTCGTCAACGCAGACGATTGCCGCGGGCAGATTGCCGCGACACATCGGAAGCAGGAGTGAGGAGTTTCAGCAATTCCAAATTTGACAGAAATAGAACGCGGATGACGCTGATGGGACAGATCAAAGCGGATAAAAGCAAAAACCTGCGCCGTAAAATCCGCAAAAATCCGCTCTATCCGCGTTATCCGCGTTCTATCTTTGGAACTGCTGTGAGGAATTTTTTGCGTTTGACGGAACGGGGAATCGCGTGCATCATTCCAGAGGATTCAGATATGGCTCTGTGCTTTCCGTCGATCCGCAACTTACCATCCCCCATCCAAAGCCGAGGAGCATCCCATGCCCAACCAAGCCACCGCCTTCGCCCTGATCGGCGACCGTTACCACAATTCCGACTATATTCGCACAGCCCTGCGCCGCACGCTTGTCCAGGGAGTGGGCCTGTCGATTGATTTTACCGACGACGTGACCCAACTCAACGCCGAGAATCTGACCGGGGCCGGATACCGGCTGCTGATCCTCTTCCGGGATGGGATGACCTGGCCCAACGGCTATGGGGAGACGGCTTTCTGGAATGGACGGGCCGATGTAGTTCCCATCACCAGCGAGCCGCCTGTACCCCAAGAGGAAGTCCGCATGGAGTATTGGATGACGGAAGCCCAGGGCAAAGCGATTCGGGCTTTTGTAGAAGGGGGCGGCAGCGCGCTGTTGATGCACAATGTGACCTATATTGCCACCAAAAACGCCGATTTTCGTCATACGTTGGGCGCGGCGACGGAAGGACACCCGCCGGTGCGCCCCTTCAAAGTGGCGGTCACCAATCCGTCACATCCGATAATGCAGGGGGCCAGTGACTTTGTGGTCACGGACGAGCAGCACTATATGACCTACGATGGTGACCCAGCCCATGTGCTGATGCGCAGCCACAACGAAGATGGCCTGACTTTCAAAGAGTTGGGGACTTCCTGCGAGGCAGGCTGGGCCTACGACTACGGCCAGGGACGGGTCTGCTATCTGGCACCGGGCCACACAATCCCCGCCCTGTGGAACCCGGCCTATGTGGGCATCCAACAGAACGCAGTGCGCTGGCTGCTGCGCCAGATTTAAAACGAGGAGGACGCAGATTGCGCTGAAAAAGATGATTGACGCTGATTTTTATCCGCGTCAATCATCTTTTTCAGCGCAATCTGCGTCCCTTATTTTTCACGAACCAACCAGGAGATGCGCGATGATTCTACTGCAAATTTATTTTACAGTGGCGGAAGAGCAGTCGAGTGCTTTTGAGGCTATGTACGCTGATGCCTACGCGCCAGCGTTGGAAAAACAGAGGGGCTATCTGGGGTCTACACTCCTGCGCATCTTCCCCGCGGCGGTGGCCCAGGAGATCGGCGCAGCCGAGACGCCCTTCAACTACCAGATGGAGCTGCGCTTTGACACAGAAGCCAACCGGCGGCGCTGGGCGGCCAGCGAAGAGCACGCGGTGGTCTGGCCCCTGGCTCAGGGAATGTCCAGTGCGGTGGCCTGGCGGGGGTACGATGTGGTGGGGGGACTATGACTGTACACCTGCCGACGGTCCCAGACGCACGGTCTGGGCAGACGCACGGTCTGTGCAGACGCACGCTACCGTCCTTCAACTAGAATTATCGAAACCCAGGAGGCCTGGCAACGTGAAGCATCTGGTCTGGCTGCTGGTTGGATTCGCCATTCTGACGGGGGGATGTTCGGGGTTCGCCCTGCCTGGGCCGCAATCTGCGCCGCAATCTGCGCCCCTGCCACCCCCAACACTGCCTAACGGTGTGGCTTCGGGCGATGTAACCCAGACCAGCGCAGTTCTGTGGGCGCGCTCCACTGTGACCGGCCCCCTCACTTTTACCTATGGCCTGGTCGGACGGACGAATGGTGAAAATATTGTCGTCGATGTCGCCGATCCCTGGCTGCCGGTGAAGGTCACACTGTTCGGCCTGCAACCGGACACGGACTACCACTACACGGCCCAGACCAGCCAGGGGGAACGAGCGACGGGTCAGCTACGCACAGCTGCATCCCTGGGCGTCTACCGGGGGCTGCGCTTTGGAGCCAGCGGGGATTGGCGGGGCGACATGGCCCCCTTTCCCGCCACCCGCAACGCGCCTGGCCGCGCACTCGACTTCTTCCTGGCCCTGGGCGACCTCATCTATGCCGACATCGGCTCTCCAGCCGTGCCGGGCAGGGCAGCCGAGAGTCTGGCCGACTTTCGACGCAAATACGCCGAGGTGCTGGGCAGTGTGGGCGGAAGCAACGAATGGGCCAGACTGCGCGCGGCGACCAGCCTCTTCGCCATCTTCGACGACCACGAGGTGACCAACGACTTTGCCGGGGGCGCTCAGGCCGCAGCCGACCGACGCTTTGTGGAAACGCAAGGCTTCATCAACGACACGGCGCTCTACGAAGCCGCGGTGCAGGCCTTTCAGGAGTATCAGCCGCTGGCCGAGGAATTCTATGGGGCCACGGGTGAGGACGGGCGCATGGACAACGAGCGCAAATTCTATCGCTATCGCACCTTCGGCAGCGACGCCGCGCTCTTTCTGCTCGACAGCCGCTCCTTCCGCGACCTGCCCCTGGCCCGTGCCAAAATGGGAGACCCCGCCGACGAGCAGCGCTTTCTGGCCCAACGCTACCGTCCGGGGCGCAGCCTGCTGGGCGAGGCCCAACTGGCCGAATTGCAGAAAGACCTGTTGCAGGCCCACTCCTCCGGGGTGACGTGGAAGTTCGTGGCAATCCCCAACCCCATCCAATATCGGGGACTGCTCTCAGCCCAGGACCGCTACGAGGGCTACGCGGCAGAGCGGGCCGCACTCCTGGCCTTCATCGACCGCACACCCATCTGCAATGTAGTCTTCATCAGCGCTGCCATCCACGGCACACT
>CAMDQF010000356.1 GCA_945905745.1 Litorilinea aerophila
GCAGAGCCGCTCAACCTGTTTGACTATCTGCTGGCCCATATCGATTTGCCCGGCAGACCTGCCAAGAAGCGACCACCGTCGCCACCCCAACCCGTGCTGATTTAGCCCAATCAGCACAGGTTGGCCGAAACGATGACCAAGGCCCGAAATTCTCTACGCCAACCCGGCCTGGATGGAGATGCACGGCTACAGCGCCGAAGAGAGCATTGGCCGCCGGATTCAAGACCTCTACCCCGGCCAAGCACTGGCGCGCCACGCCGAAGAAACCATACGCCATCTGGCCAAGCAGGACAGCTATGAAATCGAGCTGCGCCATTTCAAGCGGGACGGTACCCCCTTCCAGGCCTGGCTGATTACGACGTTGCTGCGGGATGAACGAGGGAAGCCCAACGGTTTTGTACTGACCGCCCGGGATGTGACCGAATGGAATCGGTTGAAAGAGGCGTTGGAGGCGGAAAAGATGCGCCTGGAGCAACAATACCGGCGACAGCAGGCGCTGGCCAACATCGAACTGGCCATCAACGAACCGGACGAACTGACGATAGCGCTTGACCGCATTGTGAAGATTGTGACGGAACTGCTGCCGGCTAGTGGCGGGGCCAGTATTTTGCTCTGGGACGCAACCAGCCAGACCTATACCGTCAGCGCCTCTTCTGTGCCAGGCCAACCCCCGTCAATGGTTACCCGACGCATCCGAAAGCAGGGCGGGGCTACCCGCTGGATTATCGACAATCGGCTGCCTGTAATCGTCAATGATGCCAAAAATGATCCCTTTGGGGCCAATCCGTTGCTGCTGGATTTCGGTTTGCAAGCATATGTCGGCGTTCCGCTGATTTCCGAAGGCATCTGTCAGGGTGTTCTCTATGCCCTGGATACAACCCCCCGTGACTATTCGGCCAACGACGTAGACTTTCTGACTACACTGGCCGCCAGGGCAAGCACAGCCATCAGCAAAGTTCAGCTCTACGAACAGCTACGCCAGACAAATACAATTTTGCACAACCAGGCTGTCGACCTGGCCGCACGCAACGCCGACCTGGACGCCTTTGCCCACTCGGTGGCCCACGACCTGAAAAATCCCCTCACATCGATTATGGGCTACGCCGAGATGCTGTTGGATGATTATGACCTGTTGACAGATGTGGAGCGCAAGGAGTTTTTGGGATATATTGCCAAGCGGGGTGTCAAAATGCGCCAGATTGTGGACGAGCTGTTGCTCATGTCCCAACTGCGCAATCGGGAAGTGCCGCTTACGCCGCTGGATATGCAAAAAATTGTTGACGAGGCCATCCACCGCCTGGACACGCTGTGCAATGAACGGGGCGCGGTGATTCATCTCCCCCAGAGTTGGCCGTCGGTTTTGGGTTATGCCCAGTGGCTGGAAGAGGTTTGGGCCAACTACCTGAGCAATGCCCTCAAATATGGCGGGAAGCCGCCGGAAATCTGGCTGGGGGCTACGAAATGTGGCGACAGAAGCGATTCCGAGTCGATCAAATTCTGGATACGCGATAACGGCAAAGGGCTTTCAGAGGAGGAGCAACAGCAACTCTTCCAGCCCTTCGTCCGCCTCCACACCGACGAGCAAGAGGGGCACGGGCTGGGCCTGTCCATTGTCAAGCGCGTTGTAGAGAAGTGCAGAGGTAGAGTAGGCGTCGAGAGCGCGCCGGGCCAGGGAAGTACTTTTTGGTTTACATTGCCCAAGGCAGGAGTTGACTGAGTCGCGGTATGGCCGATTCTCTAGTCTGGATTTACCCAATCCCCCATTCAAAATCCGAGAGAATCTCTGGCCCGGTCGCTGTGACCAGAGCCATCTTTTCCGAGCGCGCGCCAAATGTGCCGCCCGGCCCCTGATAGACCCCCGGCTCCACAGAGAAGATCATTCCTGCCTGGATAATCGTCTGATCGTAGGCCACCAGCCGAGGCAGTTCATTGACGACTACCCCTATCTGGTGGCCCGCGTAGTGAGCTGGCTCCAGACCGAAGGAGCGGAAAGCTGCCGCTGCTGCGTGCCAGGCGTCCGCGGCCCGGTTGCCGGGGCGCAGGGCGTCCATAGCCGCTTCGCAGGCGGCCTGGGAGGCTTTGGCATAGCGCCACTGCTCCGCGCTTGGCGCTACGCCGCCGATGATGTGGGTGTTTGTGCAGTCGGACCAGTAGCCGTCCACTCGCTGGCTGATGTCCATCAGGGCCGCGTCCCCCGGTTCGGTGCGGCGCATCCGCGGCCCGTTGGGATACTCGACGGTTGTCGTGCGCGGTCCCGTCACCAGCTCGCCCGTCACCGGCACGTCCCGCCCCGCCGCGGCGAACATCCGGGCGGTGATCTCTCCCCACATCGCAAATTCGGTCTGCCCGGCTGTGCGTGACAACTCGGCCAGGGTGCGGTGGCCCACATCGGCCACGTGGCTGGCCCGACGCAGGAGTGCAATCTCCCGCGCAGTTTTGATCGTCCGGGCCTGCTGCATGGCTCCTTCCACATCCACCAGCCGTAGCCGGGGAAACTCCTCCGCCAGCAGCGCACCTACGGCAAAGGGCAGATAGCGATACTCCACCCCCAATGTCCCGCTGGTATTCGCCAGCCCAGCCTCCGCCAGTCCCCGGCGCACCGCGGCCAGATAGGAGGCGTGGGAGTCGGTAGCGTGAAAACTATCGAAGCCATCAAAGGGGATGACCCCATCCAGCCGGGATTTCTTTCCCGCGCCTGCCGCCGCGCCCGCAGGCACGATCAGCCAACTCCCCCCATCGCCCACGCTACACAGAGCCAAATCCGGCCCATAGGCCATCTCCGCGTGCGCGCCCACCGGCACAGGCACTTCGTAGCCGCTGACATAAGTCACGTTGGCCAGGGACGCGAGCAGCACCGCATCACAGCCTGCTGCGGCCAGCGCGTGGCGAGCCTGGGTCAGTTCGTCGTTTACCGTAGATGTCATTAAGTCCTCCGCTTAATAATCCAGCGAGGCTTCGCCTCAAACCAACAAGAATGGAACGCGGATGACGCGGATTGAGCGGATCGGCGCGGATTTGAAAATTTGCTTTGTTTTTTACAATTTTCGCCTACCAACTGTTTAATGCAGAGACGCAAAGAAGAAGAGAACACTTTCCGTCACCCTCTGCCTCTCTGCCTCTCTGCGCCTTTGCGTTAAAATCTTCACCCCACCAGCCAGAGCGTCGGTTCTTCCACAAACTCCCGGATTGCGTTGAGGAAGCGGGCCGCGGGCGCGCCGTCCACCACCCTGTGATCGAAGGTAAGGCTGAGGGCAACGGTTTTGCCCGCCACCACCGCGTCGTTGACGACGACGGGTTTTGCTACAATGCGCCCTACGCCCAGAATCGCGGCCTGGGGCAGAGCGATAATCGGCGTGAAGGCGTCGATGTGGTACATCCCCAGATTCGTAATCGTAAAAGTGCCGCCCTGCAAGTCGTCCGGACTCAGATGGCGGGAGAGCGCTCTTTCCACCAGCGCCTGGGAGTCGGCGGCGATCTGGCGCACACTCTTTCGATGGGCGTCCCGCACGACGGGGACGAGCAGCCCTTCGGCCGTGTCCACGGCCAGGCCGATGTGAACCGCGTCGTGGAGGATAATTTCCGTCTCGTTCCAGGTGGCGTTGAGCTGGGGATGAGCCTCCAGCGCTGTCGCGCAGATTTTGATGAGCAGGTCGTTGTAGCTGGGCACGGGCAGGTTGCGCGGGCCGAAGGTGGCTTTGAGTTGTTCGCGCAGGGCGACGAGCGCGCTGGCGTCGGCTTCGGTTGTCAGTGTGACCGCCGCGGTCGTCTGGCTGCTCTCGGCCATGCGCTGGGCGATGAGACGGCGGATGCGGGTGATGGGGGAGGTAAGACCGGGCGCTGACGCTACCGGTACGGGTGCGGGTGCGGGTGCGGGGGTGCGGGCAGCGATGGCGGCTTCCACATCCTCGCGCTGGATGCGTGCGCCCGCTTTGGCCGGGGTGATGTCGGCCAGATCGATGCCGACTTCTTCGGCCAGGCGGCGGGCCACGGGCGTCGCTTTGATCTCCGCGAGGACTGGCGTCTGCGCGGCCGCGGCGCGGATGTCCCGTTCGATAATCCGTCCTGTGCGTCCGCTGCCGGTCAGCTTCGACCAGTCCACCCCCAGTTCGGTCGCGACTCTGGCCGCACGCGGGCTGATGGCCGCGCCAGCCGCGCGGGTAGCCGGGAGAGCCGTGCCGCTCAGCGCCACTGCCTGAGCTGGCGCTGACACCGGCGCTTTGGCGGGGGCTGCGAAGGACGCTGCTTCCCCCGTGGCAGCCAGATAGCCCAGGAGCGCGCCCACTTTCACTACATCGCCCGCTTTGGGGCCGCCGGGCGCGATGCGCAGGATGCCTGCTTCCAGGCTCTCGACCTCCTGGGTGGCTTTGTCGGTTTCAATCGTAAAGAGCAGATCGCCCACGGCAATCGCCGCGCCGTCTGGCTTCAGCCATTCGCCAAAGATGCCCTCTTCCATTGTCCAGCCCAGCCGGGGGACAAGTATTTCAGTTGCCATTGATTGCTCCTTCAAAAACGGACGCAGATAAAAGAACTGAAACAAAGATCAGCGCAGATCAATTCAGATCAGGAAAATCTGCGTCCCGATTCTATTCCGCCAGCAGGTCGCGGATGGCCTGGGTGATGGATTGTAGATTGGGCACGATAGCCGACTCCAAAGTCGGGCTGTAGGGTGTGGGCGCGTGGGCACCGTTGAGACGGCGGATGGGTGCGTCCAGATCGTCAAAGCCCCGATCCACAACCTGGGCAGCGATCTCCGCACCGATGCCACAGGGCTGGAAAGTCTCGTCCACCACCAGCAGGCGGCCCGTCTTATGCACCGACGCCAGAATCGTATCCATATCCAATGGCGCCACCGTGCGCGGGTCGATCAACTCGACAGAGACGCCCTCGGCGGCCAGTTGCCCGCAGGCGTCCAGCGTCTTGCCCACCATCGAACCGATGGCAACGACCGTGCAATCTGTGCCGTCGCGAGCGATGCGCGCCTGGCCGAAGGGAATCGTATAGTCTTCCTCCGGCACCGGCCCTTTGTTGAAAATGATCGACTTGTGCTCCAAAAAGAGAACGGGGTCGTCGCAGCGGATGGCCGTGGCAAAGAGTCCTTTGGCGTCGTAGGCATTCGAGGGCACGACGACCCGAAAACCGGGTATGTGGGTGAAGATCGGGTAATAACTGCCCGAATGGTGGGTAGCCGCGGCGTGGCCGATGCCGATGCAGCCGCGCAGGAGAATGGGCATTTTGATGCGCCCACTGCTCATATACTGGATTTTGGAAATCTGGTTGATCAGTTCGCCCATGGCATCCAGGATGAAGTCGAGAAACATAAAATCCACCACCGGGCGCGTGCCGGTCATAGCCGCG
>CAMDQF010000357.1 GCA_945905745.1 Litorilinea aerophila
TATAAGACACATCCCCAATTTGATTGTGGGCAGTCAGTAACTTCTGCAATCGCGAGGACTGTTCTGCCCTGTATAGGGCAGTGATGGCCGGTTCTTCCATGACAGTAGTAATGGTTGTGGCTTTCAGCGCCAATTGTATAGCCTGCTCCGGAGCGGTATTGAGCAAATTGAGCGATTCCGCTACCAATTGGCGGGAAAGGGCAATGTTTGTCTGTCGTTCGGCTTGTGCCTGTTTCTGGCGGGCGTCGTCGGCATTCGCGTCAGCTCGAATACTCTCTGCCACGGCGATGGCAGCATTGTCCTGTGCGATAATTTGCCGGTCTCCGGCCAGGTTCCATCCCAAAATGGCAACCACAAAAGCAATCAGCGCCACCACCAGCACCATTGCTATTTTCCGGACATTGGCTCGGGCTTCGTCTAGCTGGCGCTGGCGAGCGGCTTCTTTATCTCGTTGCTCCTTAAGAATTACATCTTCACTTTGTTTGAGCAATTGTTCGGCTGTTTCATTCAGCACCAGCAACGCACGCTGGCTGTTGATGATGTCAAACTTTTCCTTGCTGAGCAATGTTTTGTAATGACGATAGGATTCGACCTCGCGTTGTAGCAATTCCTGGGCGGCTTTGCGCGCCTGGACATCGGGGTCGACCTGAATTTCACCCAGCAGATAGTCATGGGCGAGTTCGTAGGTGGTTTCATCGTCCTCATATTGCTTGTCAGTGGTCAGCAAGTTGTTATCCACCAGTTCCTTGAGTACAGTGAGCAGAAACGTGCGATCCAGGCTTTGACTAACCTGGACAGCCGTTGTCAGTCGCTTGAGAAGTTCACTCTGGCTGAGACGCAGACGGCGCTGATCAGAGGAGATCAACTCGACCAACAAACGGCGAGCGAGTTCACGTTCTTCCTGGCTGCGCAAGGTCTGACGCAAGACGCGGTCGAGATAGCGACGCAGAATGCCTTTGGCGCGATCTTCCTGGTCATACAGGGCGAGCGTGATGATCTTAGCCTGGGCTGGATTCTTTTCCACCTGCTCGCGGTAGGCTTGATAAAGCGCCAGACAGACCAACTGAATCTGCGGTGGGGCGATTTCGCCATCGGGCTGTTTGAGGTCAGCGAGGATGGCATCGACCAGTTGCGATTCGATAGTCAAGTCGTGACGCAATGCTGGTTTGATGATTACTGAGCGCGCCTCGTCGCTGGTCAGGCGGTTGAGCCGGTAATCGTTATCAAACGGTTTTCTGATGCGCGGGCGAAAGTTGGCAAAGTCACCAAAAAACTCACTGCGCAAGGACAGAATCCAGCGTACGTTGAGGCTTTCGTCTTCCAGGCATTCAGCCAACTCATTCACAAAATGGCTGCGGGGCCGAATGCCTTCCGGCGTCGGCTCATCGCTGACCAACGCAAAAAATTCTTCGAATTGGTCAACCACCACATAAAGAGTGGTTGAGGAGCCAAGGATGCGCGTCAGCTCACTGAGAAAGTCGCGCAACGAACTGTTGACTAGCTCTGGTACACTGGCCAACGCTGGGAACAAGGTCTGTTTGAGTTTGAGCGAGGGCGAAAGGTCGTAGGGCCGAAAATAGACAGGCAGATGACCCTTGATGAGAATCTGTGGCGCAATGCCAGCCTGCAAGAGCGAGCTTTTGCCAGCGCCCGATTCTGATTGCAGGATAGTCAAGCGGTTGCGATGGATACGCTCCCACAATTCCTGTAACGCACTTTCGCGCCCAAAGAATATCTCTGTGTCGGCAAGGGTATAGGCATGCAATCCGCGATAGGGGCCGCCTTGATCGGCGTCGTGCTTATCACTCCCCAATCGCAAGAGGCGCTGGGCATACTCACCCACTGCCTCTGCCAGCCGTTGTCTGACCAGCAGCCGCGCTTTTTCGGCCTCGTCCACCGCGCTCAACACCTGTTGGATGTAGTTATGAATGTTGTTGATAATCGCCCGTGCCCCGGTACCGATCGCTACGCCGGTTACATTTTCGATATTGCCGACGATGATCTTGTCGCCGTGAACGTTGTCGTCCTTACTTTCTTCTTCCATTGGGTTACTCCCCTTGGATTTTATCCAGGATATATTGGGTGGCATTGCCCGCCAATCCACTGAGCAGCGGGGTAGCAAAAATGCCGACGACTGCACTCACCGCGCTGGGTACAAGATCAGCCAGCCCATCGATGATCTTTGCCATGCGGCGATCGTCCGCTTTGTCACCCTTGGCTGCTTCTTGTTTCAACTCCTCCACCTTTTGCGTTACCTCGCCGCGTTTGTCGGCCGGCGCGCTTTGGATCACCTGTACCAACGGGGCGAAGATCGCAGCCAGATCAGCCGCGGCAACGCCTTGATTGACATTCGCCTGTGCGCCACGCCCAATCGCGATGCCTGTGCCACCGGAGATATTGCCAACAGTGATTTTGTCACCACCCACTTTATCGCCCTTGACCTCATCACCGTGGACAATTTTGTCGCGACCGACAAAGTCACCGTCGCTCAAATTCATTCCCCCGCCAATGTAGGCACCGCCACCCGTGCTGATCGTTGTGCTGCTTGCCGCGACTGCACCGATCTGCTCGATGGCGTCGCTGCTATCTGCCGCGGTTTCGTAGCTTTGAAAGGCGGCTTTGATTTCCGCTGTGCGTTCATCCCATTCAAAGGCCGCGCTTTTAACAAGGGCAGAAACTCTGTTGCGTTTGTGCGCTTCGACCAGAATATTCCACCAGTAATTGACAAGCTTGTCACTGGTGGCAATGCTGGTCAGATTCAAGCCCGCTTCCTCGGCGACGCGGTTGGCATCGTAGCGCGTCGAGTAGAGTTCCTGCAAAAGCTGGCAAAGATTGGTCAATGCTTCTTGCTTGATCATAGAGGCATCCTTCCTATTGAATCAGACTTGAAAACCGCAGGTTTCCAATCGAACAGAGAATAATCGGGCCTTGGTCATCGTTTTGGCCAATTTCAAGAAAAATCGGCGCAAAGATAGACCGGATACTCCTGGGGACGACTTTCGCGTCCTGGCGCTTGGTCGACACGATGACCATAGCAATACCATCGCCAATTAAGGGCTAGAAACTGGGTGAAGGTGCGAGTGAATAGCGCCAAGAGAAGCAATTTGGGAAAGAATGTACTGATCAACAGGATGATGAAATGGAAAAAGGGACGCTGATTCACGCGGATAGACGCTGATTCAGAGGCGAAAATCTGCATTTTCAGCGTTTATCTGCGTCCAGTTTTTTTCACCATCAACCTGATCACTTCACAATTTGGGAAAGAATAGTGGCGAATAAAATAGGATCAGGCTTTTGCGGAAGCAATTTTATGGTTTCGATGGCGTAGCGGCAGCCGCGGTAGTAGGATTTCAAATCAAGGATACTGAAATCCGGTTGAGTCAGACGAAAGGGTTGAGCAAGAGCATAAGTGAAATTGATCATAAAAAAGGAAAGGTTGGCCGCATTTGTGACGGTCATTTCCTTGAGGGGGGAAGGCAAATTCTTTATTATAGAGATGCCCCTGGTAGATGTCTGTTCGTATCTTGTCCTGGATGGTACTTTCTTTCAGATATTGTGTATGACTCCAGCGAAAAAACCTATGTAGTGCCAAATGGCACCCTAATCGAGACAAAGCGAGTATACTACGATTAGGAGGTGTCAAATGGATGAAAGAGCAGTAGAACGCCAAGCGGCGAAAACAGTTGAACAGCATTTTGTACGCACATTAATCGAAGAATTTGTAATGGTCAACGACATCATAAAAAGAGATTTGGACGCTGATTCACGCGGATAGACGCTGATCCAGAGGAAAAAATCTGCGTTTATCTGCGTTCATCTGCGTCCAAAATTTCACCATCTCGTTGACCACTACAATTAATCGAAGAATTCCAGTTTGCGCCGCGGATAGCGGAAGCGGTGCTGCAAGAAGCGCAGATGAGCTTGTTGGGGGAAGGAAGGGAAGCAAAAACTGGGCAGATTCGGGTCTATCTGAGCCGGCGTCAGGCGGGACATGGGCAACCGGTAAGCAAGACAGCCAGTCGAGACGTGCTGTGGACGATCAATGCAGGCCAGGAAGACCAGGAAGTGCTGGAAAAACATGGGCGGGTGGCCTTGCGTCAGGTGCGGATTCAGCGTCTGCTGGACGAAGCGCTGGAACAAGGAGGAGTAGCCAGCCAAGAAGACCTGGCCAGCGCCTTGAATGTGGGTCTGCGCACCATCAAGCGGGATTGTCAGACGCTGGAAGCGGGTGGAATCTACCTGCCGACCCGGGGCAACCTGCACGGAATCGGTCGAGGGCAGACCCACAAAGCCCAAATTATCGGACGCTGGCTGTGTGGCGAGACTTACGACCAATTGATGATGAGTACGCGACATAGTAGTACGTCCATTCGGCGCTATGTGCAGACCTTTCTGCGGGTGGTCGAACTGCATCGCCAAGCCTTTACGGTCAGCCAGATTGCCCAGTTGGTGCAGAGCGGTGAGGCTCTGATTCGAGAATACCTGGCTGTCTACGCACAAAATGCGAGTCCAGAGAGTCGAACGCGGCTGGAAGAACAACTCAATCGTCTGCGCCGGGGCGATACTCCCCTTGACGGAGTAAAAAGGGGGACGCGATGAGCAGCCAAGCCTACGTCGGCAGCAGTAAACGCACCTTTGCCGAAGCATTGACCCATGAAATGGAGACAAACTACGGCTTCCTGAACTCAAAACGCATGTTGGCCCTGCTGGCCGCTGACATCCAGCAACTGGTGGAGGAGTTCTATCCACGCCGAGACTATCTTTCCTCCGGCTGGATGGTCTTTGCTGGCACCCAAGCCAGCGGACCCAAGCCCTTTCCCGGCCAGGATGCCAGCGCACAGACCATCGTCACCATCGCCTGGCCCGTACTCTTGCCCGCAGATACGCTCTGGATGTCCACCCAACCCGACACCCGTCCCAAACGCCGGGAGTTGTTGCAGCGCCGGGTTGTGCGCATTTTGGAATATGTGTATTGGTCAACGACATAGTGAAACCGGATTTGCCACCCAGTTCGCACTTCTCTCTGGGATTTGAGAGGTTTTGACGGTTAAATGTACCACTATCTTGATTTCACCATGTCGCTGACCAATACAGCATTTTGGAATATGGCTGGCAACATCCGCAAGGTCCTGTCCTTCTGAGCCAGGCCGACCTTGCGCTTATGCTGGGTCTGACCGTCGTTGAAGTCAGCCTTCTACTCCAAGAGGTGCGCCAGGCCACCGGCAAGCCCCTCTTGACCAAGGGCTATTTCTTTGACCAGGGCCTACGTCCTACCCATAAAGCGGAGATTATCGCCCTTTATGAGCAGGGTTGCGATGAAGCTGATATTGCCCGCACCACCCAACA
>CAMDQF010000358.1 GCA_945905745.1 Litorilinea aerophila
TCCGACTGGCCCGTTGTCAATCTGGCCGCGGACTATCGGCGCTGGTTTGATCTGGCAACAGCGACAATCGCCCCCTATTCCCCGGCAGAACAGCAGATGATTTTGCACGACAACGCCGTGCGCTTTTATCGGTTGGGATAAGGGGAGGAAGAGAGGACAGGAGGACGTGCCTTGTCACCCCTTCCCCCTTTACTCCCTTCCTCCTGTCCTCCCTTCCTCCCTTCACTTCACCCAGGAGCAACCTATGAGCAGCTACTCCCCTTCCCCCGCCAACAAATTCACCTTCGGTCTGTGGACTGTCGGCAACCCCGGCCGCGACCCCTTCGGCGAACCTGTGCGCGATGCGATCTCGCCAGTGGCGATTGTACACTTGCTGGCGGAGGTGGGCGCATGGGGCGTCAACTTCCACGACAACGATCTGGTGCCCATCACCGCCACGGCTGCCGAGCGCGACCGGATCGTGCGGAATTTCAAAAAAGCGCTGGCCGACACCGGGCTGGTCGTGCCGATGGCGACGACGAATCTCTTCAGCGACCCGGCTTTCCGCGACGGCGCTTTCACAAGCAACGACCCCGAAGTGCGCGCCTATGCCCTGCACAAAACCCTGCACGCGATTGATTTGGGCGTGGAACTGGGCGCGGGTATTTACGTCTTCTGGGGCGGGCGCGAAGGCACCGAAACCGACGCGGGCAAAGACCCGGTGGAAGCGGGCAAGTGGTTTCGCGAGGCGATGAATTTTCTGTGTGAGTACGTGCGGGATCAGAAGTACGACCTGAAATTCGCCCTGGAAGCCAAACCCAACGAGCCGCGGGGCGATATTTACCTGCCCACCACCGGCCATATGCTGGCTTTTATCCAGACACTCGATCACCCGGAAATGGTGGGGGTGAACCCGGAGATGGCCCACGAACATATGGCCGGGCTGAACTTTACCCACGCGGTGGCCCAGGCCTGGGACGCAGGCAAACTCTTCCACATTGACCTCAACGATCAGAACTTCGCCCGCTACGATCAGGACTTCCGCTTCGGCTCCCACAACATCAAACAGGCCTTCAATCTGGTCAAATTCCTGGAAGATGTGGGCTACGACAACCCCCGCCACTACGACGCCCACGCCTACCGCACCTCTGATCCCGCGGATGTGAAAGCCTTTGCCAGCGGCTGTATGCGCACCTATCTGATTTTGAAGGAAAAGGCTGAGCAGTTCCGCCAGGACGCCGAGATTCAGGCCCTGCTGGCCGAAATCAAAGCCGACGACGGCGCGATGGATCACCTGCGGGGCGCTTATCTGCCGGAGAAGGCCGTGGCTGTGAAGGCCCACAGCTTTGACCGGGTGGCTCTGGGCCGCCGGGGAAAACCCTACGAGCGGCTGGACCAGTTGGTGGTCGAATTGTTGCTGGGCGTGCGCTAGTTTACCGGGGCGTGGTGCGTGGTGCGTGGACCTGTGTTCAAAATTGGTTCCCAGCAAGGGCATGACTCGTTTTCCATCGTTCGAAAACGCCCTGTAGGAAGCAAGCGTCACTACTAATAGTTCACGCACCACGCACCACGCACCACCGCAGAAAAGCCTCCCCTCAACCTCTGGCAAGGTCCGCGTTCATCAGCGTTTATCCGTGGCTCAAATGGCTTTTTGCAGTCGAGCCACGGATTCAACCTGTAAAAATCTGTGGCCTCTGTGAAATCTGCGTTCCTATGCTATACTTTTTCGCAGATTCCCGGCAGCGTATATTTGTTGCGCTGTCAGGGGTAGGTGTGAGTGAATGAAAAAACCAGATGGTGTCCTGGGGTAAAGCGCTCACAAGCGGACGCGGGTATGAAAGACCGAGGAGCTATCCAATGCTAAACTTAAGAGCCGACAATGTGCTGAGCAATCTCCAAAGGCTATACGCGACGGGTTTTCAGGATGAATTCCTTGACAACGCGCTGCGTAAAATTGTCGAACGGCAGATTGAGCGGGACGAAACCGATCTGGCGCGCATCCAGGCAGATTTGGCCCAATTCGAGCGTGATTACGAAATCTCCTCGGCGGACTTCTGGCAACTTTACCAAACCGGTCAGATGGCAGACACCTTCGATCATTTTGAATGGAATGTGCTCTGCAGAGCGCAGGAGCGAATCGAGAAACGTCTGGCAATCTTACGGGATTCCCTCTGATGGCTACGCCTGGCGATCATCTGTCCGCCATTCAACTTTCCTTAATCGCCTGCCCTATGTGGAAGAACTACTGGCTCAAAGATAGGCAACCCAATGCCCCACTTCTGGCAGACCTTCCAATCCCCCCCGCCGAATACACCCTCATCCCCTTCTGGTTCTGGAACGACGACCTGGACGGGGACGAGCTGCGCAGGCAGATCGCCGACTTTCAGGCCCACGGCGTGGACGGCTTTCTCATCCACCCCCGCGTCGGCCTGCCCCGCCATTTGGGCTGGATGTCGGACAATCTGCTCCACTTCTACGACATCGCCATCGAAGAGGCGGCGCGACGGGGGATGCAAGTCTTTCTCTACGACGAGGGGATGTACCCCTCCGGCTCGTCGTCGGGACAGGTGGTGGCGGAGAATCCGGCCTACCAGTGCCGCTGTCTGGCGAAGATCGAACTGTCCGAGGGCGAAGAGCCGGTCCTGGCAGACGGCCAGACCCTCGTCGCCGTCGTCGCCCGACACAACGGCCAGCAGGTCGCCTTCATCGACCGCCCGCTGGACGCCTTCATCCGGGGACTCCACTACACCGGCGAAGGCCCAGATGAAAACGCCCAATTTGAGGACGAGCCGCCCGCGGGCGATCTCCTCAACCCGACAGCCGTGGACTGCTTCATCCGGCTGGTCTACGACAAATTCGCCGCCCGCTACCGCCCGCACTTTGGGAAAACCATCACCGCCATCTTCACCGACGAACCCAGTCCCCTGGGCCGCCCCCGAGAGCAGGGCATCTGGCCCGGCACGACAGGCATTCTGGCCGAGGTGAACCGCATCCTGGGCTACGACTTCACCCCCCACCTGCCCAGCCTCTGGTACAACGACGAGCCGGACGCGGCCCAGCACCGAGCCGAATATACCCGGGCCATCGGCCTGCGCATGGAAGAGGTCTGGTACAGCCGCCTCTACGACTGGTGCGAAGGCAACGGCCTGCCCCTCACCGGTCACCCCGCCGAAGCCGACGATTTGGGCGCGGAGCGCTACTTTCACCTGCCCGGCCAGGATCTGGTCTGGCGCTGGGTCCTGCCCGATCACCCCACCGCCCTGGAAGGCCGCCAGTCCACCCAGGGCAAGTGCGCCTCCTCGGCGATGATCCATCTGAGGCGGCGGCGCAATCTCAACGAATTCTGTGGGGCCTATGGCCACGGCCTGACCTGGGAAGAGATGAACTGGCTGGCTGACTGGTGCTTCATCCGGGGGGCCAACCTCCTCGTCCCCCACGCCTTCTACTACTCCGTGCGGGGCATCCGCCGGGACGAGCGCCCGCCGGATGTGGGGCCCAACAGCCCCTGGTGGGATCGCTACCCGGCGCACGCGGCCCGCTGCAAGCGCCTCTCCTGGCTCAACACAGACAGCCAGCACATCTGCCACACGGCCATTCTGGGCGCGTCGGATCGCCTGCCCTGGCAAGCCGCCAAAGTGCTCTTCCAGCACCAGCGCGACTTCAACTATCTGGAAGAGCGCCACCTGTGGGAGGACGCGCAGGTGGACGAAACGGGCATCCACATCGCCGGGATGTACTACGCCGCGCTCATCCTCGACCAGCCGCCCCACCCAGCGGCTGGCCCTGCCCTGGCCCTGCTGGAAAAAAGCGGGCGGCTGATCCGCCACGCTGCCGACAGCCCCGCTGCCGAATTGATCGCCCGCCTGGACGCGCTGGTCCCGCCGGATGTGACCGTGGCTTCCCCGGCCCCAGCCCTGCGCGTGCGACACATTCGCAAGGAGGGGCGGGATGTTTGGATGCTCTTCAACGAGCACCGGGAGCCGCTGACGACGAATCTTCATCTGGCGGACGCTGCGTCACTGTTTCGGGTTGACCCCGCGACGGGTGAGAGGGTAGAATTTGATAACGGCGGTGGGCTGACATTGCAGGGCCATGAACTCACGCTGCTGATTTCCTGAGGCTGGATGAAGTCTGCAAGATTTCTATGACGAGAAGAATTCCTATGCCGAGTCGAGGAGACGTCTGATGAAAAGAAGCCCCACAGCTTTGGAAGAGGCAAAACTGATTGAATTGCTGTTAGGCTGTCTGCACTGGGAGGCAGGACGCATCCGCTTGGACGATCTGGCCGGGCTGAGTGAGGAGGAATGGGATGGCTTTCTGGCGCTGGCCGCGGAACAGCGCATTCGCCCCCTGCTCTACCAGCGACTGATCGAACGGGGACTGGACGCTGCCGTTCCGGAACGAGTGCTGGCTGCGCTGTGGGATGTCCAGCGACAGACGGCCCTGCGCACAATGGGTTATCAGACCGAGTTGGCCGCATTAGCGATGGAACTGGCCGCCCAAGATGTGCCGTTGATCGCCTTGAAAGGTATCTGGCTGGCCCGCGCCATCTACGGCAACCCGGCCCTGCGCGAGATGAACGACATCGATGTGCTGGTGCGCCGGGAGCATCTGTCCGTTGCGATGGATATACTTTCCCAGCGCGGCCATACACCGACGCAGGAGGTGGACATTGAGATAGATACCGCCACGAGCCAGCATCTGCCCCGCTTTATCAAATCCGGTGTTGCCGGTTTTGAAGTTCATTGGAGTCTGTGTCGTCTCAATCAGCCTTACTCTATCGACACTGGCGAACTGTGGGAACGGGTTGTGCCCGCGCAGATCGGCAGGGCTTCCCTCTCTGGTCTTGCGCCGGAAGATCTCCTGCTCCATCTCTGTCTGCACACTTCTTACCAGCATCAGTTTATCTTTGGCCTGCGCCCCTCCTGCGATATTGCTGCGGTCATTGAGCGTTACGGTGCTGAGCTGGATTGGGCTGTGGTTGTCGAACGGGCGCAGCGCTGGCGCTGGGAGCGCGGCGTCTATCTGGCCCTGCGTCTGGCCGCGGACCTGGTGGGCGCGGCCGTGACCGAAAGCGTTCTGTCTGCGTTGCGCCCCGCGGACCTGAGCGAGACCGTTCTTGCTACAGCCCGCAGCCAGCTATTCACCGAGAAGGCGTTCAGTACGGAAACAAGGCCTTGGTCATCGTTTCGGCCAAACTAGCCTAGAAGGCTAAGTTGGCGGCATAATTGAAGTAAAAAACGAGGCAAAGGCGATGCAAAAAAACAGGAACGAATTGAGACAGCCAACAAGACAACCGAGTATGAAGCCATGCTCAACGA
>CAMDQF010000359.1 GCA_945905745.1 Litorilinea aerophila
GATTGGTAAAGTTCTGATACACTGTGTCCCGGAACTGCGTCAGCTTGGTAGTGTGTAGAGTGATGTCCATACACTACTTCTGGCTCAGTTCCTCTAATTTGTCAATTATAGGTCTGGCTTATGTTAGCCTAATTGTCAAAAGTCCAATATGGTAGAGATGATATAGTTTTTCAGACAATCATTGTTAGCGCGAATAAGTCTTGGGATCAGACAGTAGGGGCATGAGGTGTGGCGGGGATGAGGCTCATTCGACGGCTACAGTTGCTTCCGCCACACCTCGTGCCCGCTGCGGCCCACCGTCTGTGCCGCAGCGGGCACGAGGTAGGATGGCGATGAAACCGGTCTTTCTTTGCGCAGATTCTTGCGCCATCCCACCTCATGCCCCTACCGGGGGATTCCGCCATTCTCTGTTGACCCAGCGGTTTTTCGCGCTAACCAATCATTTGTAGGGGCGCTGCTTGCTGCGCCCCTCTCTGGTGCGCCGGGCGCAGCAAGCAAGCGCCCCTACAGTGCAAATCTTTATCTGAAGAACTATAAACTATAGAAGAGTATCACACCTTGTCAAAAATCCACAAGATCGCAACCGATTCAGTTGGAAGCAAGCTATGCGAGCGCAAAAGACGCCACAATCGTATACTGCGTCTCCCAGCAAGTCGGCTTTATCTCAACAGTAGTTGTACAAAATCTACATTTAGAAGGTATTCTAGTTGTCGATCTTTCGCAAATGCCCAACGGTGCGGATGCATTTTGTACCCAGGCCAGGCTTGCCGGCAAAACAATTCCGAAATAAGCCGACTGACCGGCAATGGTCCACCCAGAGGGTGGATTTTTTCACATTCGCATCGGCCTGCCAAAGCTGCTATACTGACGCCATCGTTTCCCACCATTCACCCCCAGGAGAACCCCAATGGCAGACCCAATCATCACCAAATTTGAAGTACACCAGTGGAAGTCCAGCCTGCCGGATATGGGCTATGACTACAACGGCTTCAATCTGGTCTATGAACCAGGCGGCCGCGCACCCATCGGCGGCTACATTCTGAAAGTCTTCACCGACCAGGGCATTGTGGGCGAGTATGCCGGGGGCAGCAGCCTCGACTACGCCTCCCTGCCCCGTTTCGCTCCCTACCTGATCGGCAAAAGCGCGCTGGAACGGGAGCGCATCTACACCGATGTAAACCGTGCCCTGCGCCAGGTGGCGCGCATCGGTCTGGCCCCGGTGGACATCGCGCTGTGGGACATCGCCGGCAAGCTCTACAACGCACCCATCTACAAACTGCTGGGCGGCTACAAAGAGAGCGTGCCCTGCTATGCCAGCACCTATCACGGCGACCACCAGCCCGACGGTCTCTCCACGCCCGAAGCCTTTGCCGACTTTGCCGAGCAGTGTCTGGAACTGGGCTACCCCGCCTTCAAAATCCACGGCTGGGGCCGCGCACCCATCCGCCAGGAGATCGCCAATGTCCACGCCGTGGGGCAGCGGGTGGGGGGCAAAATGGATTTGATGCTGGACCCGGCCTGCGAATATCACACCTTTGGCGACGCCCTGAAGGTGGGCTGGGCCTGCGACGAGCAGCGCTTCTTCTGGTACGAGGACGCCTTCCGCGACGGCGGCACCTCCCAGTTTGCCCACCGCAAGCTGAAGGAGCTGATCAAAACACCCCTGCTCCAGACCGAACACATCCGTTCCCTGGAACCCCACATCGACTTTGTGGTCAACGGGGCCACGGATTTTGTGCGCGGCGATGTGGGCTACGACGGCATCACCGGCGTAATGAAGATTGCCCACGCCTGCGAAGGGCTGGGGGTGGACATCGAATTTCACGGCCCCGGCCCGGCCCAGCGCCAGTGTATGGCCGCCATCCGCAACACCAACTATTACGAAATGGGGCTGCTCCATCCCAAAGCCCCGGCCAGCCACGAACCAGAGCTTTTCTTGGACTACCGGGACGACCTGACCGCGGTGGACGCCAACGGCCACGTGCCGATCCCCCAGGGGCCGGGGCTGGGCGTGCAGATCAACTGGGAGTGGGTAGAGAAAAACCGGGTGGGAATGGTAGAATACGGGAAGTGATAAAGAATGGACGCAGATTGTCATGATTTTTAGGCATTTTCAATAAGTAGGGGCACGAGGTGGGGCGGGACAAAATTTGCCAGCGTAGGCGAACGATCTGCCCGCCCCATCTCATGCCCGTACGCGTGTCGCCCCCCATATATTGAGAAGATACATTTTTAGGCAGATCAGCGCAGATCAATTCAGATCATAAAAATCTGCGTCCCCTCTTTTTATAAAGGAAAGCTGATGCGTTTTTTCAACACTGCGGGGCCGGTGGATTGTGCGCGCCACTATTGCCTGCCGCCCCTACACCGGATTGACCTGGACGAAGTGCTGCTGCTGATTGAGCAGCAGAAGTACTTCGTCCTGCACGCGCCCCGGCAGACAGGCAAGACCAGTTTTCTGCTGGCGCTGATGCAATACCTGAACGAGCAGGGACGCTATCGCGCGCTTTATGTGAATGTGGAACCGGCCCAGGCTGCCCGTCAGAATGTGGACGGTGCCATCCGGGCGATTCTGTCTGGCATCGCACTTCAGGCCAGACAATTTCTGAATGACACTTTCCCTGAAACAAAAGTACGGGAACTGATAGTCAATTTCAGCCCCTTTTCTGCTCTTCACCAACTTCTGAGCAACTGGTCGGAAGCATCCGACCTGCCTCTCGTCATTTTTATCGACGAGATCGATTCCCTCGTCGGGGATACGCTCGTTGCTGTTCTGCGCCAAATTCGCGGCGGCTACGAAAAACGCCCGGCGAACTTCCCCCACAGCATCATCCTGTGCGGCGTGCGCGATGTGCGAGATTACCGGCTGCACCTGGAAAGTGACGCCGCACCCATCACCGGCGGCAGCGCTTTCAATATCAAAGCCGAATCGATCCGTATGGGCAACTTCATCGAAGCGGAAGTGGCGCAGCTCCTGCAACAGCACACAGTCGAGACCGGCCAGCCTTTCACCCCACAAGCCATTGCGCGCATCTGGTATCTGACCCAGGGCCAGCCCTGGCTGGTCAACGCCCTGGCCTATGAAACTTGCTTCAAAATGAAGGAGACCCGGGATCGGTCGCTTGCCATCTCTCTGGAAAAGGTGGAGGAGGCCAAAGAGAATCTCATCCTGCGCCGAGAAACCCATTTGGACCAGTTGACCGACAAACTCAAAGAGCCGCGGGTGCGCCGGGTGGTGGAGGCAATGGTGCAAGGCGAAGCTCTGGACGAGACGGTTTCCGCCCTGGATATCGAATATGTGGTTGATTTGGGGCTGGTGCGGCGCGGAGCCGATGGGCTGGTGATTGCCAACCCGATTTACCAGGAAGTTATCCCGCGGGATTTGAATTTTGTCACGCAGATCGCGCTGGAGAGCATCCAGCGCAGCGCCTGGTATATCGCGCCGGATGGAAGGCTGGACACAGCCAAGCTGCTGGCCGCCTTTCAGGACTTCTTCCGCCAGCACTCGGAACACTGGGTGGAACGCTTTGAATATAAAGAGGCAGGGCCGCAACTGCTCTTGCAGGCTTTCTTGCAGCGGGTGGTCAACGGCGGCGGGCGCATCGAACGGGAGTACGGTCTGGGCCGCGGGCGCACGGACCTGCTGATCCTCTGGCCGGGCAACGGCAGCGGCCAGCGCATTGTCATCGAATGCAAAATCGTGCATAGTTCGCTGGACGGAACTATCCGCGAAGGGTTGGCCCAGACCCACCGCTATATGGAGCGCTGCAATGCGTCCGCAGGCCATCTGGTTCTCTTTGACCGCCATGCGCAGCGTTCCTGGGACGACAAGATTTTCCAACGCACTGAACGCTACGAAAACGCAACCATCCACATTTGGGGGATGTGACGAGCGTGGCGTCCTCCATTTTTACAAAACCCAACGGAGAAAACCCAATGACTTTCGCAACCCGACCCCAACTGAGCACAGAAGCCGTGCTGGCCAGCCTGGAAGGCGTGACCGCCATCCCGATTGTGCCCTACCGCAACGGACATATCGACTACGCCGGCCACACCAAGAATGTGCGCTATCTGTTGGCCTCCAACAGCCAGGACAACAACCGGCCGCGGGTCATCTCCATCGCCGGCACCAGCCCGGTGCATCACATGAGTCTGGCCGAGCAGGTGAAACTGGTGGATGTGACTACGCGCACAATGGGCAACGAGGGCGTCTATATGGCCGGGATCGTGCCCAATCCCCTGGCCGACGCCAAGAGTCTGATCGCTGAGTTGGCGACGCTGCAGCGCCCGCCGGACTGCTATCTGATTATGCCCCTGAGCGGCGTCTATGACCCGGCGGGCATCTATCACGAGTATATGGCCCTGGGCGAAGAGATGGGCGACCGCTTCGGCGCACGCTTGATCTACTACTTCAAGCAGTCCAAAGAGATGGATTCAGTGGTCAAGCTCTTCCGGGATTCCCAGGCGTGGGTCGGTGTGAAGGTGGGCACGGGGATTGAGGATGTGCAGCCGCTGCTCAACGGCGTGGGCGACAACGGGCTGGTCATCTGGGGCATCGGCGACCGCAGCACCCAGGCCGCCAAACTGGGGAGCAAAGGCCATACATCGGGCATCGCCGTTGTCTATGCGAAGGCATCCGACGCTATCAACAACGCGCAACGGGCCGGCGACTTTGCCGAGTCATCCCGCGTGGAGAAGGCCATCAGCGGTCTGGAGGATATTCGCTTCCGCAACAACCGGGTACACAACTACTCAGCGGTGGTGGAAGCCATGCACCTGAGCGGCTTCAGCGACATCGACGGCGGCGAGGGTGCGCCCTTCAATCCCCGGGTTCCGGCAGAAGTAGCCGCAGAAGTGGCGAAGGCGATTGAGGGATTGGCCGAGTACCACTAAAACCGGTGGACCACAGCCGGAAGATGACCCGGAAGATGACGAGGGAACAGGGCCATAGCAGTCCTGTTCCCTCGTTTGTCTTTAGTTAGTGTCACGAAGTATTCGCCACGGGCAGCCGGTGGTGTTTAGCGTGTTCCCGCTGCAGGACGAGGAAGAAAAGGGTCAGGCAACTGTTTTCGTTAGGGAAAGCACCGATTTCATCCGACTTAGTGCGAAATTCCCGAAAGAAGC
>CAMDQF010000360.1 GCA_945905745.1 Litorilinea aerophila
AGTTGACGGTCAAAGAGCCGTACATCCGCTGGACTTTCATCACCATTACATTTTTGACGCTGCTGCTGGTGTTGTCCCTTTACATCTCCATTCTGATCGGCTCCTTTACGACGCTGTGGGGCATCAACTACACGCCGGACCTTTCCCACTACGCCACGGCCTTTACACGGGGGATGAACGCCATCCTCTCCACCACTTTCCTCTCGGCCATTGCAACGCCTATCGCCGGGCTGGTAGGGATGATCGTGGCTTATATGGTGGTACGCAAGAGCTTCTCCGGCAAGGAGAGCCTGGACTTCATCTCCAATCTGGGCGGGGCTGTGCCGGGGACGATTCTGGGCATCGGCTATATTGGGGCCTTTATCAATGCGCCGATTGTGGTCGTCGGGGTGGTCTACGCCCTGTTGGCCGCCTACCTGGTGGGCAACGCGGCCCAGGGCTGGGGCAAACGGGTGGCGATTCTGGCGGTGGGCACGGTTGTCGGCTACGCTTTCAACTGGCTGCCCTACTATCTGCGCCTGGACGAGGACGGCTGGCGCTGGCTGCTGGCCGGGGGATTCCTTCTTCTGGCGATCCTGGCCTGGCGGCTGGCCAGCCCGGGGCGGGGACGCACCGCAGCGCTGCTGCTGATAGCGATGGCGCTGATGCTGGCAATCTACAATCTCAGCCCGCTGCTGACCGAGCCGATGATCCGTTGGGGGCGCACCCTGCCCGGTCTGGTCTGGCCCCGGGTGATCGGCAAGACAGCCAGCGCCCTCAAAGTCTTCACCCAGCCGACGATGGCAATCCTGGGCTTCACCTATCTGGTGGCCGCGGTCTATGTGCTGGCCCAGATTCGGGAGCGCTGGCGCTGGCTGCTGGCCGGGGGGGTGCTGATTCTGTGCGCCTCCCTCATCTTTTTCGGCTCGCCCCTGGCCCTGGTGGGCACGCCTTATATCGTCATTGCCGCCTATGCCGTGCGCAGCCTGCCTGCTTCTGTGCGGGCCGGGGTGGCCGCCCTGCAACAGATCGACCCATCCATCGAAGAGGCGTCCACCAACCTGGGCGCGGACGCCGGCTACACCTTCCGCAAAGTCACCCTGCCCCTGATTCTACCCGCCTTCTTCGCCGGGCTGATCTTTGCCTTTGCCCGCCACATGACCAGTCTTTCGGCCATCATCTTTCTCACCACTGCCGAGTGGCCCATCCTGACCGTCTGGATTTTGAGCGAAGTGGAGCAGGGGGGGATGAGTACCGCTGCCGCCTATTCGGTCATCCTCATCGCCATCGTTCTGGCCGCCATCGGCCTGCTCTATCTGCTGCTGGGCAAAGCCTTTGCTAATCAGGTGGATGTGGATTTGTCGGCTGGATAGGTGCAAGTGGCAGTGTTTGCCTTTTGCCTTCCCCTTTTGCCTTTTGCGGAGAATTGCCGTGTATCTACGCCTGGAAAATCTGTCGAAAATCTTTACCTCCCGTGATGGGGGGCGAGAAGTGCGGGCTGTGGATGGAGTCAATCTCGCCATCGAGCGGGGGGATTTTGTCACCCTGCTTGGCCCCAGCGGCTGTGGCAAGACGACAACTCTGCGTCTGATCGCTGGTTTCGAGTTCCCCAGCCAGGGGCGGATTGTGTTGGACGGGCGGGACATCGCCGACGAGCCGCCCAACAAACGGGATATGGCGATGGTCTTTCAAAGCTACGCCATCTTTCCCCATCTCAGCGTCTTCGAGAACATCGCCTATGGGCTGAAAATCAAAAAAATCGGCGGCGCGCAACTGCGCAAGCAGGTGGGCCAGGCGCTGGAGATGACCGAACTGACCGGGCTGGAGAACCGCCAGCCCAACCAGCTTTCCGGTGGACAGCAGCAGCGAGTGGCTTTGGCCCGCTGTCTGGTCATGCAGCCGAAGGTGCTGCTCTTTGACGAACCCCTGAGCAATTTGGACGCCAAACTTCGGGTGCAGATGCGCAGCGAAATCCGTCGAATCCAGCAGGACTTGGGCATTACCAGCGTCTATGTGACCCACGACCAGGACGAGGCGATGGCGCTTTCGGACAAAATTGTGGTGATGAGTGGCGGGCGAATCCAGCAGGTGGGCAGCGCTGTGGAAATCTACCGGCGGCCCGCCAACCGCTTTGTGGCCGATTTTATCGGGCGGGCCAACTTTCTGCCGGTGAGTGTGCGGGGGCGGGAAGCCAACGGCTGGCGGGTGGGGCTGGCCGGGATCGAACTGGTGGTGGATGGCGCGCCCGCAGCCAACTTTGCAGTGGGCAGCCAGGCCCTGCTCCTCGTGCGCCCGGAATCCATGCGTCTGCGCCAGCAAGGGGAAGGGCGGTTGACAGGCCGTGTCGAACGCACAGCCTATCTCGGCTCCCTGGCCGAATACGACGTCGAGATGGCAGGTCAGCGCGTGGCGGCGGTACGCTACGACCCCGGCGAGTCTGACCTCTACCCGGTGGGCGCGCAGGTCGGGGTGGAGTTGATCGAGGAGAATTTGTATCTGATTCCGGCGTAAATAATGGATTTTGTGGGGATGAAGAAACGGAGTAGAATGGACCTATGACACGCTTACTCGAGGAAGCCTTTCAAGAAATAGCCCAAGTATTAGGCGGACTCGGCATGGCGGCCTTGCTCAACCACTAGAGGATCCTATCTGCCGATATGGACTTTGAACTGTTGAGTGAGATCACGCAGGTTGAACCGATTGCTCGCGGAGCTGGGGTTCAGATTCATAGCTACCTGAATCATAAGTTTGCTGGCGGGCGACGAGTGCGCTGGCACAAATTGAAAGGGGTTGCGTGGATCGAGTGGATGACCCTAGAGAAACGCGGCAAAATAGAACGAGCAGAACTCCACTGGTTTGAAGGGCATGGCATCGGACGGGTAGATTTGAAGTATAAAAGAGAGGCCAAGTGATGACATATCTACGGTGCATCAGCAACAAAGGGTTCATTTGGCAACAGGGGAAGTTGCTGGACGAAGAGCTGGCAAGTCTCACGATTGGCAAACTTTATAAGGCCGTCGCTACCAATGCGGACGAAAGTGAGCGCGGTTTTGTGAGGATTATTGACAATAGCGGAGAGGATTACCTCTATCCAACGACTCGCTTTGAGCCAGAAATTGTAAATGGGAACCTACACAACGCTACCTCTACAGTTACATTGACGGCGCATGTTCCGCCGCTGTTACGCGATATTTTACAGGCCGAAGCTTTAGCCAATGGGAAGTCGATTAGTAGTCTGTTGCGAGAATGGATAGAGGAACGGTTAGATCTCCCTGCATAAAATTCTGTAAGTTCGAGATTGTTATCCTTTTAGTTTCACAGGAGAGACCTATGCGAAAGAACACAACGATGTGGTTCATTGTGCTGGCGTTGTGCAGCCTGATTCTGGCCGCTTGCCCTGCGCCGCCCCCGCCCGGATCGGCTGCACCCGCGGCCAGCAGTGGCGGCGAATCCCAGGCAGCCGCGGCCCCGGCTGCGCCTGCCGAATTGAGCGGCGATCTGAATCTGCTCTGCACGCCCCAGGTCCAGTGGTGCGAGGGGATGAAGGCCGAGTTCGAGCGGGCCAACCCCGGTGTCACCGTCAACTTTGTGCGCATGTCCAGCGGCGAGAGCCTGACCCGGCTGCGCAACGAAAAAGACAACCCCCAGTTCGACATCTGGTGGGGCGGCCCCATCGACAGCTTTATTGCGGCCAAGCAGGAAGGATTGCTGGAACCCTATGCTTCGAAGAATGCCGCGCTGATCAAAGACAAGGATCTGATGCTGGACCCGGACAACGCCTGGGCGGGTATCTACGTGGGTAGCCTGGGCTTTGTTACCAACAAAAACTGGCTGACCGAGCATCCCGGCACGGCCGCGCCCACCAGTTGGGATGACCTGCTCAAGCCTGAATTCACCGGCCAGGTGCTGGTGGCCCATCCGTCCAGCTCCGGCACATCCTACACGGCCATGTGTACGATTCTGCAAATGCGGGGCGAAGAAGCGGGCTGGGAGTTTCTGAAAGCCTACGCGGGCCAGATGCTCCAGTTCACTAAGAGCGGTTCGGCCCCAGCCAAATTCGTCGGACAGGGCGAAGCTGCCGTGGGTATCGTCTTCTCCCACGACATTGTGGCCGAGATGGAGAAGGGTTCGCCTGTGGAACTGACCTTCCCCGCTGAGGGGACAGGTTATGAGATCGGCGGAATGGGTATTGTCAAGGGAGCCAAGAATTTGGCCATCGCCCAGGCCTGGTTTGATTGGGCGCTGGACCCGGCTACTCAGGAACTCGGCCCGAAGTATGAGGCTTTCCAGGCCCCGTCTGTCGAAGGCGCAGCGGCCTCCCGCCCAGAACTGCTGGAAGTGAATCTGATCGATTACGACTTCGACTACTGCGGCACGAATAAGAAGGCTTTCATTGACCGCTTTACCAATGAGATTGCCAACGCAGATGCTTTGAAGGAATAGGCGTCTTACACCGTGATGAGTGAAACGTGAAACGTGTGATCACCCAACGATCTCACGTTTCACGTTTCACTTCTTGCCCTATGACTTGGGCTTCTGCCCTTATCATCCCCTCGCATTTACCACGTCATCCCGACCAGTGCAATCACCATCAGAATGGCTGTGATACGGCTGCCCTGGCGCAGGGTGGCCTGGAGTTTCTGCATTTCGGCCAGCTGTTCCGGCGCGGGTGGCCCCTTTTTGGCCCCAATCTCTTTGCCCAGGGCCTGCATCCGGGCCGAAGCCCGTCCGTTTATCGCGCCGCCGGTAATGGCCGAGAGAATGCCGGCGATAGCACCGATAGTAAGGGGCAGACGGGCCCCAAGCATCACGGCCATTGAATTGCCGGTCACTGGCCCATACATCGCCAGTCCAGTCAGAACTGTCAACAGAGCCGTAGCTGCCAGGGCAGGGCTGAGGCGGGTACTGCCAATCAGTTTCTGCATGAATTTGCCGCCGTCTGGCCCTAGCGCGGCGACAGTCGGTTCCAGAAAGAGAACCATAAACAGTGTGGTGCCGACCCAAAAAGTGGCAGCGAGTACATGCAGGATAAGCAAGGGAGAGAGTAGAGCAGTCATGGGATTATCCTTTCTTTTGGTATGGGTGAACGGTGAAACTCAATGTTATGGTGCGACGATCAGCAGACCTTCTGACTTGAAAATAG
>CAMDQF010000361.1 GCA_945905745.1 Litorilinea aerophila
CTCGTTTCACGTTTCTAAGGCAGAGAATTTAGACCTTCCGCCGACTGTTCCCTATCCCGCCCGCCGCGTCCCTGGCGAGCGCTGGGGGCGGGGATTGTTCCAATTGCTCTGCCGACCGCCGCCCGTGCGGGGTGGCCGCGGGCTACTCGCTTGTTGAGTATGTCCCCCGCCCCGGCTGCCGCCTGGTGCAGGCCGGTTCTGGTGGGCGATGCCTGTCTGGCGCTCGGGCACAAAATCCCCGTAGTCAAAGTTGGGCAAACGCCGTCGTTCCAGGGGTTCACCCAAGACCTTCTCGATGTCCCGCACCATTCCCTCATCCTCATCCGTCACAAAAGTAAAGGCATCGCCGGTCTGTGCGGCCCGACCTGTGCGCCCAATGCGGTGAGTATAGGCGTCCACGGTGTCGGTAATGTCGAAATTGATGACGTGGGAAATTTCGGTGACGTCAATGCCCCGGGAGGCAATGTCCGTCGCCACCATAATATCGTACTTGCCCGTGCGGAAGCCGTCGATGGACTCCTGACGCCGGTTCTGGGCCATATTGCCCTGCAAGGCCGAGGCATTATAGCCCTCGTTGACCAGCAGCAGAGCCAGATTGCGCGCCCGTCGTTTGGTGCGGGTGAAGACCAACACCCGGCCCGTGGACGTCTGCTTCAACATTTCCAGCAGCAGTTTGTTCTTCAACTTTTCGGGGATGGGGTAGATGGCGTGGGAGACGGTCTCCGCTGGCGCAATCATCCCGATCTGCACAGTTGCCGGATTGTTGAGAATCTCCGACGAGAGGGTGCGGATGTCGTCGGGCATGGTGGCCGAGAAGAAGAGGGTCTGGCGCTGGCTGGGCAGATGTTTGAGAATGCGCCGGATGTCGGGCAGAAAGCCCATATCGCACATCCGGTCGGCCTCGTCCAGCACCAGCACTTCCACATGGGAGAGGTCGATGTCACCCTCGCCGATGTGGTCAAGCAGGCGACCGGGGCAGGCCACAACGATCTCAGCGCCGCTGCGCAGGGCGGCCAACTGGGGGCGCTTGCTCACACCGCCGTAGATGGGCGTACTGCGCGCTTTAAGGTTCTTGCCCAGATCGGTGAATGTCTGGTTAATCTGTTCGGCCAGTTCACGGGTGGGGGCCACAACCAGCACCCGCACTTTGCGCAGGGGGCCGCTGGTGAGCCGATGGAGGATGGGCAGGGCAAAAGCAGCAGTCTTGCCTGTGCCTGTTTGGGCCAGACCCAGCACATCCCGCCCGGCGAGGACGAGAGGAATGGCCTGTTCCTGGATGGGAGTGGGCGTTGTATAACCCATAGTTTCGACCGCGCTATTCAAGCGCGCGTCGAGAGAAAACTCGGCAAACTTCATAGAAGTACTCCTTGACTCCATTGAGCCAAGTCGCACTCTTAGCCCGAATGATACGTGGCAGGGAGAGCGGGGCTGTCCGTGCCATTTTCACGGCGAAACAGTATTCGCCACCGAGGAAGTATGGGGGGTAGAAGGTTTTCTGTCAACTTTTGGGTGTTGCACTGTCTACCAGTATACCTTTAGCAGGAAGAAGGGGTATCAAGGCAAAGGGTGACAGGATGACTGACAGCAGTTCCAAATATAGAACGCGGATAACGCGGATGGAGCGGATTTTTGCGGATTTTACGGCGCAGGTTTTTGCTTTTATCCGCTTTGATCTGTCCAATCAGCGTCATCCGCGTTCTATTTCTGTCAAATTTGGAATTGCTGGATGACTGATGATCACCTTGTCACCTTGTCACCTTGTCACCCCTTCATCTTACCCCACGGCTTCAGTAGGATTTTGGCGCAGCCGCCGAACACTGCCAGCTACGTCACACCCCAAACATCTGATCCCGCTCTGGCCCCACCGAGACGTACTCTACCCGCACATCGGCCAGCTCGGCCAGGCGGTGGATGTAAGCCCGGGCGGCTTTGGGCAGATCGTCCCAAGTGCGGCAATCCTCGGTGGATTCCATCCAGCCTGGCCACTCTTCGTAGATGGGCGTGACGGCGTTGAGGACCGGTGTGTCGGGCATGGAATCGGTGATGATTGAACCATCGGGCAGCCGGTAGCCCGTACAGATTTTCAGCGTCTCGAAGCTGTCCAGCACGTCCAGTTTGGTGATGGCGAGACCGGTCATCCCATTCAGCCAGGTAGCGTAGCGGATGGCAACCCCGTCGAACCAGCCGCAGCGCCGAGGACGCCCGGTGGTTGCGCCAAATTCGAGGCCGATTTTGCGCAGTTTGGCCCCGTCCTCGTCGTGCAGCTCCACCGGGAAGGGGCCGTCGCCCACGGCGGTGCTGTAGGCTTTGACGACGCCGATGACTTCCGTAATGGCTCGCGCGGGCAGGCCAGCGCCGGAAGGGGCAAAGGCCGCCGTGGGGTTGCTACTCGTCACATAAGGATAGATGCCCCAGTCCAAATCCCGCATGACACCCAACTGGCCTTCGAGCAGAATCGCCTTGCCGGCCTGTTGCGCGGCTTTGGTCATCGGCACAGTGTCCACAATGCGATGGGCCAGTTTGTCCCGATATTCCATCAATAGGCCGTAGAGTTCCTGGCCGTCCACCGGTTCGCCGCCCAGAATCTCCAGCTTGCGGTTGACGGTCGTGAGCGCGTTGTCCAGACGCCCTTCCAACCACTCGGGTTGGAGCAGGTCGCCGATGCGCAGACCGGAGCGGGCGGCTTTGTCGGCGTAGGCAGGGCCGATGCCCCGTTTGGTCGTGCCGATGGGGTCTTTGCCCCGGGCCGCCTCTTCCAGCACATCCAACTGGCGGTGATAGGGCAGCACCATCTGGGCACGCGTGCTGATCCAGAGATTGTCCAGACTGACGCCCGCGGCTTCCAGGGTCGCCATCTCGTCCAGCAAAGATTGGGGATTGACCACACAGCCCGTGCCGATGATATTGCAGGTGGCCGGGTTGAAGATACCGCTGGGGATCAGGTGGAGGGCGTGCTTGCCAAATTCGTTGATGACTGTGTGGCCCGCGTTGTCACCGCCCTGGAAGCGGATGACCATATCGGCCTGCTGGGCCAGATAATCGATAATGCGTCCTTTGCCTTCATCGCCCCACTGGGCGCCCACAATTGCGGTGACGGTCATAGCGGTCTGCTTTCTGGTGGAAAAGAGGGGACTGGGGACTAGGGATTGGGGATCGGGGACTGGACGTACATTCCCAGTCCCCGATCCCCAGTCCCCAATCTCCTACTTCGTTGGTCGAATCTGATAGTTCGGCGCTTCTTTGGTGATAACGATACTGTGGGGGTGGCTCTCCTGATAGCCAGCCGGGCTGATGCGCACGAACTGGGCTTTGTGCCAGAGCTCTTCGATATTGGCCGCGCCCACATAGCCCATCCCGGAACGCAGGCCACCCATCAATTGATAGGTGAAATCTTTGAGCAGCCCTTTGTAGGGAACCTGGCCCTCGATGCCTTCGGGCACAGTCTTGCCGCCGATGTCCGGCGATGCGCTGTTGCCTTGGGCCGACTGGTAGCGGTCGTTGGCCCGGCCTTTCATCGCGCCCTGACTGCCCATGCCCCGGTACTCTTTGAAGGAGCGTCCCTCCCGGATCACTATCTCGCCGGGGGATTCCTGCAGACCGGCCAGCAGACTGCCCAACATCACTGCCGACGCACCGGCCGCGATGGCTTTCGTAATGTCGCCGCTGTAGCGGATGCCGCCGTCGGCGATGACGGGTATGCCCAAGGCCTGGCCTGCTTCGGCGCAGTCGGCTACAGCCGTCAACTGGGGCATCCCCGCGCCGGAGATGATGCGGGTGGTGCAGATGGAACCCGCACCCACGCCCACTTTGACCACGCTGGCCCCAGCCTCGGCCAGGGCCTGCACAGCGTCGGGTGTCACCACATTACCCGCCAGAATGGGCAGGTTGGGGAATTCGGCTCGCACGGCCCGGACGGTGTCGATGACCCCTTTGCTGTAGCCGTGGGCGGTGTCGATGGCGACCGCATCTACGCCGGCATTGACCAGCGCCCGCGCCCGTTCCATCCCATTCTCGCCCACGCCAATTGCGCCGGCCACCAGCAGTCGCCCCCGCTCGTCCTTGGCCGAGTAGGGATAGTCCGTGCGTTTGAGGATGTCCTTATAAGTGATCAGCCCCTTCAGGTGGCCGCTGTCGTCTATCAACGGCAGCTTTTCGATGCGATAGCGGTGCAGGGTCTCTTTGGCCTCTTCCAGCGTCGTGCCCAATTTGGCCGTAATCAACCCTTCAGCCACCATATAATCCGAAATCGGACGGCTGTAGTCCGTGGCAAAACGCACATCCCGGTTGGTGAGGATACCCACCAGCCGGTTCTCCTCGTCAATAATAGGCACACCGCTGATACGGTAGCGGCTCATCACATTTTCGGCCTCTTGCAGGCTGTTGTAGGGGCGCAGGGTGATGGGGTCCACAATCATCCCGCTCTCGCTGCGTTTCACTTTGTCCACCTCTTCGGCCTGCTGCGCCGGCGAGAGGTTGCGGTGGATGATGCCCAGACCGCCCTGGCGGGCCAGGGCAATTGCCAGTTCAGCCTCGGTCACAGTATCCATGGCCGCGCTGAGAACGGGGATGTTCAGCTTCAATTTGGGGTGCAGTTGGATGCGGATGTCCACCTGGGCGGGCAGCACCTCCGTGTAGCCCGGCACCAGCAGCACATCATCAAAGGTCATCGCGTCACGGGAAAAGAGTTGGTCCGCACGGGAGGGCGCAGGCGCGGCAGGCCTGTGGGCCGTGCCATTCCTGGCGGTCATCGAGAGGCTGAGGGTCATCGCTGGTTTCTCCTACTCATTGGTAGGGGCGCTTGCTGGCTGCGCCCGTCGTCCGAACAGTTATTTTACCACCAGCGCGGGAATGCAGAGAAAAACTCATTCCCACGCTCCCGCGTGGGAACTCCCCCGGACGCTCCGCGTCCCCCAGCAGCACTTACCCGCCGACACAACCGGACGCAGAGCGTCCCCAACCCGTGCCCACACGGGAGCGATGGGCACGAAAATTCACACACGTTCGTACACTCATTCCCACGCTCCCGCGTGGGAACTTCCCCGGACGCTTCGCGTCCCCCAGCAGCACTTACCGTAGGGGCG
>CAMDQF010000362.1 GCA_945905745.1 Litorilinea aerophila
CTGGCGTTGGCCCTTCTTTTGAAACAATTCTTGGCCGAGTATAATGACCGTCCCCATCAGGGACTGCCTATTCCCGGCCTCTCCCCCAACGAGTTCGCTAACAGGCTTTGGTTATTTTGATTTCATCATCATCCTGATCACTACAGAAGTTTGCCGCCAACCCAGTGACGGGCACTGGTTCGATGAGCGTACCCATTGCTACCAGCCCCGGCCGCGCTGGTTTTGGCCCACAGATTGCCTTATCCTATGACTCCGGCGCTGGCAACGGGCCGTTTGGCTTCGGCTGGAGTTTGTCACTGCCCTCGATCACCCGCAAAACCGATAAGGGGTTGCCCCAATATCACGATGATACGGGGTCAGATCTGTTTATTCTTTCGGGTGCGGAAGATTTAGTGCCATTGCTGGTCAAAACTGGCGTCGGGTGGAAGCCAGAAGTGCTGTCCCCGCGTACAGTAGGCGGTAAAACCTATCAGATCCAACGCTATCGACCGCGCATTGAGGGCCTTTTCGCCCGCATTGAAAAATGGACCAGCCAAACCGACCCGCAAGATACCTTCTGGCGTTCCATCTCCAAAGACAATATCACCACCTGGTACGGGCGATCAGAGAACAGCCGTATCGCCGACCCGGCGGATCCGATGCGCATCTTCAGTTGGCTGATCTGCGAGAGCTACGACGACAAAGGCAATGTGATCGTCTACGAGTACAAGGCTGAGGATGCCGCCGATATCGACCTTGGGCAGGCCAATGAACCCAATCGTGTGCGCACGGCCAATCGCTACCTCAAACATATCTACTACGGCAATCAAACACCCTACTTCCCGCAGAGCGTCTTGGATAATCCACCCCAAGCACCAGAGAAGTGGTTCTTCGAGGTGGTCTTTGACTACGGTGAACACGACCAGAAGACTCCCACTCCCGACGACAAGGGCATTTGGCCACGCCGCAACGACCCCTTCTCTTCCTATCGTGCTGGCTTTGAGGTGCGCACCTATCGCCTCTGCCAACGGGTGTTGATGTTCCATCACATTCCCGATCTTTCTAAAGACGAAAAAGGCTACGCGGGCTTGGTGCGCTCGACCGATTTTACCTACGCCTATGGGCAGAAAGCAGATGAGGCGTATGTCCCGATCTTTTCTTTTTTACAATCGGTGACGCAGTCGGGCTACAAACACCAGGGTGATGGCTATCGCAAGAAATCGTTGCCGCCAGTAGAATTTACCTACAGCCCAGCAGAGATTCAGACGCAAATCAACGAAGTAGACGCCAAGAGCTTGGAGAATCTGCCCATCGGCCTGGATGGCACCACCTACCAATGGGTGGACCTGGACAGCGAAGGGCTTTCCGGCATTTTGACCGAACAGGCAGACGGTTGGTTTTACAAACGCAACCTGAGTGCCAATAATCTGATCTTGGAAGGTGAAAAGGAGCGCGCTGTCGCCCGCTTTGGGGCAATGGAACTGGTTGCCCGCAAGCCAGCCCTGGGCTTAGCCGAAGGTGGCCAATTTCTCGATCTGGCCGGGGATGGGCAGCTCGATCTGGTGCAGATGAGCGGCCCTGTGCGTGGCTTCTACGAACGCACCACGGATGACAACTGGGCATCGTTCCAACCCTTCACCGCCTGGCCGAATCTGGACATGCATGATCCCAACCTGAAATTCGTTGACCTGACCGGTGATGGTCATCCCGACATTCTAATCACAGAAGGCGAAGTGCTTACCTGGCACCCTTCGCTGGCGGAGCAAGGCTTTGGTCCAGCCATCCGCGTGAGCGTGCCAATCGATGAAGAACAGGGGCCGCAGCTGATCTTTGCCGACGGCACGCAGTCGATCTATTTGGCGGATATGTCCGGCGATGGGCTGACCGACCTGGTGCGTATTCGCAACGGCGCGGTCTGTTATTGGCCCAACCTGGGCTATGGCCGTTTTGGCGCCAAGGTGACGATGGACAACGCCCCCTGGTTTGACCACCCCGACCAGTTCAACCAGCAACGTATTCGCCTGGCCGACATTGATGGCTCCGGCCTCACCGACATGCTCTATTTGGGGCGAGACGGCGTGCGCGTCTACTTTAACCAATCCGGCAACGCTTGGGCCAAGCTGCAGACCATCCCCTTCCCGCCGGTTGATAACCTGACCGCCGTGCAGGTGGTCGATCTCTTGGGCAACGGCACGGCTTGCCTGGTCTGGTCGTCCCCGCTGCCGGGTGCGGCTCGCCACCCCATGCGCTATATTGACCTGATGGGGCAAAAACCGCATCTACTGGTCAAGACCGTCAACAATTTGGGGGCGGAAACGCAGGTGGAGTATGTGTCTTCGACCCAGTTTTATCTACAAGATAAATTTACCAGTAAACCGTGGATTACACGGCTCCCGTTTCCAGTGTATGTGGTCGAACGGGTGGAGACTTACGACCATATCAGCCGCAACCGTTTTGTCACGCGCTATGCCTATCACCACGGCTATTTCGATGGCGAGGAGCGTGAGTTCTGCGGCTTTGGCATGGTGGAGCAGTGGGATACCGAGGCGTTTGAAGATTACGTTGTGGGTGTGCAGAGTGTCAAAGGTGCGCAGGAGTTGACCCCTGAACTTAACCAACCTCCAGTCACAACACGGACTTGGTACCACACGGGTGCTTTTCTTGATTTGGAGAGAATCGTCCACCAGTTTCGTCACGAATACTACAGGCAGGAACAGCACATTCCTGAGCCAGTCCTGCCTGCGGGATTGAATACTGACGAATTGCGCGAATGCTTGCGTGCGTTGAAAGGGCTACCCCTTCGGCAGGAAACTTACAGCTTTGACGGGTCGCCTAAGGAAAAGCATCCGTACACGGTCATCGAAAACAACTTCGAGATTCGATTGATACAGCCGACTGGAAAGAAACATCATGCCGTCTTCTTTCCAGTCGGCAGGGAATCCGTCTCACTCAACTACGAACGCAACCCGACTGATCCACGTATCGCCCATAGCCTCGGCTTGGAACTAGACAAGTATGGGAACGCACTGAAATCCTGTTCGGTGGTCTATGGTCGCCAGATTGCCGACCCGTCACTCCCTGCAGAGGTAACCCGTGATCAGCAGAAGCTATATATCATCTATACCGAAACGGATTACACACCTGACATCGAGCAAGGGGATCTGACCGACATCTACCGGCTGCGAGTCCCTTATGAGTCGAGAAGTTACGAAATCACAGGCATCTCACCGGCTTCGGGTTTGTTCCAATTTGACGACATTAGAGCCAAAATTGCCAGTACTACCGACATTGATTACGGGGGCGTGGCTGACGGCGTGGCGCCGCAAAGACGCCTTCTTTCCCAGGGCCGAACTTTATTTCTCGATAATGTGCAGAACCCCTTGCCGCTAGGCCAGTGGGATTCACTTGGCCTGGGGCATCAAAGCTATCAACTTGCCTTCACGCCTGGAGTCACAGGGGTGCATTACGCCGGCAAAATCACCGATGCCGAATTTACAGCCGCTGGCTATCTGCATTTCAACGGCGATGACAACTGGTGGATTCCGTCCGGCACGGCCAGCTACCCCGCTAATCCAGACGTTCACTTCTACATTCCCATTGGCACTAAAGATCCATTGGGCGTGGAGACGATCGCTGCGCTGGATCCATACGATCTGCTCGTGCAGAAGGTTGAGGTCAAGCAGGCGAAGTGGAATGTGGTCACGGCGGTCAACGATTACCGCGTCCTTGGCCCGGTCCTGATGACCGACCCAAACAAGAATCGCTCGGCGGTCGAGCATGACGAACTTGGACTGGTGATCAAGAGTGCCATCATGGGCAAGGTTGGCTCTGGGGACGGCGATACGCTGGCTGACCCGACGACACGGATGGAATACGAGTTGTTCAACTGGATGAACAACCGCAAGCCCAACTTCATGCACACCTTTGCGCGCGAGAAGCACGGCACTGCGAATCCCCGCTGGCAGGAGTGCTATGCCTACTCCAACGGAAGTGGTGGCGTAGCGATGGTGAAGGCGCAGGCGCATCCGGGCAAGGCATTTAAGGTGAACCCGGACGGCACCAAGGCGGAAGTAGATGCCGACCCGCGCTGGGTGGGCAATGGCCGCACGATCCTCAACAACAAAGGCAAACCCGTCAAGCAATACGAACCGTATTTCAGCATCACGCACGAATACGAAGATGAGAAGGTGCTGCGTGAAATCGGCGTCACTCCCATTCTCTATTACGACGCCGTCGGGCGCAATATCCGCACCCTGTTTCCGAACGCCACCTTTGCCAGGGTGGAATTCGACCCGTGGATGCAAAAGGTGTTTGATGCCAACGATACGGTCAAAGAAAGCCAATGGTATGCCGACCGAGGCAGCCCCGACCCGGCGACCCAACCCGAACCTCTGAACGATCCTGAGCGCCGCGCTGCTTGGCTGGCAGCCAAACATGCCGATACGCCGGGCGTCATTCACTTCGACAGCCTTGGACGGCCAGTCTATGCCGTCTCCGACTATGGTGGCGCCAAGATGGCTACAGTGCGCTCAGAAAGTGATCTGACGGGACGCTTCTCCAAAATGTTTGATCAAAAGCAGCGCGAAGTCGCCAGCGGCTTTGTCGGCATGGTGGGTACACCCATTGTGGGCGAAAGCGCTGAAAAGGGTCGCCGTTGGACTTTCCAGAATGTACTTGGCGCCCTGGTGAAGACTTGGGATGAGCACGGACGGGAATTCCGCGCCGAGTACGACATTCTGCATCGTCCGGTGAGTACCTATGTGAAAGAAGCTGGGAAGTCCGAGATTCTCTTCAACTATGTCATATATGCAATACCTTCGCCAGAGATCAAGTGAAGGGTTGAAACTGTTGAGAATGAATTGAACCAAGAGAAGGCATATTCTCAATCACTTGGTTGATAAGAATCGGGTCAACCAAATCCAATACCTTCGCCAAGTTGATGAAAAAACGGAGCCAAGAAGTAAGATAGATTAGCAACGGACAAGTTGGTTACTCTATCTCTACTCAAAGGCTCCTCATGGACATTATTGCGCTACTTCAGGTATTGAGTCAATGTTTGGATCAG
>CAMDQF010000363.1 GCA_945905745.1 Litorilinea aerophila
GCAGAGCCGCTCAACCTGTTTGACTATCTGCTGGCCCATATCGATTTGCCCGGCAGACCTGCCAAGAAGCGACCACCGTCGCCACCCCAACCCGTGCTGATTTAGCCCAATCAGCACAGGTTGGCCGAAACGATGACCAAGGCCGCAAAACCGTACTCTCTCTGTCCAAAGGACAAAGCAAACAGAGCGGCCAGAATCAGAAGAAAGACAGAATATCGTCGACGCATGCAACCCCTACTGGTGATTCTCCAACTGCCCTGAAAAATGGCTTGTATACCTGGATAGTAAAGAAGACGGATCAGTTTGAAAATCTCTGTTCCTTTCGATCCGTGTATACAGATTTTCATCCGCAGACAACCCGGATTCAGAATCCGCAAAAATCTGCATCCCGTTTGGATAATGCAATTGGGGCCTCAGCGACTCACAATTGATTATCCAATACCTGTGGCCGGGCGGGTGTGTCGTAGATCACACGCAGCCCAGGGCACTTTAGCGCTGAACGGAGGGCAGGAAAAGCTGCATCCCCCCCGGCGAGACGGGCGCGGCATTCAGCCCCAGCCGGTCCTGGGCATAGAAGACGATGCGATAGTCGCCACTCTCCTGGAAGCCATTTGGGTAATTGACGCTGAATTTGCCCGGTTGCCCCGCCACCGCTTCCAGCCGCACCACCGGCACTTCCAGATTGAGGGTCACACCACTGGGTTCGGCGAAGGAGGGCGGGTAGACCGCGGCCCAAACCAATTCTGTCTGTTCAGCGCCCTCCACAACCGTTGCGCTGAGCACCCCGTCTGCTCCATTCTGCTCTACATCCACACCGCTGATCACCGGGCGCACGGAACTGAAGAAGCGGGTCACCTGGCGGTTGGCGGCTTCTGTGCCATCCCCGTCGTTGAAGACCCCATCCCCGTTGTCGTCCAGAAAGGGCGTCTGGTTGACGCCGGTGGCGTCTACAGCGGCTTTGCCCTGGTCGAAGCAGGCTTTCAGGTTGCCGCTGTCCGCCACACAGGAGAAGAAGGTGTCGGAAAAGTACGCGCCCTGGGCCGAGGCGTAGGCGTTGTTGTTGAAACCGGTAGAGGTGATAATCACCCGCCCCTCTTTGCTGATGCTGTCCGTCACATTGGCCCGGTTGACAAAGCTGCCGGAGACGCACGCCTCATAGACGACGGTCACTGCCGTCACGCCGGAGTCGGTTTCCAGGGTACGCAGCCAGCCGTCCATCTCGCCGGGGCTGATGCTGCTGGCCCCCGCACAGCCTGTGATGCAGAATTTGTCGGCCAGGCCGTGATCCATCATATAGACAAAGAGGGGTTTGTCTGCCCCCACCCGTGTCTTGGCCCAGTCGGTAATGGCATTCTGGAAGTTGACCGGTGTCGCCGGCGCGTCCACCTCATCGGCGGTGCCATTCTTGTCCGGGTCCTGGGCCACAGGGGCCAGATAGAAAATATCGTCGTCCGTGTAGCCCGCGCTTTTGAAAATGCGATAGGCCCGATTCGTCGAGTTGTAGATGTTCGTCTGCAAGCCGAAGGTTTCGTTGTGACCGGCGATAATAATGACAGCGCCTTTGCTGTCCCCCAGCCGCTCCACAGAGAGGGGATAATCCGTGCTGTTGTTCTCCCCGTCAAAGACGGTCACCAGAATTTCGTTGCTGCCGATGCGCAGGGGCAGATCCTCCACCCGGAAATCGTCGCTGCTCCCGGTCAGGCTGAAATCGGTCTTTTCCTGGCTGGTGCTGGTATTGCGGATACGCACCCGGCTTAGATTGCCACCGCTGTCCGACGCTGCGCCGGTAAAGGTCAGGGCCGGCGCGGTGGTTGTAAAGGGACCGGTGAGGGTAGGCAACATCGAGTTCACCAGCGGTTTGGTGCTGTCGGTTGGCTGCACTGGGCGGCATTGCAACTCCCCCGATGGATCGCTCTCGTTACGCGAGAAGTCCAGGGCAGTCACCCGCAAGAAGTAGAGTTCGTTAGGGGTCAGTTCACCCAATTCCAGGAAAGTGGTATCCGCCCCAGCCACATCCCGGAAGCCCGATTCGCTGGAATTCTGGTTGCGATAGGTGACCCGATAGCCGGTGGTGTCGAATTCCGGGCTGCGCTGCCACTGAACTGCCAGGGTCGTCGTATCCACCGCCAGGCAGCGCAGATTGGTCGGCGGCGTGGGGGGCGAAGCATCCACCGTAATTTTGACGCTATACTCAGTACCCACCCCAAAGACGACTGGATCGAATTGGCGCAGTTGAATCAGGTATGTACCACTTTTGGCCGCGTTCCAGGTCAAACGCACGGTATTGCCAAAGGCGTTGCTCTCGAAAGAGCCGGGGGCCGACTCGCAATTGTCGAAGAGAAAGATCACCGGGTCGGCCAGCGCGCCCACCCCCGTCACCTCAATCACATAACTTTTGTTGGCCTGGGTGGTAAAGTTGATCCAGTCCTGATCCCCTTCGTAGTGAAAAGTCTGGTTGCGGGCCACGCCGTTGGTAGAGAGACTTCTGGCCCGGTTGCACAGATCGTCGTTCTCTTGTGGGTCCGGATTGGGGCCAGCTACCGGCGGTTCTTCCGGTGCAGTGGCTCCGCTCTCTTTGGGGAAATAGTCTGCGGCCTGCTGGCTGGCCAGATAGGCCGCCCGCGCGCCGCCCTGGCTGCCGTCGCCGTTCAAAATGTTGTTGGCAAGCGAGGCCGCCTGATCCGCAAAAGGCGCGGCTTCGACCACATCATTTGTGGTCAGCACGGCCTGAATCTTTTCGATCAGCAGATCCGCCCACGTCCCTGTGCCTGCGGCCGGGTGGAAATTGGCGATGGCTGTCCTGGCCTGCCCGCCCCGGTTAGTCATATTGGCGGTAGCGCCCGCACTGCTCGACATCTGCTGCATAGAAAGGTCCACCCGCCCGGCATAGCCCAACAGCCCGAAGCCATCGCCGGGGTCCGCAGCGCCGCTCAGATAGCGGGGATCGTTCTTGCCCACCAGCACATTGAGCGTCTCCCTGGCCCTGTCCTGGGTTTGCGCCATATTGTCCGCCGAGGCAGCCGCGCTCATCTGGGCGGCCAGGTCCCGCACAAGCTGGGCCTGGCGCATGAGACCGACGCCGTAGCCCACTTTAGCCGGGGTATCGTCGGCTGTGGAGAGTACTTTGCGGATGGGGGCAAGGGGCGCGGCGGGCAGGGCATCCTCGGCGTAGATGGCACCTTGGGTCAGCCGAAAACCGTTGAAGCCGCCGATGAGATTGCGGCCCGCAAAGGCGAAGGTGGCACTGACTGTGCCACTCTCCCAGGGGACTTCGCCCAACAGCATCTGTTTGCCATCGGCCCCCAGCAGATAGGCCCACAGACCGATCTCCTCCGGCGGTTGGGGCACGTTGCCCAGCTGGATGACGATCCTGTCGCTGGTGGGATTCTTGGCCGCTGGCTGGTGTTGTACTTGGCCGGTGACGCTGTTGCCGGGCAAATAACTCGCTGTCTTCTGGGCGGTGAGGAAGGCCGTCCACGCGCCGCCTTCGCCGGTAATCGGTTCGACGACCCCATTTTGATTCTCGTCCACCCCGTCCAGAATCCGGTTGGCCAGATCGCGCATGGCCGTGGCTGGGCCGCTGGCTGCGCCAGCATTGGCCGCGGCCAAAATCTGCTGGGTCTGTTCGATCAATTGATCGGTCCAAGTGTCGGTGTCGTTGGCGGGGGCAAAGTTGGCGATGGCGAGGGTGGCAGCAAAAAGCTGTTCGCCCATCTCTGGCGTCACTTCCTGGCTCTCCGCCGCCTCCAACAGTTTGACATCCGCGTTGGCGGCATAGCGCAGCACACCGAAACCGTCGCCGGGGTTCTGGATACCGCCTGTGCCGTCGAAATCGCCGTAACGGGGATCGTCTTTGCCAAAGAGGATGTTGCGGGTATGTTCGGTGTGGGTGCGCGCTCCGGCCAGATTGCTTGCCGCCGCCGCGGAACGGGCCAGGTTGGCGTGGGTTGCCATCAGTCGGGCCTCGTCGATCAGCCCGACCGCATAGCCCGCACCGTCCGGGGTGTCGCTGGCTTTGTCCACCACTTCCCGGATCAGAGCCAGGGGCGCGGCGGGCAGAGTCGTCTCAAAAAGCAACTTCTCCCACATCATCCGAAAGGTGCCATACTGGGCGGTCAGGTTATTGCCCGGATAGTTGGCTGCGCTGTTCACCGCTCCGCCGGATACAGAGATCACACCTGTGGACAAGCCATCCGCGCCCTGGAGCAGATAGCTCTGTAAGGTAAAACCAGTGGGCGGTGTCTGCACACCGGCCAATTGGATGACCAGCCGGTCGCTCTGCAGGGAGGGTGTACCCGTGTCCACATCTCGCACCATCACCGAACCGCTGATGGTCGCTGCATCGGCCAGCAGACGAGCAGCCACATCTCGGCTTGGCCCAAAGACGAGAGCCAGCGCGGTTGCCAGAACTAACAGAAAACCGATATATCGTCTGCTCATACAGTTCACACCCTCAGAGACATCAAAACCTAAGCGATTTAGCGAAGAATCGTAGGCAAAAACAATTGTAGCTGGTCCCCGGGCGAAACAGGGACAGCGTTGAGGCCGATCCGATCCTGGGCGTAGAATACGATGCGATAGTCGCCGGTCTCCACGAAACCATTCGTATAGTTGACGCTGAACTTGCCCGGCTGCCCAGCCACGGGTTGTAGCTCCAGGGCCGGTACATTCAGATTGATGGTCACATCGCTGGGTTCTTCAAAGGTGGGGCCATAAATGGCGGCCCAGACCAGTTCGGTCTGCTCGGCCCCCTCCTCCACTGTGGCGCTGAGCACCCCATCCACCCCGTTCTTCTGCACATCCACTCTTGCAAGCACCGGGCGCACAGAACTGAAGAAGCGGGTGACGTGGCGGTTGATGGCCACACTGCCATCGGCTGCCGGGTTGTAGACCCCATCCCCGTTGTCGTCCAGCAAGGGCGTCTGGTTGACTCCCGTCGTCGTTACCGCCGCCTTGCC
>CAMDQF010000364.1 GCA_945905745.1 Litorilinea aerophila
ATGTTGGAGGAAGAACGGCGTGTGCCCTTCCTGGAAATCATCCACCACCCCAACGGCGAAGTGGTGACACTGATTGAAGTGTTGAGTCCAGCCAACAAGACGGGCGAGGATCGGCAGAAATACCTGCGCAAACAGGACGACATCCGCAATTCCCAGGTCAATCTGGTGGAGATCGATCTGCTGGGCGAGGGGCAACCCACCACAATAGCGCGCTTAGGCAGCCTCCACGAACCAGCAGAGTGGCGCTATATTGTCAGCGTTTGCCGCAACCAGTCCTCCACACAGATCGAAGCCTACCCGATTCCCCTGCGTCAGCGTCTGCCCCGTTGCCGCATCCCGCTGCTTCCAGAGGACGAAGACGTCGTACTCGATCTGCCGACTGTCTTCACCCGCTGCTACGACATCGGCGGCTACGATCTGCTCGTCGATTACAGCCAGCCGCCACCGGTCACACTGGACAGCACAGACAAAGAGTGGATGGAAACCCTATTGCACGAAAAAGAGATGTAAGCGAATTGAACAAAAATTGAACGCGGATGACGCGGATTGGGCGGATGTCTGCGGATGAAAAGAAGGAGGAAGTGACGGGTCTCTGCGTTCTGTTCTTTATCCGTTTTTATCCGCTTACTCCGCGTCATCCGCGTTCCATTCTTCAGGAAATCCCTATGCCCACACCCGACTTTGACCCTTTCCGCTTTGACGATCTCCTCACCCCGGCCCAGAGCGCCCTGCGCGATCAGGTGCGGGACTATATGGAAAGTGTCGTCCGCCCGCAGATCAACGACTATTGGGAGCGGGCGGAGATGGCCCGTGACCTGGCCCTGGGCTTGGGCAAACTGCCGATTCCGATTATTGGCGGCACACTGACCGGCTATGGCCTGGCTGGGCTGGACAATGTGAGCAGCGGACTGGTCAAGTACGAACTCTGTCGGGTGGATGGCTCGGTGAGTACGCTGTTCGGTGTCCACTCAGGGCTGGCAATCGGTTCTATCAGCCTGTTCGGTTCGCAGGAACAAAAAGAGCGCTGGCTGCCACAAATGGTGGCGATGGAAAAGTTGGGCGCGTTCGGCCTGACCGAACCGGAGCGGGGGTCCGACGCGGCCCATGTGCAGACGACAGCCCGCCGCGTCGGTGACTATTGGGTTCTCAACGGCCAGAAACGTTGGATCGGCAACGGCACAATTGCCGACATTCTGATCATCTGGGCGCGCGACGAGGGCGGGCGGTTCGGCGGTTTTGTGCTGGAGAATCCCCGTGACCTGCCCGGCTTCCAGGCCGAGACAATCACTGGGAAAATCGCCAAACGGGCGGTGCACCAGGCCAACATTTCCCTTTCTGACGTCCACATTCCTGTTGCAGACCGGCTGGCCCATTGCAACAGCTTCCGGGATTTGAACGCGGTGCTGGACTATACCCGTGCGGGCGTGGCCTGGGAAGCGGTCGGGCTGGCCGCCGGCTGCTATGAAATCGCGCTGGACTACGCCTGTCGCCGGGAGCAGTTCGGCAAACCCATCGCCAGCTATCAGCTCATCCAGGCCAAACTGGTGGAGATGGCCGCGGAACTGAGCCAGATGCAACTCCTCGTCTGGCGGCTGGCCCAACTGATGGACGCGGGTCAGGCATCCGCCGGTCAGATTTCCCTGGCCAAGCAGTCCTGTGCGGCCAAAGCGCGCAAAATGGCTGGGCAGGCCCGTGAAATTCTGGGCGGTAACGGCATCCTCATCGAAAACCACGCGGCCCGCCTCTTCACCGACGCCGAGGCCACCTATACCTACGAAGGCACAAATGAGATCAATCTGCTGATCGCCGGGCGGGAGATCACCGGTCTATCAGCTTTCGTCTAAAAAGCAGGTGATGGGATGATGAGATGATGGACACGTTGCATCATCCCATCATCTCACCATCTCTCCCACGCACCCCACCCACAGAAACGGACGCACACGCTATGCTCGCTGGCCTGATGATGGACTACCCCCTGACAATCGACCGCATTGCGGAACACGCCAACCGGATGTTCCCGCACAAGAAGATCAAGACGAAACTGCCCAGTGGCGAGATGCACGAGTACACCTACGCCGATTTCTACAGGCGGGTGAAACGGCTTGGCAACGTGCTGCTGGGTCTGGGCGTGGAAGAGGGCGACCGGGTGGGCACCTTCGCCTGGAACAACTACCAGCACATGGAACTCTACTTTGGCATCCCCGGCGCGGGCGCGGTCTGCCACACGCTCAACATCCGCCTCTTCCCGGAGCAGTTGGCCTACATTATCAACCACGCCGAAGACAAAGTGATTTTCGTGGATGGCACGCTGCTGCCTCTGCTGCAACGGGTATCGGATCAGATCCGCGGTGTGCAACATTTCGTCCTCTTCAACGCGCCAGCGGGGGTGGAGACGACCCTGTCGGGCAAAATCCACCACTACGAAACGCTGATGGCGGCGGCAGATGACGAGTTTGAATGGCGCTCCACCGACGAAAAGATGGCCATGGGTCTCTGCTATACCAGCGGCACGACCGGCAACCCGAAGGGTGCGCTCTACAGCCACCGCAGTATGTACCTGCACACAATGGGTTCCTGTCTGGCTGGCGCGCTGGGGCTGACCGAAGCCGATGTTATCCTGCCGGTGGTGCCCCAATTCCACGCGATGGCCTGGGGACTCCCCTATTCGGCGGCCTTCACCGGCGCGGAGGTGGTGATGCCTGGCCCCCACTTGCAAGGCCCGGCCCTGGCCCAGATGATTGCCGAGGAGCGGGTCACAGTGGCGGCAGGTGTGCCGACGATTTGGAACGGTCTCTACCACGAATTGAAGAACAACCCCCGGGACATCTCCTGTATCCGGGCGCTAGTGGTGGGCGGCTCGGCCATGCCCCGCTCCCTCATCGAAGGCTACGAGAGCCAATTGGGCGTCAACGTTCTCCACGCCTGGGGGATGACGGAGATGTCGCCTCTGGGCACAGTTTCCAAACTGCTCAGCAGCCACGCTGACTTTCCTGACCACAAACAGTGGGATATGAAGGCCAAGCAGGGCTATGCCATCGGCGGGGTAGAGATGCGCATTGTCAACGACGCAGGGGACGAACTGCCCTGGGACGGGACGACAATGGGTGCGCTAGAGGTGCGGGGGCCGTGGGTCGTCAAAAGCTACTACAAAATGGAGGGTAGTAGCGACAACTTCACGGCGGACGGCTGGTTCCGCACGGGGGATGTAGTGACCATCAGCGAAGAGGGCTTTATGACGATTACCGACCGCACAAAGGATTTGGTCAAAAGCGGCGGTGAGTGGATTTCGACGGTGGAGTTGGAAGGGCTGTTGATGGCCCACCCGCAGGTGCTGGAAGCCGCGGTCATCGCCATTCCCCATGCCGAATGGGGCGAGCGCCCTCTGGCTGTCGTCGTGCCCACGAAGGACGCGGGCGCGCTCTCCGCAGCTGAACTTGAGGTGTTTTTGCAATCCCGTGTCGCCAAGTGGTGGCTGCCCGATGGCTACGCCTTCATTGCCGAAATTCCCAAGACGAGCGTGGGCAAATTCGACAAGAAGGTGCTGCGCCAGCGCTACGCGGAGGGGGCGTTGGTGGCTGTCTAGCAACTCGCGATCGACTAGCTTGTGCATTCTAACCTGCCAGCGAGTCTGCTTTGATCGGAATTACAGAAGCTCGATTTCAAATTGACACCTAACGGCTTGCGTTACCCGCGCTGGGGCGGGCGGCGGGACGCCGTCCGACTGGGAAAATGCTGAGGCGTAGAAAAATGCTTGGAATCGCGCCAGAATCCCCAGCGTCGGGTGCACGCTGTGTTGGGCGGAACCACTCTGTGACTTCCCTATTTTTTTGGTAAAATACGGAGTGAAGTGGCCCGCCCAACTAGCGTACGAGCCGACCGGAAGTAGGAAGTGGGGTATACCACCCTATTTTCTCGGCGGCTCAACTCTACTTTGGGCGCTTTTGAGTTGGACGAGAAAAAAAATAAATAGCCTCCATAATTTTTCATTCAGGCGTTTTTTTATTTTGTGTATACATCAAGCGGAAGCGTTGAAAGACAATCGGCATGGTTTCGCTCGGCTCACGTCCGATTTCGCGACACCATCGTGAATGGAAATCCCAATTGTCACTAAGCCAGTAAGCAAGAGTGCGTTCACCTTCGCCATATTCAAAGGCAAAATGCTCATCGACCGTGTTGAAGGGTCTGATTTCTACTTCTATCATTTCAATGATACAAAGAGGATCACCATTCCCATCCACAACCACAGAGACATCACCTACTTTGGGAAGCGGCACACCGAGATGCTCCAGACCCCATAAAAGTGAACTACTTGTGGTCTTGATCCCGTCACGAACGAGTTTTCCAACTTTAGTGGCTGCTTCAGGAGTGTCAGCAAAATCGTCAACAAGATATGCGGGAACATTCTTTCGATTTTCTTCTGAAAGCGTCGAAAGATAATCTTGCCAGAACATTTCGATTTTGGATGATTGATTCATTTTTACTCTTTTCACAGCGAAGCGCCCAACTATTATTATACTGCGTCCGTCTATCTACCCGCTCGCCTCGTGTATCACGGATGTTCTACAGCGTCCGACTATACGGATAGTAGCGGCTTCCGCCTATTGTCACAAAATCGTCCGTATTGCCACCCACATCGCGAACGATGACACCTTCGTTGACAGGCGCGGGCGTGGCCGGGTTTCACGCAATGTTAGGCGGCTTTTTCTTCAGCGACTGTGTTAGAAACTGGCTTACGCCGCTGAAATTCCATCGCTTGGCGACTAATTTCCTCTCCGCTTAACTCCGCAAAAAGATTCTGTCGCCATTGGGTATAATGTTAGTGTCAGGAATTATTCGCCACTTGACTACAGGCGTAGGAGGCGAGGATAATCAGATAGAACCCACATCCAGGAGGATATCTGATGACCATCGCCCAACGAGAACTAGAGATTCTGCGCGTCAAG
>CAMDQF010000365.1 GCA_945905745.1 Litorilinea aerophila
CTGGGTAATGTCGTTGCCCTCCAGCCGAATCGTGCCGCCGTCGGGCCGCTCGAAGCCCGCGATCATCCGCAATGTCGTCGTCTTGCCGCAGCCGCTGGGGCCGAGAAAGGAGACAAACTCCCCCTGCTCCACGTCCAGGTTGAAATCCCGCACGGCGAGGGTGTTCTGGTAGGATTTGGCGATGTGTTTGAGTTCGAGGAGTGGCATCTGTAACCTTATCAGGAGAGGGTTTGTCATTCGTTATAAATTCTGTAGCAACTCGATGAATTCGCGGGCGGTGAGAATGGGAATAGCGCCAAAGGTTTTCAGATCCAGTAAATGCGCGTCTCCGCTGACTACGCAATCCGCTTTTCCCGCCAGTGCAGCCTCAAGAAATATATTATCCGATGGATCGGATTTGATGGCGGTCACCGGTGTAAACGGGGTGACGAATTCGGCTTTGCTGACCAGCAGAGATGCAAAGTCATCCAAAGCCTCGCTGTCTATTCTGAATCTCGGGCGTTTCAGAACCAGAAAATACTCATCGGCGATGGCTTTGCTGACGATTAGCGTATATTTGTCTTCTTTGAATGACCGAAGAATGATTTCGAGCCTGCCACCGAGATAAGCAGAAACGACGATATTCGTGTCAATAATGGCGCGCATTACTTTTCCTCACGCACTGCGCGGATTTCGGCTTCGATATCTTCTTCTGTAATGTTAAGTTCTTTGGTTACGGCGCGTATCCGTTTCCACGATCGCTCAAACCGTTCTTCGATCTCTTTTTCATCTGAATCCAGGCCATATTTTAGGAAACGGATATAGACCAACACATTGGGTAAGCGGTACTCCGGCAACGTGGCGATTTCGCGAATAATGGTTTGCTCTAAAGTTGTCATATAACACCTCCAGCGTTTATCTCAGGATGTATCTATTGCTCAGTCAGGGAACACAACCCGTTAAATTCAGTGCGTCCCGCCCACCTGGGCCTGTCCCGGTGACGCCCGCCCAATGCGCTGGATGATTCCAATCGCGGCCCAGGTCATCGCAAAGCTGAGAATAGCCAGGGCCGAGGGTTCGTAGGCCTTGTCCTGGCCGATGAGGGCCATATAGGGGCCAAAGGCCGGGCGGGCCAGAAAGACGGCCAGGGTAAATTCGCCCATCACAATCGCAAAGGTCAAAAACGCGCCGCTGAGCAGGGCCGTGCGCAGGTTAGGAAAGATGACCCGGAAGAGAATCGTCGGCCAACTTGCGCCCAGACTCTGGGCGGCCTCGGTCAAAGTGCGCACGTCGATGGCCCGCATCCCTGCGTCCACCGAACGGTACATATAGGGAAAAGAGAGCACCACATAGCCCGCCACCAGCAGCAAATTGGTCGTGAAGACCGAGCCGGTGAGCAGAAAGGGTGGGCGGCTGTAGATGCGGATCAGGCCGAAGACCAGAATAATCGCCGGGACGACGAAAGGCAGGAGGGTGACAAACTCCACCACCGGGCGCATTTTAGGAAAGCGCAGATGCACCCAATAGGAGGTGGGCACAATCAGCAGCATACTGGCGATGATTGTCACCACGGCAATCTGGGCTGAGAAGCCAAAGGTCGCCAGAAAACGGGGGTCTTCCAACACCCGCTCGTAGGCCCGCAAGCTGAGCACATCCCGCTGGGCGCGCAGAGAGAAATCGAAGGTGGCATAGAGGGGGAGTATAAAGTAGAGGGCACCCAGCCCGATCCAGAGCCAGGCCCAGAACGAAGCCCGTTTTTTTCCCGCCGGTTTCGTCGCCGATTTCATCGCCGATCTCATCGCAACCACCTTTCTGAACGGCGTTGCAGCCAGGAGTAGCCAGAGAGGCTGACCGCCATGACCACCACCATCCCAATTGCCATGGCATAGCCCAGCCCCGGATTGTGCAGCACATCCCCCCGAATCTGCGCGCCGATGACGATTGTCACCAGATTGAGCAGGCCGCCGGTCAACCCGAAGGCCGTGGCGTAGGCCCCGAAGGCATTGCCAAAGAGCAGAATGGCCGCGCCGAGAATCGAGGGCAGCAGAACCGGAAAGGCAATGTAACGCCAGTAGTCCCAGTTGGACGCGCCCAGATTTTCGGCGGCCTCCTTCCACTCCTTGCGCAGGCCGTCGATAGAAGGCGATATGACCAGCACCATCAGGGGAAACTGAAAGTAAATGTAGGTCAGGCTCAGACCGGTGAAGCTGTAGAGGCTGAAGCCCATATCATACAAATTGATGCCAAAGAGTTCTTTGAGCAGGACTGTAACCAGACCCGTCCGGCCAAGCGTAGCTATAAAGGCGAAGGCCAGGGGCAGACCCGCAAAGTTGGATGCCACGCCGGAGAAGGTCGCCAGAAAGACCCGCATCCAGCGGGGCAGGCCGCCCAGAATTGTAGCGTAGGCGAGCAGGAAGCCCAGCAGCGCGCCGCCGATGGCCGTCACTGCACTGATGCTGATGCTCAGCCGGTAGGCGCTGAGGATGTTGGGCTGGGCCAGGTCGAGAAAGTTCTTGAAGGTGAGGTTGCCGTCGCTGTCCTGCAAACTGCCAGAAACGAGCGAGGCCGCGGGCACGATCAAAAAGGCCAGGGCAAAAAGGAAGAAGGGCACCAGCCCCAGCCAGGCCCAGGAAAATGGTTGACGACGTATGGGGGTTGCGGCCACGGCTGAGTCCTTGCGCGGTGGTTTGAAAAGAAGTGGGCTGGGCAGTGAACGGTTATCAGTAAACAGTTGTCGTGCGTCGCCGCGGGTTGGGGGGATGCAGGCGAGAACGCAGATTACGCAGAACGTAAATTTTCGCAGAACAAGCGTAAGCTATGCGGGCATTCCCATCTCAAATTCGGCCAATGGAAAGGAAATCATCCGCTCAATGCGCTCTTTGTGGCGGGCGATCTGCTCCATTTGCTTGTAAACTGGCGCGTCGTAGTACTGTTCACCGCACTGGGTGCAGACCCACGCTGGCACATTTTCAATGTAAATTGTCTCGCCTAAAAAGCGAAAGCGAGCCAGAATATGCTTATATTCTAACGTTCCTTCACATAGCTCACACGATTCATTTTGCATAAGAATCACCCTGTAGGTCATCGTCCGCTACATAGGCAGTAATAATCAAAAGTACGCCCGATAGCAGAAAGCGGCACACCACATAGGCATTGCGCCCATCCATAGTTGCGCCCAGTATAGCATATCTTCTGCCGCGTGGATCTCTTGTAAGACGTTGCGCAATGAGACCAGTCAGGATGATTCTCTCGACATCATCCACAACCAGAGAATCATCGGCCATTTCGTCGTTGGCGTGAGAACTGACACGGTAGCGCTGTTCCCGAATAGCCCATCGGATTCGCTGCAACTCATCCATCGCATCGTTTCCCCGAGGAATCTATTTCCGTTCAATGGATGGGAGCGGCCCACAGACCGCTCCCATCCCTCCAATCTACAGATGCTCCGTCAACTCACCCGACAGAACACCTGCCACTTGTCACATTCGACCTGCCACCTACTCCGCCGCCTTCACATCCGCCCCCACCACCGCGTCCCATTGGGTGGTGATGGACTCTTTGGCCGCGGCCAATTGGTCAAGCGTGGGGAAGACCGCTTTGGCGTATAGATCCGCCGAAGGCAACGCGTCCGCCACGTCCTGCGGGATGACATTGCGCGCCACCAGATCGTTGTAGCGGATGGGATGGCAGAAGCCCTTCAACCAGATGAGCTGGCCTTCGTCGGAATAGAGGAATTCCTGCCAGAGTTTGGCCGCATTGGGTTGGGGTGCATAGGCGCTGATGGCCTGAATGTAGACACCGCCGATGATGCCGCTGGCGGGCACGACCACTTCTGTGGCCGGGTTGCCCTCAAATCCCTGCTGCCAGGCCAGGGCGTTGTAGTCCCAGGCGATGACGATCGGGGTCTCACCTTTGGCCAGGGTAGCGCCCTTCGAGATGACCGGCACCAGATTGCCCGCTGCGTTCAACTGGGCAAAGAAGTCCAGACCGGGTTGTGCATCATCCAGGGAGCCGCCGTTGGCCAGGGCCGCGGCGTAGACTGCCATAATCGCCTGGTTGGAGACACGGGGATCGCCGGCCAGGGCCACCTGGCCTTTGTATTCGGGTTTCAGGAGGTCAGCCCAATCCTGGGGCACATTCGTCACAATGTCGGTGTTGACGATAAAGGACAACACGCCGTAATAGTCGCCTACCCATGCGCCGTCCGGGTGTTTGGCATCCGCAGGGATGGTATCCCAGGTGGAGACTTTGTAGGGCATGGAGAGCTTCTCATCCACCAGTTGGGGGCCAAAGCCAAAGCCCACGTCGATCACATCGGGGGCCTGGGGGCCTTTGTTGTTCATATTGGCCTTGACGGCTTCGATCTCGTCGCCCGAACCGGCGTTGGGGTCCAGTTCATTGATGGCAATGCCATATTTGGCCTTAAAGGTCTCGATGGCTTCGCCGTAATTGCACCAATCGTGAGGCAGGGCGATGGTGGAGAGGGTGCCCTCGGCCTGGGCAGCGGCGACGAGCTTGTCCATCTCGCTCATCTCGGCAGCGGGGGCCGCTGCACTAGAAGCGGCGGGGGGCGGCGGTGCTGCACAACCGGCTAGCACAATCGAAAGAATCACAAAAACAGCAATTAATGCAGAAAAGCGGTTTTTTGTCGTGCTCATCTGTTTGCCCTCCTTTGGGCCAAAACTATAGCGGAACTTCCAGTACAACAAATACGGAATTGCGGGCAAACAGCCGCCCGCAATCTGTGTGGGGCTATTGTATCACCTGCCATAATCGGCTGCAAGCGCCTAGCTGTAGTCCATCAATACATCGTGCACAACGTAGTTGAGAAAACATCAGTACATCGTGCAGCACCTTAACAACCAAAACATCAATAGATCGTGCAAAAGCGTGTAAAATCACCTTATTTCGAGAGGAGAAAGGTGAAAATGGACGC
>CAMDQF010000366.1 GCA_945905745.1 Litorilinea aerophila
CGCGATCAATTTTCCGTCGCCAAGCGGCGCAGAACGGTATGCAGAATCCCGCCGTTTTTGTAGTAGTTGACTTCCACCGGCGTGTCCAGACGGCTGTGGACGGCGAATTCGGTCACCCGTCCATTTTCGCCCGTGGCCCGCACGGTGTACTGCTGGCTGGGTGCCAAATCCTCGCTGAGGCCGATGATGTCGAAGGTCTCGAAGCCGCTCAGGTCAAGGGAGCGCACGCTCTGCCCGTCCACAAATTCCAGGGGCAGCACGCCCATCCCCACCAGATTGCTGCGGTGGATGCGCTCGAAGCTCTCGGCGATGACCGCGCGCACGCCCTGCAACTGGACACCCTTGGCCGCCCAGTCCCGGCTGGAACCCGTGCCGTACTCCTTGCCCGCCAGGATAATCAGGGGCGTGCCTTCGCTTATATAGCGTTCGGCCGCAGTCCAGATGGGCAGTTGCTCCATTGTGGGAATGTGGACGGTCAGCCCGCCCTCCTGCCCGTCGAGCATCTGGTTTTTGATGCGGATGTTGGCGAAGGTGCCGCGCATCATCACCTGGTGGTTGCCCCGGCGGCTGCCGTAGCTGTTCCACTCGGAGCGCTCCACATGGTGGCTGCGCAGATAATCGGCGGCAGGGCTGTCTGCGGCAATCGAACCCGCCGGGCTGATGTGGTCGGTGGTGGTGCTGTCGGGCATGACAGCCAGCACCCGTGCCCCCACAATCTGCTGCACAGGCGGCACTTCAGCGCTCATCCCCACAAAGAAGGGCGGCTCCTGAATGTAGGTACTCTCCGCATTCCAGGCGTAGATGTCACCTTCGCTGGCGGCCACTGCGTTCCACTGCTCGTTGCCAGAGAAGACATTGCCATACTGCTCGGCGAAGATGGACGGGTTCAGGCTGCGGCGAATTTCCGTCTGAATCTCCTCCTGGCTGGGCCAGACATCGGCCAGATAGACCGGCTCGCCCGTGGGGTCGTAGCCCAGGGGATCGACGGTCAGGTCGATCTCCATTGTGCCAGCGATGGCATAGGCGACGACCAGGGGCGGCGAGGCCAGGAAGTTGGCCCGCACATCCGGGCTGATGCGCCCCTCGAAGTTGCGGTTGCCGCTCAGCACGGAAACCGCCACCAGATCACCGGCGTGGATGGCTTTGCTGATGGCTTCGGGCAGGGGGCCGGTGTTGCCGATGCAGGTGGTGCAGCCGTAGCCGACCGTGTGGAAGTTGAGGGCCTCCAGGTAGGGGATCAGCCCGCTGGCTTCCAGATAGCTGGTCACGACCTTCGAGCCGGGGGCCAGACTGGTTTTGACCCAGGGCTTCACATCCAGCCCCCGCTCGACCGCCTTTTTCGCCAGCAGACCCGCGCCGATCATCACCGACGGGTTGCTGGTGTTGGTGCAGGAGGTGATGGCCGCCACGACCACATCTCCGTGGCCGATCTCAAGTTTGGTGTTTTTGAAGTTTACCGGGACTTTCTTGGTCACATCGCTGCTTTCCAGGCCAAAGCCTTTGGCCCCCACCGGCGCGGTGAGCATCGCCTTCCACTTGGGTCCCAGCCCAGCCAGATCGATGCGATCCTGGGGCCGTTTGGGGCCGGAGAGGCTGGGCACGATTGTGCCCATATCCAATTCCAGAGTGGAATTGAAGAGTGGGTCCGGCGTGGCGTCCGTGCGGAAGAGGCCCTGCTCTTTCGAGTAGCGCTCCACCAGATCGACCAGTGCCGCGTCCCGGTTGGTCCCCACCAGATAGCGCAAAGTCTCGTCGTCCACAGGGAAGAAACCCATCGTCGCGCCATATTCCGGGGCCATATTGGCGATGGTGGCCCGATCCGGCAGGGTCAATTTGCTCAAGCCGGGGCCGTAGAATTCGACAAATTTGTCCACCACACCCTTCTTGCGCAGCATCTCCGTCACCCGCAGCACCAGGTCCGTGGCGGTGGCGCCGTCGGGCAGGCTGCCGGTGAGTTTGAAACCGACCACATCGGGCAGGAGCATATAGATCGGCTGGCCCAGCATCACCGCCTCGGCTTCGATGCCGCCCACGCCCCAGCCCAGCACGCCCAGACCGTTGATCATTGTGGTATGGCTGTCCGTGCCCACCAGGGAATCGGGGTAGGCTTCCAGGCTGCCGTTGACCATCCCGGTCTGCACGACCTTCGCCAGAAATTCCAGGTTCACCTGATGCACAATGCCTGTGGCTGGCGGCACGACTGCGAAGTTGTCAAAAGCCTGCTGCCCCCATTTGAGGAATTCGTAGCGTTCGATGTTGCGCTCGAACTCCCGCTCGGTGTTGTAGGCCAGGGCCAGGCTGCTGCCGAAGCGATCCACCTGCACGCTGTGGTCAATCACCAGATCCACAGGGACGAGGGGGTTGATCTTGCGGGGGTCGCCGCCCATACGCGCCATCGCACTGCGCAGGGCCGCCAGATCAACTACGCTGGGCACGCCGGTGAAGTCCTGGAGGACGACCCGGGCCGGCTTGAAAGGAATCTCCACCTGGGGGTTGCCCGCGGCGTTCCAGCGGGCAATCGTCTCCACATTCTCACGGGTGATCTCAAAGCCCTCGGCCTGGCGCAGGGCGGCTTCTAACATCACTTTGATGGAGAAGGGCAGTTGGCTGACCGGGGCCACCCCGGCCTTTTCCAGCGCATCCAGTCGGTAGATGGTGACCGGGCCGCTGGCTGTTTGCAGGGTGTCGCGGGCGTTGAAATAGTCCTGTCGTGCCATTGAAGGAAACCTCGCAGTCTTGAAGAATAGGAACGCGGATCAGGCGGATTGAGCGGATGGACGCGGATTTTTCGGAGAAAAAAATGGCGTCGGTGGCTCGTTGCGGTTCCGCCAGCGATTTCCCCCCACTATACCAGCGGTGAAGGGGGAATGTACAATTTTGGGGGTGGGATGGTGAGGGGAAGAACAGGGAAGGAAGAACAAATCAAGTTGACAGCGCAACTAACAGCCAGTATACTGGAAATTGTCACTTGACGGAGCAAATAGGGACGATTTTTGTGACAATAGGCGAAAGCCGCTACAATCCTTATAGTCGGACGCTGTAGAACATCCGTGGTAGACAAGGCGAACGGGTAAATATACTGTGCACGGGCATATTTTGTGATTTTAATGGCATACCCCGTTTGGGGTATTAGTCTGGAATCAGCAACTTTTCTCCAGAGTACAAAATCACAATTTGTTTCCGTGCGCAGTATAGACGGACGCCGTATAATAATAGTTCGGCTCGCTCCGTGAACACACGTCACGGGTAGGAAATAAAGGATCGATTAATTTGTATGAGACTGAAAAAAGGTGTACTAACGATACCTAAAGACCATAAGAAAAACTGGTCTTGGCAGAATTGGTTTGTGACCTTTATTGCTAGTTTTGGCACTGTGTGGCTATTTCATGAACCACTAGCCACTTTAGGATTTGGCATAGGCATATCATCGTGGGGGGTAACAGGGTATATTTACTTACTTGTGCTGTCGATTATTGCATCTATATGTATCCATCGCGTCGATCAAGTAAAATGGTTGAATAGAACAAAGTTTATTCATCTTGACGTAATTTTAGAAGAAGCAGGAATGCGTATACCTGTCTATGTTTCTCAGGATCTCCGGGTTGAACGTTTCATCTCTCTGTTTCTAGAAGAAATGTCACAAGACAGCAATATGAATGATAGTATTAAGTTTGCTCCTGTATTTGAAAATGTGCTTATCGCAAAACTGCACAAATCTGAACGAAAACTACCCAACACTAAAACTATAAAAGAAGCTGGTTTGCGTGATGGTGATGAATGCAAAATACTAAGAACATCTGTTAAACCTGACATCATGAATAGGGTTGGTGTATATCATATGCCTTGGCAGAGGAGATGAAGATAACCTATAAACCTCCTTCCAAATGAGTACCAATGGAGCTTTAGCTTTTTATGGTAAGTTGCTATAGTTCTCCAGAAAGTTTTGACCCCACTTTGCTTCGTAACGAGGAGGCGAAGATTTTTCTGAATATCTATAGAAACTTAAATATTATACTCTATCTATGGGTTGTAGTGCCCATTTTGGGCCATTTTTGCGCTCTTTTGGGTGTATTTTCACCCAAATTGCTTGTCAGGAGTTAGTTGACGCAAAAGCATCAAAGCGTTGATTCTATATTCAACTATATTCCATATTCTGTATATAGTAGTTTGAAATTTTACACCTACTATATACAGTGCTTGATAGTCCAAGAGAACCCATAGATAGAGTATTATGCAATGTAAATCACGATAAATGTATTGATCAGAATGATGAAAAAATGAAAAAACGATAATTTTGCATCGTTGTCAGGAGTAAATTTATCGAAAATTGTTTTTTTTGTTTCATCATCATCTTGATCAATACAGTAAATCACGATAAATGTCCAACGGCATAATCCTTCCAACTTCTTAATCTAAGATTACATACAGCATTTCGTCATAAACGAGGTAGTGAACTACTTCAGCCGAACATAAAATGGAGGCGATTTCGGCTAGATCTGCACGTTTTTAATGTTGTTTGCCCGTCTCGGCGTTGGTTCGTTGGCGATGTGGTTGGCTCGCAGCCGCCGAAACGCCTCATTACCGTGTTAGACCTCACTCCTCCCTCACCCTCATTGCTCCAATCGCGCCGCCATCCCCGCCAGCACAGCGAAGGTCTTCTCCACCGGCTGCGGGCTGGTCAGGTCCACACCGGCCAGGGCGAACAACTCTTTGGGATTCCACCAGCGATTTTTCCCCACTATGCCAGCGTTGGGGCGTGCCGATCGCCTTTTTGACACCGAAATCACAGAGCTGTATAGTGGGTCAAGAAGCCAGTCAGCCGCAACGGGCATTTCCAAAGAGGATGAGGTGCAATATGCAAGTGACAACTTTTGAAGGTATTGTTCAAAATGGTCAA